>JANXTL010000269.1 GCA_025352375.1 Acetobacteraceae bacterium | reverse complement strand
AGGACGAACTCCTCCGGCGCCCCTAGAGCGTGATTGTTTGAGGTTGCATGCGATCTCGGCGTTGGATCATGGTCTAAGCCTTTGTTTGAGAGGGTGATTCACGCCCGAGGTTGAAGTCAACCTCAGGCGATCACGCTCTAGCGGAACAACGCGCAGTACACCACGAACCCCAGCACGCACAGAACGTAGAACGCGGCCATGGCCACGCGAATGCGCTGCGCGTAGGACCGTAGCGGCGGAATGAAACCGACTCCCATCAGGACCGCCATCGTGGCCAATCCCAGCGCGCGCCCGGCCTCGGTTTCCGCTGGCGTGATGGTGTCCAAGAAACCCATGCGATACCCTCCGGTAACTTCCAAACACAAGGACCACCCATGCTCGGCAACCCGCCTATCCTGACCATCCACCGGGGCCATCGCCGGCCTGATCCCGCCCTGGTCGCCCGCTTCCGGGGCGCCCAGACATCGCATCTGTGCGACGCGATGGAGGGGCGGGGCGCCCTGGACTACACCATCAAGCCGCTGGACCCGACGAACGCCGTGTTCGCCGGACCGGCGCTGACTGCCTTCGCCTACCCTGCCGACATCGCCGCCATGTTCGGCGCGGTGCATGAGGCGCAGCCCGGCGACGTCATCGTCCTGGCCAACGACGCGTTTACCAAGACGGCGGTATTCGGGGACCTCGCGGCCGCGGTCATGCGGAACAAGGGTGTGGCGGCCTTCGTCACCGATGGGTTGGCGCGGGACAAGGCCGGGATTATCGCCACCGGCTTACCGGTGTTCTGCCGCGGCATCCAACCCAATTCCCCCGCGCTGAACGGGCCGGGTGTGGTGGGCGCGCCGGTCACATTGGGGGGCGTCTATGTGCGCCCCGGCGACGTGATCGTGGGCGACGCCGACGGGGTGGTCGTTGTGCCGTTCGAGCAGCTCGAACGCGTGCTGGACAGGTTGGAGCAGGTACGTGCGGCCGAAAAACGGACCGAAGCCCTCGTACGCGACGGCGCTACCATGCTGGCCGGCCCAGCCAAAGTGATTGCCGAGGCGACGATAGTGGAGAATAGTGCGGCCTGACCCCTGGGAGTACCCGTTATGGACATGATCGCCCCGGACTACCTGATCCGCGACGAAGCGACGCTGAACACGCTGTATGGCGAGATCTCGCCCGGTGCGATCGCTAAAGAAATCGACTATATCCACCCGCATTACCGCGCGATGATCGAGGCCTCGCCCTTCGTCGTGATGGGCACCAGCGGGCCGGGCGGGTTGGATGTATCGCCGCGCGGCGACCCGGCCGGATTCGTCCATGTGTTGGATGACAAGACGGTGCTGATCCCGGACCGGCGCGGCAACAACCGCGCCGACAGTCTGCGCAATATCATCCACGATCCCCGCGTGACGTTGCTGTTCCTGATCCCCGGCGTTGGGGAAACCCTGCGGATCAACGGCAGCGCCGCGATCTCCGTCGATCCGGCGCTACTGGAGCGGTTTCCGTTCCGTGGCACCCTGCCCCGCAGCGTGATCGTCGTCACCGTGGACCGCATCTACTTCCAGTGCCCCAAGGCCCTCGTACGATCGGAACTATGGAACCCCGAGAAACACACGCCCCGGAAGTCGCTGCCAAGCACCGGCACTATCCTGGCAGACATCACAGCGGGGATGGTGGGCGGGGAGCAATACGACCGCGACTATCCCGAGCGGTTGCGCACGACGCTTTATTGAACGCAGCGATACGGAGACCTGTCAGAACTTTGTATTCAGTCTGCCGTCCAGTTGCACAAAGCGTCCTTGACGTTCGGGGATGACGCGACCGGCGACGTCAGTCGCGAAATTGTCGCGGGACTGAGGCGCCGGGTCGTAACGCCAAAACGTCCCATCGTAGACTCCGAGATAGCCGGAGATCTGCTGCTGGTCGGAAATGGCCGAGTCCCCCTCGATGAATTCCTTCGATGCATACGCCATGCCCTGGCTGGTCAGGACGAAAGGGTGGGTATGGTACCAGGCGACGGGAATCGAACCATCGGGACACCCCATATTCGGCTTCTTATGTCCGATATCGACGGTGCCCTGTTGAGCAGGCCCCTTGAACGACCCGGTATGCTCGATCGCGCCGTTGCGCGACCGGCGGTAAAAGACCCCGCCATACTCGGACTGGTCCTTGAGCGATTTTGGCAGATCGGCGTTCAGTTGGGCGCGCACCAATACCTCCAGGCGCGTTGCCAGCGCATTGTCGGTCGTCACCCACATTTCGGCCCGATCCCCCAGAACGCCGCCTATCGAGGCCTGCGCCACAATGACCGTGGGCGCGGCCGCCACGTCCGACACTTTTTGAGCTGAAAGTTGGACGAGATACTGCCCGAACTCGGTGTTCGCGAGACCATCGGTCGTCCTGTCGGACGCGCCCTGTCCCCAGGCCAGCGGCTGAAGAACGTCGATCGAATGCCGATCGACCAAAGTCATCGCCAATCGCGCTGGGTTATTGGATCTCAGGGACAACTGCGCGCCAAGCGGTACGCCCTTGAGAAGAAATTTCGTGGTGGAACCGGGCGTAATGGTGAAGGCGCCAACGGGGCGTTCGTCGCCATTCCTGAACGCGTAGAAACCCATCATAAAGATTGCCTCCGGTAGCCCGGTTGATTGCTCTTACGCGGTGGTCAGGGACGGGTTTGTGTTGACGGCGCCGGCACGGCGAAGGGTTGGGACGCAACGGCGGGCGCCAAACCCCCGCGGCAGGCGTTGAATGCATTAATAATGCGGGCGCTGCCGGTCAACCCGCCAACCCACGGCAGTTCGTCGCCGGCCTGGAAGATGACCCGAATTTGCCGCCCCGCGCGGACGCTGCGCATAAACGGCATGGACTGTTCGAACGTCAAAGCCACCACAAGCGTACGATCCGCCCCGACGGCTTGCATGGGAATCGGCGGAGCCCCGTCGAACTGAAACTGGATGTCAACCCGGGTGTTTGTCGGAATGACCCAGCTTTCCTTGACCAGCCGAAGTTCCAGGCCCGTTTCCCCGGCATATTGCTGAATAGCGATACGCCGTGTCTCCGCGCCAGCCGTGCTCAACCCGCACAGGGCTCGGTTGTCATCGCCGGTGCCACCATACGCGGTCCAGACGCCGGTCGTCGCGAGCGAGCGGATCTCCGCGGACGCTCGCGGGACGCCGACGAGGGAGGCGCTCACGATCGCGACGCCGACAAGGATGCGTGGAAACATAATGGTCACCAGCGCGCGATCAGTACTGGTACGGGCCGCCCTGCGGCGCGTAGTAGCCACCATCCCGGTACGGACCGCGCTGCGGCGCGTAGTAGCCACCGTCCTGATAGTAGCCACCGCCCTGGTAGTAACCGCCGCCACGGTACGGCGGCGGCGGGGTCGTCGCCACGCCCGTCAACGCACCGGCCGCGCCGCCGACCAATGCACCGGTCAACGCACCGCGACCACCACCCAAGGCACCGCCGATGAGTGCACCGCCACCCGCGCCAATGGCCGCGCCGCCGAGGGCGCGCTGACCTGGGTCATAGGGGTTGGTACAAGCCGCCAGGGCACCGGTCATGGCAGCGGCTATCGCGATTTTCCGAATGGTTCGCATGATATCGACCTCCTGATCGCAAAGTTTAATGTTGGGTGTTTGGCGGCGTCATCAAGTCGTAGAACATCCGATTGCGGCAAAAAGCGGAATGGGCGCTCCGGCCTCGCCCGCACGTTTCCGTGACCGGCGGACACCGGGATGAGAGGATGGACCATGAAAAACCGCTACGGCATGGAAATCCGCACCGCGACCGGGGCCGAGGCGCCAGGCGTGTCCGAACTGCTGGCCACCGCCGGCATCGAGATTGCTCCGCTTGTGTTGGCCGACCGCCTGGACGCCATCCGACGCGATGGGGGCGCGGCGTTGATCGCGGTGGAGTGGGGCCCGCCGAGCGGCCTGGTGCTGGTGCATTGGTACCGCACCCTCGACGCCGATCGGCCCACCGCGCTGATCGCATCGCTGTATGTGGGGCCGGATAGCCGGCGACGCGGCATCGGCCGGGCTCTGCTCAAAGCCGCGTCGCAGGCCGCTCGAGTCGCGGGTTGCGGCGCGCTGGAATTATCGGCCGCGTCGGACGATCCGGCCTTGCAGGCGTTTTGCCGCGCGACCGGTTTCACGCAAGCCGGTCCTCGGTTTGTCAGGGCGCTGCGGAAGGGTGGCTAACCGCATCCCATCTTGCCTCCAGCGCCAACCCGTCCGACCATCGGTCCAACCAACCGGAGGCCCCCGCCGTGAATCACACCCCAACCCCGCACGTCACCCAAAACTGGTCGCTGACCAAACCCTCCGCCACCGGCAAGCGCGGCATGGTCGTGTCCCAGGTCAAAGCCGCGGCCGAGGCCGGCGTCGCAATCCTGAACGCCGGCGGCAACGCAATCGACGCGGCGGTCGGGACGGCCCTCGCGCTATCGACAACCGAACCTTGGAACTCCGGCCTCGGCGGCATCGGCTTCGCCCTCGTGCACCGCGCCGGGCAATCCAGGGCGGACGTGGTGGACTTCGGACCAGTGGCCCCCAGCGGCCTGAACCCGTCCGCGTTCAAGCTGACCGGACGCCTCAAAAACGACCTGTTCTCGTGGCCGGAGGTCGAGGACGACGCCAATATCCACGGGCCGTTGTCCTTCGCCATCCCCTCGGCTCTGGCTGGATACGACCGCATGCTGAAACAGTGGGGCAAGCTGCCAATTCGGGAAATCATGGCGCCTGCACTGGCCTTGGCACAACGGGGCCTCCCACAGGACTGGTACACCACCCTGAAGATCGCCTCGTCCGCCTCCGTACTGCGGCTGTACGACGAGAGCGCCCGCATCTATCTGCCGGGCGGCTTGCCTCCGGTGGCGCCGTACCAGGGCAAGCCAGGCTTTTTCAAGCTCGGCAACCTGCCGGCAACCCTGGAGCGGCTCAGCAACGCGGGCCTGAACGATTTCTACCAGGGCGACATCGCGCGCGCTTTGGTCGCCGACGTAAAATCGGTCGGCGGCGTGCTGAACGCGCAGGACCTGATCCATTGCCAAGCCCGCACCACGCCTGCCACTGAATATGGGTGGCGCGGCCGCACCTTGCAGTTGGCCGGCGGGCTGACCGCGGCGCCGACCATGATGCGGGTGCTCGACCAGATGAAGTCCGTCCCCCATGGCAAAACCCCCGACGCCGCCTGGTATACCGCCTTCACCCGCGCCATGAAGGCCGCCTACGCCGAACGGCTGGCGGGCCTGGGCGACGCAGACCCAATGGCTGCCGAAACCTGCACGACCCACCTCACCGTCTGCGACACGGACGGAAATGTCGTCACCATGACCACCACCCTGCTGTCGTCGATGGGTAGCCGCGTGGTGCTGCCCGGCACCGGGGTGCTGATGAACAACGGGGTGATGTGGTTCGACCCGTCCCCCAATCAGCCCAACTCCATCGCCCCCGGCAAACGGCCGCTGACCAACATGTCGCCCATCATCCTCAAGGACGGGGATCGGCCGTGGCTGGCGATGGGCGCATCCGGGGGGCGGCGCATTCTGGCCTCCGTCGCGCAGATGATGACCTTCGTCGCCGATTTCGGGATGTCGCTGGACCAAGCCGCCCACCACCCCCGCGTCGACATCTCCGGCCCCGAGGGCTGCTCGGCCGACATCCGCCTGCCGCCGGACGTCATCGCCGCGCTGGAAGCCGACGGCCCGACCGAGGTCGTCGAACACAGCGTCATGCCCATCAATTTCGCCTGCCCCAACGCGATCGCGCTGAACCCGGACGGCAGCCGTTCGGGAATCAGCGACGCCGCCAGCCCGTGGTCCTCGGCCGTGGCGCAAGCCTGAATGGCGGACGACCCGGTCCCAGCGGTTACCGAGGCCGAGGCAACCGGCGAAACCGCGGCGATCTTCGCGGATATCCGGGCGGTCTACCGCGTCGGGGCGGTGAACCTGATATGGCGGCATCTGGCGACCATCCCGGATGCCCTGCCCTGGGCGTGGCGGGCGATAAGGCCGGTTTACATGGATGGCACAGTCGGCCGCGCGACAGCGGCTTTCCGGACCAGCCTGCCTCCCCCTGTCCTCCCACCGGTACCGCCGGAGGTTTTCAGCGCGATTGGGCTTTCCTCAGACGATCTGGCCCGCATCCACAATGTGCTGACGGCCTACGATCGCACCAACAGCATGGCGCTAATCGCGTTAACGGCTTGCGCAACAGGGGGCGGCAAAGTCGTGCATGGCGCGCCGTCGTTCGCGATGACGGAAAATTTCGATATTCCCCTCCCAGCACTGACCCCGCTAAACGCCATGCCAGCGCATGTCGCGGCGCTGGTGACCCGCCTGAACGGGTTCGGCGCAATCGGGGAAAAGCCCATCCTGGCCAGCATGTACCGGCACCTTTCCCACTGGCCGCCCTACCTCGGGCTCGCCTGGGCGGCCCTGGCCCCCCTGAATACGTCCGGCGACCTGAATGCCGCGATCGCCGCCACGTCCGAGCATGCCAAAATCGCGGCCGCCGCCGTCCCGATGCCGAACGATCCGCGGCCACCCGGTGCGCTTGAGGCCATCGCCCCTTTTATCGGCAATGTCCTCCCCAAAATGGTCGCGATCTGTGGCATGTTGCATGGGATGACCAACGCACCGAACGCCTGACCCATTCGTACTTTCGCCCCTATCGTGGCCGCCCTGGCGCTGATGGCACTGGCGCTGATGGCATTGGCGCCGGACACGCCTTCGCCACCCGAAGCGCCGGCGCCCGATTACGCAGCAGCTTCGACGGCCGCGGCCGCCGCCGCGGCGGCTTTCTCCACGCGGGATGTGTCGGCCGTGCGGGCGGTTTGCAGCGTGGTGGTCAGACGCTCCATCGCGGCCGCCTTGTCGATGCCCGACGTGGCGGCGAATTCCCCCGCCAGGCGGTCGATCCCGAGTTCGAACAGGTTCCGCTGAGAATAGCTGGTGCCGGAGCCGTCGCCGGCACCACGAAGATCGCGCACGACCTCCGCAAGTTGCTTGAGGTCGCCCGAGTTGATCTTCGCCAGATATTCCTGGCCGCGCTTGGCCCAGATCATGCGGCTGGTGCGGGAGCGGCCGGACAGGATGGTCAGCACCTCGCTCATCGCTTCCGCGCTGCCGATCTTGCGCAGACCGGTGGCGCGCGCCTGCGCTACGGGCACGCGCAGCGTCATGCGGTTTTCTTCAAAGGAGATTTGGATCAGGTGCAGCTTGTGGCCAGCCATCTCCTCCACGCCTACGCGGTCGACTTTGCCGACGCCATGCGCGGGGTAGACGACCAGGTCGCCGGCCGCAAATGTCGTCGCGCCGTCCGGCAGGGGTTGCGCGGCCGTCGCCCCAAGGGCCGCATCCACCATCGCCGTCGTGATCGGTATCGCAGCCACCAGTTTGTCCACCCAGGTTGGAGTAAAGGGGATGTCTACGCCGATTATCGGCGCGGCGACAGTGGGGTACGCAGCGAGGCTTGTGTCTATCCACGGCAATCGGTTGTACGACGTCAAAACGGCGCGTCTTCAGCCGCCGCTCGGCGGCATTCCCGTGCCACCCACCCGCACCTCGGCGCCGAACCGATTCAAGCCATTGCGCTCCAGCGATGCACAATATATCTTGACCTATTTCCTATAATAGTCTTATAGTCCTGTTTTGCCCAGCCAGGACATTTTACCATGACACAAATCGACCCCAGCACCCCCTTCACCCAA
>JANXTL010000226.1 GCA_025352375.1 Acetobacteraceae bacterium | reverse complement strand
CATTGGCGAGCCTCTGTTGATTCACACCGAACCGTTCGCCGATCCCACCAGGCCATACGGGGTCTGCACCGTGCTGATTCCGGCCCTTGGTGCGCGCCTGACACGTAACGGCGTGGACGCAGCGGGGCAGCCATGGCCGCGCATGCGGGAGGGAAAACCTTTCAGCACATGCGCGCTGGCGTTTTCGGAAAGTTGGACCGAACGGCGTTAGCAGTAGGCCACGGCGGCGGTTCAAGGGTTGGACCGCCTGCCCGCGCACAGAATTCGCGCCGATTTTTATCAAAATCTCACTACTGTCCGGTTGACGGCGAACGAACCTCCAGTAAGTATCTGATACAGAGCGGTTTTCAGGCGATTTTGGGTGGTGTCGATTTGAAGTTGGCGGCGATTTCCCCGACCCTTTTCCGGGGAGGGCCCGACCATGAACGCCGGAAAGACGATATTCTCGCAGCTGATGGATTGCCTGCCGTGGAGCACGTTCGCCCGGCTCGTGGCGCATCATCGCGGCGACCACGATGTGCGAACATTTCCGTGCACCGAGCAATACCGGGCCATGGCTTTCGCCCAACTGACCTACCGGGAAAGCCTTCGCGATATTGAAGCGTGTCTGTCGGCGCAACCCGCGAAGCTCTGGCACATGGGCTTTCGCGGACCAATCCGGCGGTCGACTTTGGCCGATGCCAATGAAACCCGCGATTGGCGCATTTATGCTGAATTTGCCCAACGGCTGATCGCACAGGCGAGGCGGCTTTATACCGGCGAGAGTCTGTCGGTGGATTTGAAGGAAACCGTCTACGCATTGGACTCGACAACCATCGATTTGTGCCTGTCATTGTTCCCGTGGGCACATTTCCGCTCAACCAAAGCCGCCGTGAAGATGCATACATTGCTGGATTTACGAGGCAATATCCCGAGTTTCATTCACATTTCCGACGGCAAGCTGCACGACGTGCATGCACTCGATATGCTCGTACCCGAGGCGGGCGCGATCTATGTCATGGACCGTGGGTATGTCGATTTCGGTCGTTTGTACGGGTTGCATCAGGCTGGCGCCTTCTTCGTGACCCGGGCCAAATCCAACCTCAAGGCGCATCGGGTGTATTCGGCCGCCACTGACCGTGCGGCGGGCGTGATCGCAGATCAGACGATTGCGCTGGACGGGTATTATACGGCCAAAGATTATGCGATGCATCTCCGGCGGGTGCGATACAAAGACCCAAAAACCGGCAAGACGCTGATTTTCCTCACCAATCAGACGACCCTTCCGGCATTGACGATCTGCGACCTGTATAAGAGTCGCTGGCAGGTCGAACTTTTCTTCAAATGGATCAAGCAGCACCTCCGGATCAAGAAATTCTACGGAACCTCCGAGAACGCCGTGAAGACGCAAATTTGGATCGCGGTGTCGGTGTACGTGCTGGTCGCCATCGTCCGGAAGCGGTTGAAGCTGGAGGTCTCACTTTACACATTGATGCAGGTATTTTCGGTGACAATATTTGAAAAAGCCTCGATAGAATCGGTCATCTTACAAACAGCCGACAGTTCCGTACCTGTCATGTACGATAACCAATTGAATTTGTTCGGTGATTGACCGGACAGTAGTGGCTTAGACCATGATCGAACGCCGCGATCGCGTGCAACCTCAAACGATCATGGTTTAGGCAGCCGCCGCTGCCCCAGATTTACCAACTGTTCGATAGGTCAGCCTCCGGCCAACGATACCGGACAACGCCTTGTCCATCCGAGCCATATCGTCGAAGTCGGTCTTGATCCGGTAGCTGTAGCGGAAATCGAACTCGGTCAGGTAGCGCTTTAGATGCGCCTCGCTAACATGCTGATAAATACCGTAAATCCCGCGTTTCACGATGGAGAAGAAGCCTTCCACGGTGTTGGTGTAGTCTTCGCCCCGGACGTATTCCTTGGCGGAGTGGTTCACCGTGGCGTGGCCTCCCCGGAAGTTCCAGCCGATGCCCTTATAGACGTTGGACTCATCAGTCATGAACCGGCTGTCCGTGTTGGCATGCTTCGCCAAGATAGGATGAAGCGTCGCGGCGGTCACGTTCGGGACGTGAAAGCTGCGGACTGCTCCGCTGCGCTCCACCAACGTCATGACGATCTGCTTGGTCGGAACGGGGCCATATGCCCGATTCTCTCCCTTCCCTCCGATATAGGTTTCGTCGCCTTCAAGGGTCATGCCAGCGCCGCCAAGAGGGTCGGTTTGGGTAGGCTTCATGGCTTCCCGAATCCGATGGCTGACGAACCAGGCGCTTTTCAGCGTGATGCCCAGCGTCCGGTGCAACTGGTGGGTGCTGACGCCTTTTTTGCTGCTGACCATGAGGAAGACAGCTTGCATCCAAACATGCAAGGGGATGTGGCTGGCCTCGAACACCGTCCCGATCGTGACGCGGAACTGCTTCCGGCAGGCATAGCACTTATAGAGGCCGGGCCGGGTAGCCTTTCCCTTCATCAAGCCGATGCGATCCCAACGGCCGCAATGGACGCACACAGGACCTTCCGGCCAGATGATGGATTCCAGCTTCGCATAGGCTTCGGCTTCGTCGCGGAAGAAGGGCTTATCGAGTATGCTGCGAGGCATGGTCTTGGTTCCTGTCTAGGAACGGACCATAACCGGAAGGAGTGGGTTTGTCAAATATAAAAGTGCCAGCGTCGTCGTTGGAGCGTGAGTTGGTCAAGGCCATATTAGCGAACAAGGCATTGATCGCCTTGACGGGGTCCGACCGCGCCGCTCGGGCGGGCGTGTTGGACCGTGCCGAACCGCTGCTGAACCAGCAACAATGCCGCGTTGTGCGGCTGCGGAGCTACGGCGATCAGCCGCTCGATCTACAAACTGCGATGAACCAGGTCGTTGGCCAGGGATCTGGCGGCGCCGACCGGGTGGAGCGGTTTTTCGACGCAATTACCCTGCCGGTCGCGCAGGAGCGTCGTATCGTTCTGTTAATCGAAAACGCTGCGCGGCTTACCAGCGATCTGGTAAGTTATCTGGCTCTGATCGGGCCCACGACGGTGGGGCAGGACTTATGCCTGCAAATCGTCCTGGCTGGAGATCCCGCCATGTGGGACACATTGCCGCGCGCCGGTAATCTGGCGGTCGACCGGATCGAAACCCGGATCGCAGTCGAAGCGGCCTTGCCGCCCGGGAAAGCTTTACGGCTCATTGAGCGTGAACCGGATCGCGAACACGATCCCGAACCACCGCCGCCGGTCCCCGATTTTTCGTCGCGTCCCGCCAGGGTCACCTCCGATCGGCCGCCGCAGACATACGGGCATGAAGACCTGCGCCAGCGTCCCGCCCAACGACACCGGCGACGCGAGCGCATCGGCCTCTTTACCTCGCGCCCGATGGCGAAAGTCCTGACAACGGTCTTCGTGCTCACGACGATAATCGCGGCAGTCATCTGTTGGGCAGGGCTGCCGGAGTTGCGGGCCGCGGTACGCCATTGGGCTGTTCCGGCGTTGAAATAGTGCCGGCCGGATCGTCGACGGTCACGGCGTTGGTTGCTCGGGGCAACCGGCTGTTGGCAAAAGGCGATGTCGTCTCGGCCCGTGCGGTCTTCGAAAACCCGGCGATCGAGGGGTCGGCAGCGGCGCTCACGGGCCTCGCGAAGGCCAACGACCCCCACTATTTGACGGATATCGGTGCCCATGGTGTCACGTCGGATGCTGGTCTCGCGATCGGCCTATACCAGCGCGCGGCGGCGATGGGCGACCGGGATGCTACGGACCGGTTGTCGCGCCTACAGGCCTCGCTGAAGCGTTAGAGCCCCTGCACTGTAACTGGAAATAAGGCGAAAACGCTCTAGGAAGCGGCCAGAACCATTCGGCGTGGGTTGAAACGCAACCACGCAACGGCCGCGGTCGCGGTCAAAATCAGCACGATCGACAGAAGGTTCAGCGGGAGCCAACCGAGCCGGCTTTGCAGGAGTCCGGCCAGGAGGCTGCATATGGCG
>JANXTL010000225.1 GCA_025352375.1 Acetobacteraceae bacterium | reverse complement strand
GCCGCTGGGCGACCCACCTCCGCCACCTGAGCCATGCCGAGAAAGACGCCCTGATCCTGGCGCTCTGGGCGCAGGTCCAGGCGTTAACCGCCCGCATCGTCGCGCTCGAGGCCAGACTGTCCGATCCCCCGAAAACACCGGACATTTCCAGCTCGCCGCCGCCGAAGGGTCAGAAACCCAACCGCCCGGAGAAAGCCAAACGCACCGGCCCGCGCCGGGGCAGCCTGGGACGCAAGGGGGGTGGCCGGCCGCTGGCGTGCGTGCCAGATGAGACAGTCACCGCGAAATCCGCCTGTTGCGCGTTCTGCCAGGTCGCACTCTCGGATGCGGACCATGTGCTACACGGCCGGCCCGACAAGATCGATCTGCCAGCGATCCGGTTGGACCGGGAAATGACCGCCATCATGGGGCTCGCGCCTACCAACAAACAAACATGGCAGGCGGCTGCGAAAACGATACGGAAAGGTGCGAAATAGTTTGTTCACCTTCCTGGAGCATCCCGACGTCCCACCGGATAACAACGGCAGCGAGCGAGAAGTCCGCCCAGCAGCCATTTACCGCAAAGTCACCGGAGGCTTCCGGACCACCTAGGCCGCTGACCTGCTCGCCAATGTCAGGTCGGTCGTTGGAACCGCTGCGCGCCAGGAGATCGATGCATATGAGGCCATACGCACCGTTCTACGCGGCGGATCTGTGCTTCAACTGAGTTGAGCAGTTACTCCGGTGCGGCCGGTGGCGATGGTCTAGGTTTTAACGGAGTGGTCCGTCAGGCGTTTTTTTTGCTGCGCTGCTAAACGGTTATTTTTGTGCATGTCTGGGCCGAAAAGGCAAAAAAAGAGGGCGTGCCACCTGCACGCCCTCATGTGTAAAGAATTCCGACAGGCGGCTTAGCGACGAACGCGACGCCGCACAACGCCGAGGCCGGTCAGAGCCGCGGCCAGAACCAGCATGGAAGCCGGCTCGGGGATGGCTGCGATCAGACCGCCGCCGCCATTGCTGATGACAACGTTGAAAGCGCTCAGGGTGGGATTGGTGGCGATGTAGGTCGTCAGGCCGAACGTGTCGAAGAAGCTCGATTCATAGGTTTGGTGACCAAAGCAGCCGATATTAGGCACCGCGCTGCCGACCGGAACCGAGAAGAACGCGGCGCCGCCGGGGGCCACGATGTTCCCGTCGAAGCAGCTGCCGATACCCGTTGCGCCGCCGCCGAGGCCCGCGACGTGGGACTTGGCGGTGCCGGCGCCGGTGCCGGTGTTGCCAAGGATGACGTCGAATACCGCGCCGCCTTGGTAGTTTTCGAGTGCCACGCTGCGGCCGGCGGACAGGAAGGACGCGACAATCGAAGCATCGCCGGCGCTGATCAAAGCTTCGTTACAGCAGCTGGAGGCATTGTTCAGATAGAGACCTGAATAGTTCGCCAGCAGGACGGCGAGACTGGGCAATACACCCCCAAGCGCGACTTTGCCCACGGTGGGGCTGCCGCTTGGAGTGGCGCCGAAGTAGGCGATTGGCAGGGTGGAGGCGTTCGAGAACGTCGCCAAGCCGTTAAGGAAGTTTGTGCTGTAGGGATCCAGGCCGTGGAAGGTCTGAGCGTCACTGCCTTCAAGGATCAGCAGGCCGGTCGAAGCAGCTTGTGCTTGCGGAGCAGGAGCAGCCAGTACTCCGGCGATGATAGCCGCAGCGCCCAATAGGCGCCGGATAGTGGGAAGGACACGCATTGACGTTAAGTTCCTACGGTTAGGAGGCGACTTTGTTCGCCTCGTAAAGTCAATTAAGCAAATGTCGTGCCAAGTTAAATTATACAAACAAAATAATCCCTTAGGCTGCGGTATATTTTCGAGATGGCTCGTGGTGTAAAAATTCCCAACACAGAACAAGACCGTCGGCGCGGTGATGGGCGGCTGGGCCGGAAGAAGCTCGCGGCTGAAAGGGGCCGCAGCTGAATGCCAGCAGCGCCGCGGTTTCAAGGCGGCACGATCCGCCCCCGTTCATCAGGGTCGGCCCCCTCCCGGTCAGTGTGCATCAAATCGTGCGTTAGCCGGTTGGCTTGTTGGCGTTGATGGGCGGGTAAGTGCTCAACCCAGTTGTCTCCGGCGGATCACGCTGCTTTGAGCATCGGCTGATTTTCCCCTTGACACGGTCACGAGCGACTCAATTCTAGCCGCTGGGCGACCCACCTCCGCCACCTGAGCCATGCCGAGAAAGACGCCCTGATCCTGGCGCTCTGGGCGCAGGTCCAGGCGTTAACCGCCCGCATCGTCGCGCTCGAAGCCAGACTGTCCGATCCCCCGAAAACACCGGACATTTCCAGCACGCCGCCGTCGAAGGGCCAGAAACCCAGCCGCCCCGAGAAAGCCAAACGAACCGGCCCGCGCCGGGGCAGCCTGGGACGCAAAGGCGGTGGCCGACGGTCACCGCGAAACCCGCCTGTTGCGCCTTCTGCCAAACGTCGCTGACGGATACGGACCATGTGCTACACGCCCGGCACGACAAGATCGATCTACCTGTCATCCGTCCCGTGGTCACCCGGGTGGAACGTAATGCCGGGCGCTGCCAGTCTGGCGGCGGCATCACGGTAGCGCCCGTGCCGAAGGGCATGGAAGAAGGCTCCCTCTTCGGTCTCAACATTCTGGGTCTGGCCATCTACCTGCGCTTCACCCACGGCATCTGATACCAGCGGCTGACTCGATTGTTCCAACGCCTGTTCGCTCTGAGGATCGGCGAAGGCGCGCTCGACGCCATGCTGCAACGCGCGCAGCCCTGCTTAGACAACGAGGTTGGCGCCATTCTCGCCCGGTTGCGCCGTTCGCGCATCGTCTGTTCGGACGGAACCTCGGTTAACATCAACGGCCGCACCCACTGGGACTGGGTGTTCCAGAACGACCAAGTGGTGATCCACGTGATCCAGCTCCACGCGGCGTAATCGTCGTCACGCGACACCCTGACGACGCCGCGATTACCAAACGTCATCCTGATTGTCGCGCTACAAACATCGCCACATCGGCTACGTGCTTACCGTGGCAGACCCGACCGGGGCACAATCCGAACACCGCGCGATGGTCGCCTACACCACGAGCCAACCCTGGCCACTCGCTGCCCAACGGCCCGATGCCGGCGTGGTAGGGCGCGCGTCGGAGGCGCTTAAGCGGGAGCTTGAGGCGAAGCTAAAGGACGTGCTCACCCGGCACAGGGGTAGTATGGACGTTCTCGGTCCTGACCGACCGAGGCGATAATAGCGATCCGCCGGTGTTCACGTGCCACACTGGCCTGAGGTGGCCGGATCAAGCCCGGCCATGACGAGGGGGGAATTACCCGAACCCCACCCTGACCGGTGCCAACCCCTCGAACTCCACCACCACCTCCCCTGGCGCATCCAGCCAGACCGGCGGGGTCACACTGCCGAGCATCACGGTTTGTCCGGCCTTCAACCCGCCGAACGCCGCCGCGACCTCGGAGCTTGCGAGCCACGCCAGACACGCGAACGGGTGCCCCATCAGGTCGGACGACACGCCCTGGTCCCGCACCACGCCATCGACAGAAATCCGCCCGCGCAGCGCGCCGAGGTCCAACCCACGCCAATCCTCACCACCC
>JANXTL010000210.1 GCA_025352375.1 Acetobacteraceae bacterium | reverse complement strand
ATCATGGTCTAAGCCTTTGTTTGAGAGGGTGATTCACGCCCGAGGTTGAAGTCAACCTCAGGCGATCACGCTCTAAGCCTTTGTTTGAGAGGGTGATTCACGCCCGAGGTTGAAGTCAACCTCAGGCGATCACGCTCTAGCCTGGCAACAAAGCCCGCAGAGACTCCAGTTCCTCCAGCACCTCGGCCAGCAGTGTGCGCAGCTGATCCACGTCCGGATCGGCTTTCGGGCGCGGCGCCACGCGGGGCACGCGAGGTTCCGCCGGGGGCTCCGGCTCCAGATCCAGTCCCGGGATCATCAATTCGGGTGCGCGCGCCACACCCGAGCGCTCGGCCTCCGCTTCGGCGCGTTCGGCATCCGAGGGCGGGGGGATGTCGTCCGACAGGCGGCCGCCGCCTTCCCGCAGCAGGCGCTGCACGCCTTTGATGGTGTAGCCCTGGATGTACAAAAGATCGGCCACCCGCCGCAGCAGTAAAATGTCGTCCGGCCGGTAGTACCGCCGCCCGCCGCCGCGCTTGAGTGGCTTGACCTGGGGGAAGCGGGTTTCCCAGAACCGGAGCACGTGCTGCGGGATATGCAGCTCCTCCGCGACTTCGCTGATGGTGCGGAAAGCGTTGGGTGCTTTCTTGGGGCGGGAACGACCAACCCCGGAATCCAGATCGTCGGCGCTGTCGAGGTCGCCCAGACCACCCTGGTCGCTCATTCGTCGTCGTCCGCCCCAGGTGTTTCACCGTTGATGCGAGACTTCAACACATGGCTCGGGCGGAACACCAGCACCCGCCGCGGGAGGATGGGAACCTCTTCCCCGGTCTTGGGATTGCGGCCGATGCGACGGCCTTTTTGGCGTACAGAAAAGGTTCCGAACCCGCTGATCTTAACAGATTCGCCACCTTCCAAGGTCGACGAAATGCGGGTCAGTACGCTTTCCAGCAAGTCGGCGGATTCGTTCCGCGACAGCCCGACTTCGGCGTAGATCATTTCGGCCAGATGGGCGCGGGTGACAGTTTGCATACCGGGACGCTATTCATCCCGAGCGGCGCAGTCAAGTTTGTTTGCGCGGAAAATCGCGAGGTTTCAGGTGCTTGCGACGAAATCGTTCACATCCGCACGAGTGCCGAACCCCAAACGAGACCGCCGCCGAGCGCCTCCAGTAGCACCAGATCGCCGCGCTTGATGCGGCCATCCTTCCACGCGTCGTGCAGCGCCAGCGGCACCGACGCGGCGGAGGTATTGGCGTGCCGGTCGACCGTTATCACGACACGGTCGATCGGCAGACCGAGCTTGCGGCCCATCGCGTCGATGATGCGGCGGTTGGCTTGGTGCGGCACCAGCCAGTCGATATCGGCGGCGGTCAGGTGGTTCGCCGCCAGCGCTTCCTGCACCGCTTCGGCCAGGCGGGTCACGGCGTGACGGAAGACCTCCTTGCCGTGCATGACCAGATGACCGGGTTTGTCGGGCTGCCCGACCGCGCCATCGACATAAAGAATGTCACCGAGGGTGCCCTGTGCATGGAGATGGGTGGACAGGATGCCCCGGTCGGACCCCGCGCCTTCGCCCGCCCGCAGGAAGACCGCGCCCGCGCCGTCGCCGAACAGCACGCAGGTGCCGCGATCGGCCCAGTTCAGAATGCGGGAGTAAACCTCCGATCCGATGACCAGCACGCCTTTGGCCTGGCCGCATTTGATCATGCAGTCGGCGACCGATAGCCCGTAGACGAAGCCGGCGCAGGCGGCGGCCAGATCGAAGCCGAAGCCCTTGGTGGCACCCAGTGCCGCCTGTACACGCACCGCCGTGGCGGGGAACGCCTGATCGGGGGTGCTGGTGGCAACGATGATCCCGTCCACGTCCGACGCCTGAGCCCCCGCATCGGCCAACGCCGCGCGGGCGGATTCGGTCGCCATGAACACGGCGGTTTCATGCGGGGCGGCGAAATGGCGCTGCTGGATGCCGGTCCGTTCCCGGATCCAGGCATCGGTGGTGTCGACCGTGCGGGCCAGCTCGTCGTTGGAGACGATACGCTGCGGCAGGTAGGCGCCGATACCGGCAAGGATGGAGCGGGGTGGCATCGGCATTCCTGATCGGGGGTGGTAAATCGGCTATACGGTGTCAGGCCGGTGCCAGACCGGCGACATTGGCGTTTTTCTCCCGCGCCGCCCGCTTGTCCAGCCCAATGCGGGCGAGGTCCTCGCGGATATGGTCATTAAAGCGGTGCACCACCATGTCCATTGCGACGTCGACGGCATGGGCAAAACCTTGGGCGTCGGTGCCGCCGTGCGACTTCACCACGACTCCGTTCAGCCCGACCATGACCGCGCCGTTATATCGGCGGGGGTCGAGCCATTCGCGCAGACGGTCAAGTCCAGGCTTGGCCAGCAGATAGGCGACCCGGGTCATCATGTTGCGATTGAATACCTCCCGCAGCATGCCGCCGATCAGCTTCAACGCACCCTCCGCGGTTTTCAGCGCGACGTTGCCGGTGAAGCCGTCGGTGACGATCACGTCCGTGGTGCCGGCGGCGATGTCGTGGCCTTCGACGAACCCGTGGAACTGCGGGCCGATATGGCTGGCGCGCAGGATTTCCGCCGCCTGACGGACGGTGTCGTCGCCCTTTAGATCCTCCGACCCGACGTTCAGCAGGCCGATGGTCGGTGCGGGCAGGCCCAGCACCGTACGGGCGAAGACGTCGCCCATGACAGCGAATTCAACCAGATTTCGAACACTGCACTGCACGTTTGCGCCGAGGTCCAGCATCACCACGTCGCCGCGGGCCGAGGGACCGATCGCCGCCATCGCCGGCCGATCGATACCCGGCAGCGCTTTTATGACGATTTTGGCCAGGGTCAGAAGCGCGCCGGTGTTGCCGGCCGACACAACACCGGCCGCATCGCCCCGTGCCACCGCATCGATGGCGATACGCATGGACGAGTCGCGAGTCCGCAGGGCCTGCGTGGGCTTCATGTCGGCGCTGATCGCCACGGCGGCATGCTGGATCGTGCAAGCGCCGCGTGCCCGGCGCCGGTGCGCGAGGAGCGCGGTCAGCGTGGGTTCATCACCGACCAGAAGAAATCGGGCATGGGGATGCCGCTCGACGGCGATCTCCAAGCCGTCGATCACCATGGCTGGCGCGTGATCGCCGCCCATGGCGTCGATCGCCAGCGTGTAAGAACCGGTCAAGGCCGCATCAGGGACACGCCGGCCTCGCGCATCAGGGACACGCCGGTATCGCGCATCAGGCTCGGACGGCGCTCTTTAGCGCATCGCCCGCCGCGACGACCTCACGGCCGTCGTAATGCCCGCAATGGCTGCAGACATGGTGGGGGCGCTTCAGTTCCCCGCAGTTGCCGCATTCGGCATGCTGCTCATGCGGCAGCGCCTGATGGCTGCGGCGCATGCCGGCGCGGGAGGGGGAGGTCTTTCTCTTAGGTACAGCCATGGGACAATGCCACTTTTCGATTGGAGCGAGCCCCCCAAACCCTTGGCCAGGGGAGCGTTCGCAGTCTGGAGATCGCGTGAGCCGCGCCGTCTAGCAGAGGGGCCGGGCGGTCGCAAGGCATTCCGGACGATGAATCAAGGCTGTTCCGCTACCGTCAGCCATATCGTTACGACCGACGTGTCGCGCAGGATGCGAGCCTCGACCCGATCGCCGGCCCCTGCGCTTTCGAGAAAGCCGCGGAGCGCGTTCGTGCCGCTGGTGCTGTGGCCGTTCAGCGACAGAAGAACATCGCCAATCCGCAGCCTTGCTTCGTCCGCCGGGCCGCCGCCCGTGATGCCGACGACGAGGCGGCCGGAGGCCTGGCCGGCACGCGTCACCAGCGGTTCCGGCACGGTGATCGGTTGTAGCGC
Organism: Acetobacteraceae bacterium; assembly: GCA_025352375.1. Lineage (GTDB taxonomy): Bacteria > Pseudomonadota > Alphaproteobacteria > Acetobacterales > Acetobacteraceae > Rhodopila. The sequence goes on along the minus strand of JANXTL010000210.1, from coordinate 20,233 downwards.
GATCCCGAACCAGCCCCGCCGGCTGTCGGTGCGCCGGATGGGCGGCGGCTGGGGCCGTTCCGGGGCCACGGGTCGCCTGTGGGCATTTTCAACGAACCGAGCGATCGTCCGGTGCGGCAGGATCCTCACCGCGCCGCTGGGATCGGTGTGCGCCATCCCCAGTACGGCGCCATGCGGATCGAATACCAGCGCGCCCGCGCTAACCTGCGCATCGATCGAATCCAGAAAGGCACCCTGACCGGCGGCGCGCGGCAGGCGATGCACCAGGGCCAATCGTATTGTCGGGGATGCGTCGAAATCGCTGCCCACGATCACCGTGAGACTGCCCAGCGCCGGTTCCCTGGCCGGGGGGAGTGGTGAAACCGGGTTCGGACGATCGGTTCGTAAGGATACCAGGTCGGACGACGGGTCCCGCCGAGCCGGCGTGGCGGTGCTGGTGTCGCCGCCGGGCAACACCAGGGTGTATGAAGGGCGTGCCAGCAATCCCCGGTCGGTGGTCACCACCAACCCATCGGCCCAGGCGATGCCGGTCGTATACGACTGGGGGCCGACACGGATCGCGACGAGCCATGGCGCGGCAGCCGCAGCAATCGCGGCGAGGTCGTCGGACAGCGATGCAAGGGCGGTTGTCACTCTGGCGCGAGTGTAGCGCGGCGGTTGCGCACGTCAAAACAGTGAAGCGCGGTTGCTACGTCGCGCCGGCCGGTTTATAGGGCGCTTACGCCACCGCTCGCCGGCATAGCTCAGCGGTAGAGCAACTGATTCGTAATCAGTAGGTCCACAGTTCGATTCTGTGTGCCGGCACCACACGGTTGGGGGAATCGCCTTCGTCGCTCGCGCCCACGGGCAGCGATATGCCAATGCCGCTTCGGACCATGGCCAGGTATTTAGAATCGGCGAATTTCTTCGCGTGGGCGACGCCACCGTATCTCGAGGCATGGGTTTTTTCGCGATCATGCAAGGCGACGGTAATTTTTGCGTCTATCGCGGAACCGGACCGCAGAACAATCGCGGTTTTGTCTGGGGATCGATTCAGTCCATGGCCCGAATTCGCGCGCGCGGTTGAAGCAGCGAACCAGCTGACCGGTTCGAAACGACCGGTCGGCTGATTCTGACTGCGTTACCAGCGCTCGTGGTCGTGGCGATGGGCTTGGTGCCCGTAGTTGGTAGTGTAGCGCGTCGGCGCCGCTTGGTGTGTTGGCGCGGCATAGTGGGTTTGCGCGGCATAATGAGTCGGAGCGGCGTAACGCACCGGCGCTGAATGGGTGCGCCCATACCCCTGGCTGTATCCATGCCCGTATCCCCCGTATCCATGACCGTACCCGTAGTCCTCGGGCACATCGACGCAGCCGCCGAGCACCGACGCGAGACCAAGAGCAAGGATGGGGAGGGTGGCGTTGGACATCGGCGTGTTTCCGGTTGGGGTGGCGACGGAAAACAATTTGAATGCGCAACGCGGCGGAAGCATGACAGGCGTGTGACCGAGCGATGGCAGGGCAGCCGTTGTGCGGCCATGTTTGGCCACCACGATGTTTTTTGGGCATGCACCGGTTTTATGTTGCATCGCGGCAGAACCGGGCATAGCGTTCCCCTGGATTATCCAAGGGAACAAGATAATGCCCGGCCCATACAGCTCCAACGATCCACGCGGTCATGACGCTGCGAAGACGGCGGCGGAACAGGGCAGGCGCGACGAACCCATGGACGATGAGGAGAAAGTCATCGCCAATCGCCTCGACGCGAACATACCGGCTTTGTTGACGAGAGACGTACTGGGGGGCTGATCGAAAGCCCCTACGGTCCGGCGATCTCCGCGTTCGGCACCAGTGTGGGCCTTATCGCTTGCTCGCTGACGGCAGCAGACACGCCCGCCGCGGTCAGGGGGTAGCGGGTCAGCATCTTCAGGAATGGGTAACGCCCGCGCGCGCGGTGCAGCATCTGGATAGCGGCCGGCAGTTCGGCGGGGCCGTGCCCGCGACTGCCGATCAGCAGTAGATCACGGTCGGCGATATCGGCCGGAACGAGACTAGGAACCGCACTGGGGCCCGCACTGGGGCCCGCACTGGGGCCCGCACTGGGGCCCGGCCCCATCTTCACGCACACGCCGCCCGTTCGCAGCATAGCCAGACCGTCGGTCGCGGCGTAGCCGTGGCTGACTATCAAATCGGCGCCCAATCCGCCGACGGTTTCGCGCACGATGTCGATGGTGTCGTTCGGGACATCCGCACCGATCGTTGCCTCCGCCCCGAACTGGCGGCAAAGGCGCAGAAAGGGTTCCTCTGGCCCGCCGGTGGCGATGATTCTCCCGGCGCCCATCTCCTGCGCGGCGGCAACGGCCAGCAAAGCGATCGCGCCGGTGCCGTGGACGACGACGGTGGCGCCCGGCGGGAAGCCTCCGGCCGTTTGTGCTCGCCGTAACGCCCGCATCGCGGTGGCGAACGGGGCCGTCAGGCTGGCGAGCCAAAGCGGCATATCGTCGGGCAGCCGGTACAGCCGCGCGCCCGGATGTTCGCCGAAGTCGACATGCACATGGTCGGCCCAGCCGCCGCGCAGATGAATGGGGCGCAGGCACCCCAAGGCATGGTCGGGGTGGTGCAGGCAGACCACGCAGCGCAGGCACGGGACGAACGACGGGATCAGGACTTTGACGCCGGGTTTCAGCGGGTTGCCCAGACTGTCCGTTGTCAGCTCGCTGCCCATTTCCTCCAGCAGGCCAGCCGCCTCGTCGCCCGGAGTCCCGTTCAGGTCGCGCAGATCGGTGTCCGACACCCCGCACGCACCGACGGCGATCAGCGCTCCTCGTCGCCCCAAACGCGGCCGGTCCATCATCTGGATGACCGGCGGCGCCCCTGGGCTGGCGAAAGTAGCGACCCGAAAGTCCGACATGCCTCATTTCCTTGGAAAGCCAACGCGCTATGCTGCCGCCAACAGCATAAGGGAGGCAATCGTGCGCGCAGTCTGGTACGACCGGCAGGGCCCGGCCAACGAGGTCATTGTCCAGGGCGAACTGCCCACCCCCGAACCCGGCCTTGGCGAGGTCCGCGTGAAGCTCGAAGCATCGGGCGTCAATCCCTCCGACACTTACCGCCGCCGAGGCGCCGTACCGGCCGAGTACCCTCGCGTGATCCCGAACAGCGACGGGGCAGGGGTGGTGGACAAGGTCGGGCCGGACGTGTCGCAGAAATGGGTGGGAAAGCGCGTGTGGCTCTATAACGGTCAGCGTAACGGGCGCTGGATGGGCACCGCTGCCGAATATATTTCTCTCAACGCCGATCTGGTCACACCGCTTCCCGACCATGTCACTTTCGCGCAGGGCGCCACACTCGGCGTGCCCTGCATGACCGCGCATGGTTGCGTGTTCGTCGCCGGGTCCGTGCAGGGCCGCATCGTGCTGGTGACCGGCGGCGCGGGTGCGGTCGGCCACTACGCTGTGCAGCTCGCTGCCTGGGCTGGCGCGACGGTGATCGCAACCGTCAGCTCCGACGCAAAAGCGGCACGCGCCAAAACCGGGGGGGCCGCCTATACCATCGACTACCGCACCGAAGACGTGGCCGCCCGCATCCGCGACATCACGGGCGGGGAGGGGGTGGACCACGTCGTCGACGTCGATTTCGGCGGCAACCTGGCGGCGACCCTGGCCTCGGTGCGCGACAGCGGCAGCATCGCCTACTACGCGTCCAACGGCGCGCTGAGCCCGGAAATGCCGCTGCGCACCCTCATGGCCAAGAATCTCGCGGTGCATGGTTTCGTCCTGCCCACCAGCCGGCACGTCCAGCGCAAGCGGGCGCAATCGGACATCGCGCGCTGGATCGCGAAACCGGGGCGCATCCTGTCGGTGGACGGAATGTTTCCGTTGTATGATACTGCCGCCGCGCATCAATCGGTGGAGCAAGGCGGCAAGACCGGCACCGTTGTCGTCGAATGCGCGAAATAGGGCCCACGGGACAAATAAGGAAACAAATATGTCGGATCGTCCCCTCGCGCTGGTGGTCGGCGCCAATCGCGGCATCGGGCTTGGCGTGGTGAAGGCATTTTTGGCGCGAGGCTGGGACATTGTCGCGACTGCCCGAAAACCCGAAGCGGCCGCTGACCTGCGGACGCTGGCGGCAAGCCAGCCCGGGCGTGTGGAAATCCAGATGCTGGATATGTCGGACCCCGCAGGGGTCGATGCGTACGCGGCGTCCCTGTCCGGCCGGACGTTCGGCGCGGTCCTCGTCAACGCCGGGGTCGCCGGCCCGGCGCACCGCAGCGCCAACGCCGCGACCCCCGAGGAAATCGGCGCACTGATGTTCGTCAACGCCATCGCGCCCATCCGTCTGGGGCGGCTGTTGCTGAAGAATATCGAATCCGGCACCGGCGTGCTGGGTTACACCAGTTCGGTCATGGGCAGCGTCGCACTGAACGCTGGCGGGCATGAGCTGTATCGCGCCAGCAAGGCGGCGCTGAATTCCCTCAGCCGGGGGCTGTTCGCGGAAATGAGGGGGCGGAACCTGACGCTGCTGACGCTGCACCCAGGCTGGGTGCGCACCGACATGGGCGGTTCCGGCGCACCCGTGCGGGTGGATGAAAGCGCGCGCGGGCTGGTTGAGGCGATCCTGAAATCGGCCGGCAGCCGGCGGCACGCGTTCCTCGATTACCAGGGCAAGGAAATCGCCTGGTAGCGGGGCGGTATCAAGGGGCTGCACGCCACTCCAGGTCCGCGTATGGCGGTTCCTGGCCGGCAACGGTGAATCCGATCTTTTCGCACAAGCGCAACGATGCGAAGTTGCTGGCCATCACTTTGACCCGGCCGGGGACGCCCAGGCGCCGAGGCTCATCCAGAACGGCGGTCATCAGCGCGGTCGCGACGCCGCCGCCCTGGCACTGGGGCAGGATGGCGATATCGACGTAATAGACCCGTTCGGCGGTCACGTCGGTGATCAACCGCCCAGCCCGTAGGCCGTTCAACTGCACGATCTCGAACCGCGCCTGGGGAAATTGCCTGTGGTAGGAGGCGCTCATGGACCGATACTGCATCCGCAGCAACTGTTCCTTCCCAGCGGCGTCGAGCGGCATGAGCGCCATGTCCGGCAATTTTTGACTGGCAAACAAGTTGAACAGGAACGGCTCGTCCGAACCGTCGTCGGCCTCCGGCCGGACCGTCATCGATCCCACTCGGGTTTCTATTGTACCAATGGACATCGCGTTCGGCGTCCCGCATAAAAGTGCATCATCGCACGGACAGGGAAGGATCGGATCGCATGACGTGTGGCATGCTGACGGCTGAGACGTTCGGGCCCCATGTCGGCAAGGAGATTCGACCGCTAGGACAACCCCATGTCCTAAGGCTTATGTCCGTCACGGTGCGCCCGATCCCGGGTTGGACGAACCCCACGCGAACCCCTTTCAGTCTCACGCTGAGGGGACCGCGCGGGGACGTACTGCCGGAGGGCATTTACATATTCAACATCGACCGTGGACCGGATACCGTGTTCCACATCAATCCGGTCCATACCCCGTCAACCGACTATCAGGACTATCAGGCGGTGTTCACCTGACAGGCGGTATCAGTTTCTGCTTGGGAAGATGCCATTCATCGCGATGCAGTAATTCAATGTGTTATAGGGCTGGATGTTGGTGTGAGGCGTGCTGGAGCCAGACGGGGTTACCGGCGCCAGAGCGACCGTCGGTGCCGCGGAGTCAAAGGCGTTAATCGCCGCGTTGCTGTGTATCACGGCACTTGGATACACAGTATTGTCGGGTATCTGAGTGCCTGGAATCGTCCCATTGTTGACGGCATTCAGCGCATGGGTATGGGCCGGGACGTCCGATGGCAACAGGGTATAGTTCTCCTGGCCGGCGACCTCACCCAGAACGTAGTTGACGGGCGTTGTGGTTGCCGTACCAAATCCGCCAGCCACACGGCTGCGCAGGTCGGGGAGCGCGAAGGTCTGAATGCCATTGCCGCCATATGTGGTGCCTAGAAGCGAGAACAGCGCTTGGTTCTGGGCGATTGGCAAGAGTTGCCCGGCGCAAACGCTCCAGCCCTTCGGGGCGTAGCCAAAGGCGAAAGCCTCGATTTGTCCGAGGTATTGTGTCGTCATAGCTCGATGTCCCTTCGAAAGTTGTCGCGCGCGGGCGCGGTGCCGGATTGCTCGTCGGTGCTACTGGCGTGACGGAAAGACGCCGGCCATGGCGATGCACCAGTTCAACGCGAGAATCGGTTGGACGTTGTTATGCGGTTGATTGCCACCGCCGAACGGCGTCAGCGCCGCCGGGGCAAGCGCGGTGACCGTGCCCGGCGTGCCGGTTCCTGTCGCGGCGAAATTCTGGGCCGGAGATGCCGGATGCGGCGGTACGCCGGGCGCGTTACTCTCCCCAAGCGTGCCCGCTGCGAGCGCGGGTACCGACGAGGCCTTCTGGGTGCTGGCATTGAAGCTATGAGAGTGCGGCGGGATCGTCTGGGTCGTAAGCGTCACAGCCGGCGTGCCGTCGAATTCGCCGAGGCTGTAGGTGGTTCCGGTCGTGGAAGTCCCCGAGCCCATGGGCACCCGTGCCCGCAGGTCGGGCAGCGCGAAAGTGGTTGTACCATTTCCGCCATAGGTGGTGCCTAGCAGGGAAAACAGGGCGGTGAATTGGCGGATCGGCAGCAACTGCCCCTGACACATCATCCACTGATATGGAGCGAAGTTGTAGGGCATGAGGGTGATCTGACCCAGGAAAGGTTCGGACATCGGATATATCCTCCGGTTTGATACGTGATGTGCTGCGGAATCGGTCGGTTTTGGCCCTCAGGGCAACGCCGCAACTAACTCTGCTGTGGGAAGATGCCATACAGGGAAATGATATAGGTGACGGTCAGGTATGGCTGCATGTTATTGTGGGGAAGCGCGCCGCCCGGGGCCGTCGAAACGACACCCGGCGCCAGCGCGACCGCGTTGGCCGAAGACGCATAAATATTCACGGGGGCGGTCGACGACGCGAGCACCACGCTCGTGCTTGGGGTTGGCGTGCTGTTGGTCGCCGCTGCCATGGGGATGTGCGTGTGGGACGGCATATTGCCCGTGAGCAGCGTCACCTGTTCGACACCGGACTGCTGCCCGAGAAGGTAATTCGACAAACCGTTGCCCTGGCCCGCGCCCACCGCCACGCGCCCGCGCAAATCCGGCACCGCGAAGGTGGTCTGGCCGTCGCCGCCGTATGTTGTGCCGATGAGGGTATAAAGAGTCTCGTATTGGGAGATCGGCAGCAAGCTACCATCGCATATCTGCCAGCCGACGGGCGCGAAATTGAACCCTACCGCGATGACCTGTCCAACGTATGGCTCAGACATTGCCCGTTACTCCCCGTTATAGATTGCCCATTGTCAGTGGCTTCCCCACTACCAATGGCGCCTTCATACCTGAGTATGCGGTTGGGCGGTATAACCAAAACTGACTGCGAACGAAAAAATCGTCGAAAAGCCAAGAAACGAAAGATGCGTGACCTGGAGCAAAATCCCGCCGCGCCAGCGGCGGGTTCATTGTGCGTTGCGACAGGCAATCCCTATCCGACCGTTTCGCGTTCCTCGTGATCCGATCCGTCCCCTTCGGCATCCTCCGGCTTCGGCAAAGCAGGGGGCGGGGCTTCGAGCGTCTCGAATTCAAGCTTGGAGTCCTTCAGCGTAACCTTCACCGATCCGCCCTTGACGAGTTTGCCAAATAACAATTCCTCGGCGAGTGGTTTTTTGATGTGTTCCTGGATCACGCGCGACAGGGGGCGGGCGCCGTAGAGCCGGTCGTAGCCACGTTCCGCCAGCCATTCCTTCGCTGCGGAAGACAGTTCGATGGTTACGTTCCGATCCGCGAGTTGCGCTTCCAGTTGCATCACGAACTTCTCGACCACGCGTCCCACGATTTCCGGCGTAAGAGCCGCGAAGCCGATGGTGGCATCCAGGCGGTTGCGGAACTCAGGGGTGAAAAGGCGCTTGATGGCATCCCCGTCCTCCCCTTCGCGCGTATCCCGCCCGAACCCGATCGCCTCCTTCGCGAGATCGGAGGCACCGGCGTTGGTGGTCATGATCAGGATGATGTTGCGGAAGTCGACCACCTTGCCGTTGTGGTCGGTCAGCTTCCCGTGATCCATCACCTGCAACAGGATATTATAAAGGTCCTGGTGCGCCTTCTCGATCTCATCCAGCAGCAGCACGGCGTGCGGGTGCTGATCGATGGCATCGGTTAGCATGCCGCCCTGGTCGAAACCGACATAGCCCGGCGGGGCACCGATCAGGCGGGAGATCGAGTGCCGCTCCATATACTCCGACATGTCGAAGCGGATCAGTTCGATGCCCATGACGGACGCCAGCTGACGCGCCACCTCGGTCTTGCCGACGCCGGTTGGGCCCGAGAACAGATAGTTGCCGATCGGCTTCTCCGGCTCCCGCAGGCCGGCGCGGGCCAGCTTGATCGCGGCGGCCAGCGCCTCGATCGCCTTGTCCTGGCCGAACACCATGTTCTTCAGATCGCGTTCCAGATGCCGCAACGTTTCCTTGTCGTCGGCCGAGACGGATTTTGGCGGGATGCGGGCGATCTTGGCGACGATCTCTTCCACATCTTTCAGTGTCACGATCTTCCGGCGCAGATTTTCCGGCAGAAGCATGCGCGATGCCCCGACTTCGTCGATCACGTCTATGGCTTTATCCGGCAGCTTGCGGTCGTGGATGTACTTGGCTGACAGTTCCACCGCCGCTCGGATCGCTTCCTCGGTGTACTCGACCTTGTGGTGCTTCTCGTAGCTCAGCTTGAGCCCACGCAGGATTTTGACCGTGTCTTCCACGGACGGTTCGTTAACATCGATCTTCTGGAAGCGGCGGACCAGAGCGCGGTCCTTCTCGAAGTAGTTGCGGAATTCCTTGTATGTGGTGCTGCCGATGCACCGCATATTGCCGGACGCGAGTGCGGGCTTCAGCAGGTTGGACGCATCCATCGCACCGCCGGATGTCGCACCGGCACCGATCACGGTGTGGATCTCATCGATGAACAGGATGGCGCCGGGCAGATTTTCCAGCTCGTTCATCACCGCCTTCAGCCGTTCCTCGAAATCGCCGCGGTAGCGGGTCCCGGCCAGCAGGGATCCCATGTCCAGCGCGAAGATGGAGGATTTCAGCAACACTTCCGGTACGTCGCCTTCGACGATGCGTTTGGCCAGGCCTTCCGCGATGGCGGTTTTCCCAACCCCGGGATCGCCCACGTAGAGAGGATTATTCTTCGTGCGGCGGCACAGGATCTGGATGGTGCGCTCGATCTCCAGGTCGCGGCCGATCAGCGGGTCGATCTTCCCAGCCTGGGCCTTCTTGTTCAGGTTCACACAGTAATTAGACAGCGCGTCCTGGCCGCGCTTGCCGGCGCTGGGCTTGTCCTCGCGTTCCGGTTCGCGGTCGTTGTCCGAATTCGGGCCGGCGCCTGTGACCGGCCGCTGGGCGGACCGGCCGGGCGCTTTGGCAATGCCGTGGCTGATGAAGTTCACCGCGTCCAGGCGGGTCATGTCCTGCAACTGCAGGAAATAGACCGCGTGGCTTTCGCGCTCGCTGAACAGCGCGACCAGCACGTTGGCGCCCGATACTTCCTCCTTCCCCGAGGATTGCACGTGGATCGCGGCGCGCTGCACGACCCGCTGGAACCCGGCCGTCGGCTTGGGATCGCCAGGGCGGTCGGTGGCGAGGCCCGCGAGGTCCTTGTCCAGGAACTCGCTCAGGTCCGTGCGCAACTTATCCAGATCGACGCCGCAGGCTTTCAACACCTTGGCCGCGTCGGTGTCTTCGGTGAGGCCCAGGAGCAGATGCTCCAAGGTCGCATACTCATGTCGCCGTTTGCTCGCCAGCCCCAACGAGCGGTGCAGCGTTTGTTCAAGGTTCCGTGAAAGCATGTCTCGCTGCTCCTACTCTCTCGACCCGGTTTTCGGGCCAGCCGATCGCGACTCCGCGATCATTCCTTCTCGATCGTGCATTGCAAAGGGTGCTGGTTTTGTCGCGCCAGATCCATCACTTGCGTGACTTTGGTCTCGGCGACTTCGTAGGTATAGACCCCGCACACCCCTACCCCTCGACGGTGGACGTGTAGCATGATTTGAGTGGCTTCCTCCCGGTTTTTTTGGAAGAAGCGCTCCAGCACATGCACGACGAACTCCATCGGCGTGTAGTCGTCGTTCAGCATCAGGACTTTGTACATGGCCGGCTTGCGCGTCTTCGGCCGCGTACGAACCACCACGCCGATATTGGGCCCGTCCGAGTTGCCGCCGCGTTTGTCGTTATCGCTCATCGTTCGCCCGTATCCATTCGCCGCGATCCTACGCATATCCGGCCGGTTCAGGCCACACCCCGCAAGAGGCTGGACGAAGCTTACCGGAACCCGGCGGTGCTGGGAAATAGCATAGCGCGCCGGCACCAGCGGTCACGCCGGCTTCGCGCGACGAAAAAAGGCCCGAGCGGGAGGCTCGGGCCTTTCGTCTCACGGATGAAACCGCGTCTGGGGGGAGGATAGCGGTTTCGCCCGGAACTCGTATTGCCGGTTAAATCAGGCAGCCTTGCTGAAAGTCTCGACCGCGATGGTGACGCGGGCGGCGATCGGCGCCAGCGCCTGTTCCGTCAGCTTCATGGACGCGTCGGTCAGCTTGCCGGACTCGCTCATGGTCTTTTCCACGGCGGCCTTGGCGTAGGTGCTCTGCAGCTCGAACAGGTCCTTCACGGATTTTATCGATGTCATCGCCTTGAAGACCGACATAGTGTCTTCGAACTGCGCCTGGGCGGTAGCGGCGGCTTGCTTGGACAGGTCCTGTACGCCGGCAGCCCAAATCTGGCTGGACTTCACGAAGGCTTCGACATTGCCTTGACCAAACGCCACGAATTCTTCTGCTGTTTTCACGACTTTCTCCATGTGCTGTTTGACGGGAACGGGGGGGGCGACGGTTTCCACCACGACGGCTTCCACCATGACTACAGCCGGCGCAGCCGGCTCTTCGGGGGCGGCGACGACGGCTTCGACCGCTACGATCTCGGTTGGGGCAGCAGCTTCGGGTTCGGCGATCGGTGCCGGTACCGGGGCCCGTGCGGCGCTGGCCGCTTTCGGTTTGGTGGCCATCTGTGTCTCTCCGATGGGCAAACCGGGCTGAAACCGCGGTCGGTTTGGGTGTCTGCCCGGTTGATCATTTTTATGCTGCACTGCAACATGAAGAGGACATAGGCGCCGCGCGCCGACGTATCAAGAAGAAAATGGTGCATCGCACAAAAAATCTCCGTGACAGTACCCAGGCGATGCCAAGCAGCCCGGGGAATGAGGGTCGCGCGGTAACTCATTCTGTTTTTTCGTTTTTCAGAAATTTCTGCCTGGACATCCAGTGCGCGGCAACCCTAAAGTTCTCGCCATCGCCGCCTGAGGGACCGCTATGGCAACCGCCCGGTGCCACGCTCGTATTCTGTTATTGCGTCCCCGCCTGTCGGCGTTGGCGTTGATTGGCGTGCTGACAGGATTCGCAGGCGGTCCAGCGCATGCGCAAATCGGGTCCGACCGCTACAGTTCCATCGTCGTGGAGGCCGGGAGCGGTCAGGTACTGGAATCCGCCAATCCGGACGCAACGCGCCATCCCGCAAGTCTGACCAAGCTGATGACGCTTTATATGGCGTTCGAGGCTTTGCGCGATCGCCGCATCGCGCTGGATCAATACGTGCCGGTGTCGCCCCGTGCCGCCGCGATGGCGCCGACCAAACTTGGGTTGCTGCCCTCGACGCGGATCACGGTCGATCAGGCCATTCTGGGGCTGGTGACCAAATCCGCCAACGACGCCGCCGCCGCACTAGGCGAAATGCTCGGCGGGTCAGAGGACCGGTTCGCCCAGATGATGACGCTGCGTGCCCGAGCGCTGGGCATGACCCACACCACCTTCACCAACGCCTCCGGCCTGCCCGACCCCAACCAGGTGACAACCGCCCGCGACATGGCGATCCTGGCGCGGCGGCTGATCAGCGGGTTCCCCGGGTACTATAAATATTTCTCGACGCCGAGCTTCGTGTGGCAGCGCCGGGTGATCGCCAATCACGATCACCTGTTGACCGAATATCCCGGGGCAGACGGTATGAAGACGGGGTACACCAGGGACTCCGGCTACAACCTTGTAACCAGCGCCGTGCGCGGCGGGGTGCGGCTGGTCGGCGTAGTGCTGGGCGCGGCCGGAGCTGGCGAGCGGGACGCGCATATGATGACGCTGCTCGACCAGGGTTACGGGCAGTTGGATGTCTTGACCGATCGTGCACCCGCACCGGTCAGCCGTGGCATTTTCCCAAGCGCCCAAGCCGCCCCTGTTGAACGCCCGGTGCCGCGCCCCCGCATAGCGACTGTCACGTGGGGCGTGCAGGCCGGCACGCACCTGACCGAAAAGGCGGCCCGCGCAGCGGCGGCGGCGGCTCGACGGGCGGCCGAGGATGGTGTGGTGCATGTCGAGCCCGTGACCGTGAAGCATAGGACGGTTTGGCGGGCGCAGGTTACAGGCCTATCGCAGGCCGACGCTAAAGCCACTTGTTCGGTGCTGGTCAAGCAAAGGACACCCTGCGCGGTCCTGCGGATCGATCCGCGGCAAGTCGCGAGTCGCTGAGCGGCCGTCAAACAGTAATCGCTCCAGATCGGGCGCAACTATCTCACTTCGTCATGGCGGGCAAAGGCTCGCCATGACGATCGGGGAACGGCCGGCCAAGTGAGGTTCTCAACGCGATCCACGAGACGGAGTTCCTCGGTTTCTCTTATGGGTTCCGGCCCGGATGGGGACAGCACGATGCGCTGGATGCGCTCGCGGAGGGCATCGAGAGCCAGCGGGTGAACTGGATACTGGACGCCGACAACAAGTTACTTCGGCTATCACGCCGTGCCGACCAACATACGTGCCCTCGGGGCGTTCCGTCACCAGGTCGTCGACCTGTGGCGGCGCGCCTTGCGCCGGCGTAGCCAGAGAGACCGGACGACGTGGCTGGACATGGACAGGCTGGCAGAGCGCTGGCTACCCAAACCCCGGATATCCCACCCCTGGCCCGCTCAGCGCTTCCGCGTCACACAGCCAAGGTGGGAGCCGTATGGGGGAATTCCGCCCGTACGGTTCTGTGCGGGGGGCCATTAAGCGAGCGTAAACCCAATCGCGCAAAACTCATCGCCTCCCCCGCCAGCAGGGCCTTGACGGGCACATAGATTGTATATCTCGACGCAGAGTTCGATCTCGACTGGCGATGCTGGACATGAGTTGTAATTTTCTATTGTTTCGGAGTGGGCAATGCTTAAAATCAAAAATGTTCTGACAGACTACAATGTAACGGATTTCGGTTTTTCCGATAGGCAAGGGCCGGATGTCATCGGCAACTTTCCGATGGACAGAGCTGTGCCGGCGTCTTCCCGCCACCAGGGCGGTCCGTCCATCGGCAGCGCCACTGTCCTGTACGATCCTGGTTCCGGCAGCCTCGCCAGCGCGGGCGGAGCCGGGACACCGTCGCTCGGGACCACCCCGGTCACCAGCACGTCCAGCACGTCGGGACCGGTCTTCAACATTACCTGGGATTCCAGCGTTTCTTCGGCACCCACCGGCTTCACCGCCGGTGTCACCGCCGCCGCGAACTATCTCGCCAGCCAGTATTCCGATGCGGTCACCATCAACATCAGCGTCGGCTTCGGGGAGGTGAACGGCACCGCGCTCGGCAGCAACGCCCTTGGCCAGAGCCTGACCTACCTGACCAGCGTTGCCTACACGACCCTGACGAACGCCCTGAAGGCGGACGCCAAGACCGCGACCGACACCGGTTCGGTCGCCACTCTGCCAGTCAGCGCGCCCGGGACGATGTGGACGACCACCGCCGAAGCCAAGGCGCTTGGCCTGGCGTCCGCGACCGGCACCTCGACCGATGGTTACTGCGGATTCTCCAGCTCACTGCTTTTCGATTACAACAACAGCGATGGCGTCACCTCTGGCACATACGATTTCTACGGAGTCGTGCTGCACGAGTTTACCGAGGTCATGGGCCGGATGCTGTTGACAGGTGGCACCATTGGCACGACAGCCAACAGCTTTGCCGCTTACGATCTGTTCCATTTTTCCGCGCCCGGCGTGCATACCTACTCCGCGTCGGCGGCGGGCTACTTCTCCGCCGATAACGGCACCACCTCCCTCAATCCCTTCAACACCGCCTCCGGCGGCGATGCGGGCGACTGGGCATCCAGCGCCGGTAACGACGCCGGCAATGCTTTTTCCAATTCCGGTGTGGTGAATGCCTTCACGACGCCGGATCTGATCGCGTTGGACACCATCGGGTGGGACCGGGTCGTGCCGGCCTCGGCCCGGCCCACCGGCGTTGCGTACGCTTCCGTGGTCGGCGGGCTGGCAAGCATCGCCACCGCGAGCGGCCTGGCCGCCAATACGGTGATCGCGACCGCGACGCAGACCGGCGGGAATAGCGCGGACAGTTTTACCTATACGTTGGGCGGCACGGGCGCGGCATCGTTCTCCCTGAGCAGCACCGGCGTGCTATCGACCGGTGCGTCCGGCGTGGCGGGTGCTTCCAACGGCACGCTCTCTGGGCTCACGGTGACCGCCAACGACACGACGACCGCGCTGTCGTGCCCGGCTGTACCTCTGAATTTGGTCGTGGGGTCGGCCGGCAGCGACACCGTGTCGCTGGCAACCCTTGCAGGATCGGCCTCGACCGCGACCCCCACCTTCATCTACGGGCTGGCCGGGAACGACTCGATCAACGGAACCGGTATGACCGGCAAGCTATGGTTCGACGGCGGTGCTGGCGCCGACACCATGACCGGCGGCAGCGGCCCAAACAGTTTCCTGTACGGCGCCGCCAGCGAGTCCACCGCCTCGGTCATGGACATCGTCGGCGGTTTCCATGCCGCGACAGATACGATCGATTTGCGCGGTCTGGGCGGCCATACGCTGTCCTTCGCTGGTAAGTTGAGCGTCACCAGGCTGGCGGCCTACTCGGTCGGCTATCAGGCCAGCGGCGGCAATACCTTCGTCTACGTCAATACCAGTGGCTCGTCCGAAGCTCTGGCGTCGACCAATATGAAGATCGAGCTGCTGGGATCGGTTTCGCTGACCAGCAGCAACATTCTGCATGTGTGACCGCCACGCGCGAAATCAATAAGATCCAGCCGGGCGACCGCCTCAGCGAGACTCAAAGGTTGCGCCGTTCGGTAGTGCGTCGGGAGACCGGCAAGGACTAGGAGGTGCAAGCCTACGAACAAAGCTGGGGAACTGGCGGCGGAGTGGGTGATACTGGACGCCGACAACAAAGGGTTCCCCCGGGTCAAGCCCGAGGGCATGCTTCGACAATATCGGCCACGATTGGATGATGCGGTTCGTCGAACACCGGATTCGCGTTCCACGCGTGTTGCTGGCGAACATCTACCTCCATTACGTACATGATTTAGGGGCCCGGCACTGGCGGCGACGCCATGCGCAAGGCGCCATGATCGTGGTGCGGGGAGCCTGCCCCCGCGAAGGCCAGGGCCGACGATAATGTCGTTGGCTTCCAGCATCGGTCGGATGTTGAGCGCTGGCTAACTAAACCCCGGATATCCCACCCCTGGCCGGCTCAGCGCTTCCGCGTCAAACACCCAAGGTGGGAGTCGTATGCGGGAGTTCCGCCCGTACGGTTCTGTGCGGGGGGGCGCGCAGTAATGCGCGTCTCTACCGCGATTTACGCGCTATCGTCGCTTGTTTGCCTCAATAAGACCGTGGCATCCCCAGCACATGCTGCCCCACATACGCCAGGATCAAATTCGTGGAGATCGGGGCGATCTGATAAAGTCGAACTTCCCGCCACTTCCGCTCGATCTCGTATTCCCGCGCATACGCAAACCCGCCGAAGGTCTGCATGCAGGTGTCGGCGGCTTTCCAGGCGGCCTCGGATGCCAGCAGTTTGGCGATGTTCGCGTCGGCGCCGCATTCGCGGCCGTTGTCGAACAAAGCAGCGGCGCGGCGGCACACCATGTCGGCCGCCTCCAGCTCCGCCCAGGCGCGGGCGATGGGAAATTGCACGGCCTGATTTTTGCCGATGGGGGCCCCGAAAACAACGCGGTCCTTGGCGTATTGGGTGGCTTTCTTCACGAACCAGCGGCCGTCGCCCACGGCTTCCGAAGCGACCAGGATGCGTTCGGCGTTCATACCGTCCAGGATGTAGCGGAAGCCCTTGCCCTCCTCGCCGATCAGGCTGTCGGCGGGGATGCGGAAATTATCGAAGAATATTTCGGTGGTGTTGTGATTGATCATCGCCCTGATCGGCCGCACCTCCAGCCCCACCCCGGTGTTCATGGCGCGCATGTCGATCAGGAACACCGACAGCCCGTCGGATCGCTTTTTTACCTGGTCGGCGGACGTCGTGCGTGCCAGGAGCAACATCATGTCGGAATGCATCGCGCGCGAAGTCCACACCTTTTGCCCGTTGACGATGTAGGAATCCCCATCCCGCACCGCCCGCGTTTTCAACTGGGTGGTGTCGGACCCGGTGGTCGGCTCGGTCACCCCGAACGCCTGCAATCGTATGCGCCCGGCCGCGATGCCCGGCAGAAAAGCGCGCTTCTGCGCCTCCGACCCATGCCGTAGAAGGGTGCCCATGATGTACATCTGGGCGTGCCCCTGGCTGGCGACGCAGCCGGAAGCGTTGATTTCTTCCAAAATCACCGCCGCCGCCCGCACCGGCAGGCCGGAGCCGCCGTATTCCTCCGGCACCAACGCGCCCAAGAACCCGGCCTCGGTGAGTTCGTTAATGAACACGGTGGGGTAGGCCTGCTCATCTTCGAGGCCCGACCAGTAGGTGCCGGGATATTTGGCGCAAATACGCCGCACGGATTCGCGCAGTTCCGGAAAATCCTCCCCGATTGCCACCATCGTTTCGTCGGACATTGTCGCTTCCCTTTCCGCGGACCGCCGGAAGCTGCCCAACCCCAGCCCCGTCGTCAAACACGCGCCGCGCTGCTAAGGCCCTGCCAGCATGCGCATCCTGTTCGTTACCTCCAACCGCTTGGGCGATGCGGTCCTGTCCACGGGGTTGCTGGATCATCTGATCCGCGCCCACCCCGAGGCGCGCTTCACCGTCGTCTGCGGCCCGGTCGCGACCGGGGTGTTCGCCCGTATGCCCCAGCTCGAGCGCATCGTCGCGCTGGAAAAGCGCCAGATGGGCGCTCATTGGTTTCCATTGTGGGCGGCGGTGGCAACGACCTGGTGGGACCTCGTGGTGGACATACGGGGTTCCGCTTTGTCGTGGTTGGTGCCGACCCGGCACCGCGCGGTGATGCGGCGTTCGGCCGGGCACAAAACCGAGCAGTTGGCGGCGATCCTGGGGCTGAAGCCCCCCCCGCTGCCCGTGGTTTGGACGGCGCCGGAGGATCGCGCAAAGGCCGCCGCGCTGTTGCCGGCGGGTCGCCCGATTATCGCGCTGGCCCCAACCGCCAACTGGCTTCCGAAGATATGGCCGGTCGACCGCTTTGTCGCCGCGTTCGAGGCGTTGTCGAACGGCAACGCTGTGGCGGTGGTGATCGCCGGCCCCGGTCCCACCGAACGCGCCACGGCCGCCCCGCTGCTGGCCGCGTTGCCCGGGGCCATCGATCTGGTGGGATGCCTGTCGCTGCCCGAGATCGCGGCTGTCCTGGCGCGTGCCGCACTTTTCGTTGGAAACGACTCCGGCTTGATGCACCTTGCAGCGGCTGCCGGGGCACCGACAATCGGGTTGTTCGGTCCGACCAACGCGGCGGAATACGGACCTTCCGGCCCGAAGGCGCGCGCGGTGATTTCGGCGTCGCGCCGGATGGGGGACATCGCTGTCCAGCAAATCCTCGTCGCCGCGCTGGACATACAAACGCCGGCCAGAGACATGCTCGGCCGGCGCGATTGAAGGTTTAACGGTAGAGGTTCGACGACCTCTTGCCGAGCAGACTTGCCTATCGATAAGCCGGCGTCAACCCACCGGTTCCAACACAAGCCCATCCTCCATGTGCGCCAGCCGGTCGCAACGCTCCGCCAGCCTGGGGTCGTGGGTGATCAGCAGCAGCGTGCTGCCAGCGCGGGCGCGGAGGACGAACAAAAGGTCCATCACCTGCTCCCCCGTCGCGTGGTCCAGATTGCCGGTGGGTTCGTCGGCCAGCAGCAGTTTCGGCTCCGGCGCGAAGGCGCGGGCGAGCGCCACTCGCTGCTGTTCCCCGCCCGAAAGCTGGCCAGGCAAATGCGTCAGGCGATGGCCGAGGCCGACGGATGTCAGCGCCGAGGTCGCGCACGCCTCCGCGTCCCGCCGGCCGGCGAGCTCCAGGGGCACCGACACGTTCTCCAGCGCGGTCATGGTGGGGATGAGGTTGAACGCCTGAAAGACGATCCCCACCGACTGGCGGCGCAGGCGGGCCAGCGCGTCCTCATTCATCGACGTGACGGTCTGCCCTTCCAGCACGATGGTGCCGGACGTCGCTTGCTCCAGCCCGGCGAGCAGCATCAGCAGGCTGGTTTTGCCCGAACCGGAGGGACCGACCAGGGCCACGGCCTCATTTTTTGCAATGTCGAGATCGACTCCGCGTAATATATTGACCGGCCCGGCGGCCGAGGGCACGGTCAATGTCAGGCCCCTGACCGTGACCAGGGGCTGTAGGGAGGCTGTTGGCATGATGGCATCCATGGCGGCAGCATATGGGCTTTTCACGCGCTGGGGTAAGCCCGCGGCGGTTTTTCTCGCTCTGCTACTGGCGATTTCCCCGGCGGACGCCGCAGTCCGGCTTTTGGTCTTGGGCGACTCCCTGACGGCCGGTTACGGCTTGCCGCATGAGGACGGGTTTCAGGCGCGGTTGCAGGCCGCGCTGGCGGCGAAGGGGCACGAGGTGACGATCGTCGATGGCGCCGTATCGGGCGACACCTCGGCCGGCGGGCGTGCCCGTCTGGACTGGGTGCTGGCGGATGGCGCGGATGCGGCGATTGTCGAACTCGGCGCCAACGACGGGCTGCGCGGGCTGGATCCGGGGCAGATGGAAGCAAACCTTATCGCCATCATGGACAAGCTGGCGGCGCGGCACATCCCGGTATTGCTGAGCGGAATGGAAGCGTTACCCAACCTCGGTTCGGACTACGACGCCGCCTTTCGCGCCGTTTACGCTCGGCTAGGGCAGCGCCCGGGTGTGCTGTTCGATCCGTTCTTCCTGGAGGGTGTGGCGGCCGATCCATTATTGAACCAAGCGGACAGGCTGCACCCGAACGCCGAGGGGGCCCGTCGCATCGTCGCGCGGCTGTTGCCGATGGTGGAACGGCTGTTGTCGGAGGTGCCGGCGAAATGAGACTCTTTGTGGGCATCGATCTACCGTGGGAGCTGCGCCACCGCATCGTCGCCTTGGCCACCACCGGCATCCAAGGCGCCCGCTGGGTGCCGCCCGAGAATTACCATTTGACCCTGCGCTTCATCGGGGAGGTTCCGCCGCATTGCGCCGAGGAAATCGACATGGTGCTGGCGGTTTTGCGGGGGCGGCGGTTCGCGTTGACGCTGTCGGGGGTGGGTACGTTCAGCAAGGGGGGGCGGTCGAACACGCTTTATGTGGGCGTCGAGCGGAACCCTCGGTTGGAGCATGTTCAGAACAAGATCGAGACAGCGTTGCAGCGGGTGGGGCTGGACCCCGAGCGGCGGCGGTTTCAGCCGCATGTGACACTGGCTCGGTTGGACAATGCGCCGGAGTTCAAGCTGGGGGCGTTCGTGCAGGCGCATAATCTGTTTCGGGCGGAGGCGTTCGTGGTGGAGCATTTTACGCTGTTCAGTTCGCAGTTGGGGAAGGAGCAGTCGGTTTATACGGCGGAGGTGGAGTACGATTTGGCAGCTTAGGCAGGGTGATCGCTTTTGGCCTCAACACCCGAATCCGGTGTGGGAGACCAAATGCGATTGCCCTGGACCGGGCGGCCGGGATTCCACGTGCGTGCGCCCGCCCGTGAGCCGGGTGCCCACGGCCGGTGTGGCGGCGATGACGGGGATGGGCTTCAGCTTGGGACAATGGCGGGCGGCACTTCGCCGATCAGGCAGCCGAGCGCCCGGCGCACGGTGGATGGGCGCAGGTCCCGCCAGTCGATGTGCCAGGTGTCCGGGCGCCTGTCGCGTTCGCGCTGGAAAATATCCTCCCGTTGCGCGCGCACTTGGAACAGGCGGCCGAGGCTGCCGCCGTAGCGCCGCAGGGTATTTTCCACCTGGTTCCAGAAGTCGCCGTCGCAGAGACCGGGGGCGATG
>JANXTL010000301.1 GCA_025352375.1 Acetobacteraceae bacterium | reverse complement strand
TCCGGCATCGGCGAAGTTGCTCGCCTGATTGCTACCGCCGCCGAACGTCTCGGTGTGGAAGTCTGGCGTACCGACATCCCACCGCCCGTGGACGCACAGGCCGAACTGCCTAGCCCCTCCTCCAGGCCGCCGCCTTCGGGTAGTCCATTAGTGGCGCATATCAACCCACCGCTGTTGCCGTTGGCCCTTTTACGTCTGCGCCGGCTCATGCCTATGGACCGCCGTATCATCGGTTACTGGACCTGGGAACTCCCGGCCGTACCACCGGACTGGCGACCGGGAGCGCGATTTGTGCATGACGTCTGGACCCTCTCCCGCTTCACCGCCGACGCACTGGAACCCCTCAAACCGGGCCGCGTCCGCGTGGTCCCCCCTCCCCTCGCCGACGCCCCGCCGATCCCCGCGCATGCCGACCGCGCCGCGTTCGGCCTGCCGGACGACGCCGTCATCACGTTAGTATCGTTCAATCTCGCGTCATCCTTCGCCCGCAAGAACCCGATCGCCGCCATCTCCGCGTTCAAAGAAGCATTCGGCAACCGCCCCGACCGCGTCCTGGTCCTGAAGATCGGTCACCCAGACCACGCCCCGGCGGACTTCGCGCGCCTGAAGGAAGCGGCCGATGCGCCCAATATCCGCATCGAAACCCGATCCCTCCCGACCGCCGACAGCCACGCGCTGACGGCGTGCTGCGACATCGTCCTGTCGCTCCACCGCTCCGAGGGCTTCGGCCTCGTCCCGGCAGAGGCCATGTTCCTCGGTAAGCCTGTCATTGCCACGGGGTGGTCGGGTAATATGGATTTCATGACCACCGACACCGCCGCCCTGGTGGGCTACCGGCTGATTCCCGTGCAAGATGACCGCATGGTCTACCGCAATTCAGTCTGGGCCGACCCGGATATCCGGGAGGCAGCCGAGCACCTCCGCCGTCTGGCCGACGACGCGCAGGCCAGACAGAACCTCGGCGCGCGCGGGCAGGCCCATGTGCGCCGGGTATTGACCAGCGCCCCCTTGGCAGCGGCGATGCGCGATCTCGGACTGCATGTGCCGGCATGAGCACCCATGTGTTGGTGTGGCAATGGGGGCGCTTTGGCGCGGGTCCTAAAATCGCCGTCGCGCTGGCGGATGCGCTGGGTTCGCTGCCGGACGTTCGGGCCTTCCTGTCACTCTCCGACCAGGCGGAAATTTTGCACGCCCCGAGCCCACCGGCTTGCGACTTGCCGGTTGGCACCTACCGTGGCCTCCCCGGGTTCGCCTTGCGCCTGTTCGTCGCGCCCTGGACCATCCTCTATCTGGCTCGGCGATTGCGCGCGATTGGGCCGGACCTGGCGATTTGTGCGATGCCAGGCCCGATCGATCTGCTCATGATCGCGGCCCTGCGGCTGGTTAGGGTGCGGTCGGTCGTGATGGTCCATGATGCCGACGCCCATCCCGGCGACGGTTTGCCGTTCCAAATGTGGCTGCAACGCCAGCTCTGCCGCCGCGCCTGGGCAGTTGCGTCGCTCAGTTCCCATGTCGGCCAGCGCCTGCGCGACCAGGGCCTGATCCAGGGCAACCCGATCGAACTGACATTGCCGCCCCTGGGCTACGGCGTAGCGCGGGCGGAGCGGCTTGACGGACCGCTCCGCCTGCTGCATTTTGGCCGGTTGCTGCCGTACAAGGGCCTCGATCTCCTGGCCGAGGCGCTGGGCAGCATCGGCGAAAGGCAGGATCTGATTGTTCGGGTTGTGGGCTCCGGCCCGGAAAGTGGCGAACTGGATGCCTTGCGCGCCCTGCCGGGCGTGACGGTGGAAAACCGCTGGGTCCCGGAGGAAGAAGTGGGCGCGGTGCTGGGATGGGCGGACGCCCTGGTACTGCCTTACCGGGAAGCCAGCCAAAGCGGCGTCGCGGCGGCGGCACTCGCGGCCGGTCGTGCGGTCGTGTCGACGAATGTCGGGGGCCTCGCGGAGCAATTGAAAGACTCGGACCGGGCGTTGTTATGCGAACCGACTTCCGCCGGGTTGGTGGAAGCGATCCAGGCGTTGTTGGATGGAAAAATCGCCCTGTCCGGCACCGCCGAGGACCCCGCCGCCGGGTGGCGAACCATGGCCGCCAGCCTGTTGCGGCAAACCGGCCTGGCCTCAGGTTAACCGATCGCGCCAATCCGTCAGCACGTCGGTCAGCGTCTGCTCCCACGCAATTTTCGGTTGCCAACCCAATAACCGGCGCGCCAAGCCGCTGTCGCCGCAGGCGCGCGGAATATCGGACGGACGCTGCAAGCCCGCATCGGATTCGATCGCCGGCGTCAGGCCGGCGATGCGGCACAGGTCGTTCAGCACGCTTTCGATGCTGCGGGGCGTCCCGGACGCGAGGTTCAGGATCGTGCCGGGCAGCAGCACCGTATCGGGCGCCGTTAAGCAGGCGACGTAGGCGGCACAGACATCGCGCACATCGAGAAAATCCCGCTCCGGCCGAAGCCCCCCGACCTTCATCGACGGCCCCTGCGACCCGGCGCCGATTCGTGCCAACTGCTCGGCAAATGCCGAGACCACGTAGGCATTGGTTTGCCCTGGGCCGGTGTGATTGAACGGCCGGACACGAATGGCCCTCAGACCGGCGTGTACCATGGCACCGATCGCGAGATCGGCCGCCGCCTTGGTCGCGGCGTAGGTGTTCATGGGTGCCAGCATCGCCGTCTCATCCAACGGCGTGCCGGGACGGAATGACGCGCCGTAGACCTCCGATGTCGATACGAACAAAAACCGGCAGGCAGGGACAGCGTCCAAAATGGCCCGAGCCAGGTTGAGTGTGCCGATCAGGTTCACCTGCCACGCCATATCCGGCTCCAACCGTGCCTGAACGGGAGAAGCAATGCCGGCGAGATGGACGCAAGCGTCAGGCGCGGCCGCCCGCACGGCTGCCTCGGCCGCTCGGGGATCTCGCATGTCGAAGAAATCCGTGAACAGCGTCGCTTCGGGGCAATCCCGGCCCAGCGCCGCCACCAGATGCCGGCCGACGAAGCCGGAGGCACCGGTGATCAGGATGCGGGTGGGGTCAGCCACGGGCCCCCGCGCGATAACGGGCGAGGTCGGCCTCCACCATTTCCGCCGCTAAATTCTCCAGCGATACCGTCGCCTCCCACCCGAGGCGTTCGCGCGCCTTGGTCGGGTCGGCGTGCAGGATTTCGACCTCGGCGGGGCGCAGCAGGTCCTGGCGGGTCACGACGTGGTCTTCGTAGTTCAATCCGGCATGACCGAACGCGAGGCGGCAGAATTCGTGGATGGTTGCCGTGCGCCCCGTGCCAATGACGTAATCGTCGCCCTCGTCCTGTTGCACCATACGCCACATCGCATCGACGTAATCGGCCGCGTGGCCCCAGTCTCGCTGGGCGTTCATGTTGCCGAGCGACAATTCGCGGGCGAGGCCCAGTTTGATGCGGGCGACGCCGTCGGTGATCTTGCGGGTGACGAATTCGATGCCGCGCAGCGGGCTTTCGTGGTTGAACAGAATGCCCGAGGACGCGTGCATTCCGAAGCTTTCCCGATAGTTCACCGTCATCCAATGCGCATACAGCTTGGCCGCGCCGTAAGGGCTGCGGGGATAGAACGGGGTGTGTTCGTTCTGCCGCTCCGCCTGGATCTTGCCGAACATTTCGGACGACGAAGCTTGGTAGAACCGCGCTTTCGGCGCGGCGATTCGCATGGCCTCCAGCATGTTGACGCAGCCGAGGGCGGTCACGTTGCCGGTCAGCAAGGGCTGCTGCCAGGATGCGGCGACGAAGCTTTGCGCGGCGAGGTTATAGACTTCGTCGGGCTGGCAGGCTTGCAGGATGCGGATCAGGCTGGAGAGATCGGTTAGGTTGCCGTCCATCAACTCCACCCGGTCGAGCACGCCGATCCAGCGCAAACGCTCCCCCACCACATCGGACGACGCGGACCGGCGCAGCAATCCGACGACCCGGTAGCCCTTGCCCAGGAGCAGACGGGACAGATAGGCACCGTCCTGGCCGGTGATGCCGGTGATGAAGGCCGTTGGCATGCGCACTCCCGATGTTTGGTGGGTTAGGTCTAGACGTTGACGCCCGTGGAATCCACCTCCGGCACATGCAGGGTGCAGGCGGCATCGGGGCGACCATAGACGAAGAAGTCGGCGAAGGACGTTTCGTCGGGCCACCCCGGGTCGAATGGGAAGGGGTTGGGCAGATGGGCCAACAGCCGCCAATCAGGTTCCGTGGCCGCGAGACGATCGGTGAAACGGCGGTGACGGACGTGGGCGGAGGACCAGGAGGCGTCGATGTTACTGGCGTAGACCAGCACGAAGCGGGTTGCTTTGGCGAATAACATGCGAGTGTAGCTAGCGAAAATCGCGTCCTCGGTCAGATGATAAATGACGTCCAGCGACAGGGTCAGTTCGGCGGGTGGCAGCGCGCTGGCGGCATCCAGCGGAACGAAGCGGCGTCCGGGATACCGAGCGGCACAAGCGGCGACGGCCGTGGGCGCGGCGTCCACGCCCACGTAGTTCGCAGGCAGCTCGAACAGCGCCAGCTGCGATCCATCGCCGCATCCCAGGTCGATCGCGCTACCGATTTGGTTATCGGCGATGAAGCGGTTCACGACACCGGCTTTGAAGCGCGCCAAGCGGCCAGTGGACCCCGCGCCGGAGGTGCCGTTAGCGCGATACCGCGCCTCCCAATACTGCATGGATGAAAACGCGTTCATGGCGATGCTCCGCGATGGTGGTGGCTGGTTCGCGTATTCTGCCCATGCAAAGGTTAACAAAAGGTTGACGGTCGCCAACTTCGCTCGAACTTGCTAGCATGACGTAAACGCTAAACCGGAGACACATCATGACCGAAGCCTGCATCGTCGGTTGGGCGCACACGCCCTTCGGCCGTTTGGAAGACCCCGATATCGAATCGCTGATCGGACGCGTCGCCAACGCCGCGATCGCGGATGCCGGCATCGCGCCGCACGAAGTGGAGGGCACCTTCCTCAGCCTGTTCAACAACGGGTTCTCCAACCAGGATTTTCCTGCGTCGCTGGTGCTGCAGAGCGTGCCGGAGCTGCGCTACACGCCGATCACCCGGTATGAGAACGCCTGCGCGTCGGGTTCCGCCGCCATCCACGGCGCCCGCGACTTTTTGCTAGCTGGCCGCGGCAAGTTCGCGATGGTCATCGGCGTCGAGAAGATGACCGCCACGCCCGGCAAGGAAGTCGGCGAAATTCTGTTGAAGGCTTCCTACCAGAAGGAGGAATCAGCCATCCCCGCCGGTTTCGCGGGCGTATTCGGCAAGATCGCGGAAACCTATTTCCAACGCTATGGCGACCAATCGGACGCCCTCGCCGCGATCGCGGCCAAGAACCACAAGAACGGCGTGGACAATCCCTGGGCGCAGATGCGCAAGGACCTCGGCTACGATTTCTGCCGCCATCCGTCCGACAAGAACCCGTATGTGGCGCCACCGCTGAAGCGGACGGATTGCTCCCTGGTGTCCGACGGCGCCGCCGCGCTGATCATGTGCGACGAGGAAACCGCGCGCGCGATGGGCAAGGCCGTGCGCTTCCGCGCTGCCGTGCAGGTCAACGATTTCCTGCCGATTTCCAAGCGCGACATCACCCAGTTCGAGGGGGCGGCGATGGCCTGGAAGAAGGCCCTGCACGTCGCCGACCTGAAATTGTCGGATCTGTCCTTCGCCGAGTCGCACGACTGCTTCACCATCGCCGAGCTGTTGGAATACGAAGCGATGGGTCTGACCGCTCCCGGTCAAGGCGCGCGCGCGGTGCTGGAGGGCTGGACGCAGAAGGACGGCCGGTTGCCGATCAACGCGTCCGGCGGGTTGAAGGCCAAGGGGCACCCGATCGGCGCCACCGGCGTGTCGATGCACGCGATTACGGCGATGCAGCTGGTTGGCCAGGCACCCGAGGGCATGCAGCTCCCGAAAGCCGACATCGGCGCGGTGTTCAACATGGGCGGCGCGGCCGTGGCCAATTACGTGTCGATCCTGGAGCCGCTCCGCTGATACCGACTTCGAACCTTGCCCATCTGCCGATCCAGACCGCCCGCCGGTTTCCCGACCGGCCGGCGATCGTCTGGCGGGATACGACCTGGACCTGGTCCGATTTCGCGCGACGGGTCCAGGCCGCCGCCGGTGCTTTGTCGGCGCGCGGCGTCAAACACGGCGACAAGGTGCTGGTGCATGCTCGCAACTCCAACGCCGTGCTGGAGACGATGTTCGCCACCTGGATGCTGGGCGGCGTCTGGGTGCCGACCAATTTCCGTCTGACCCCGCCGGAGGTTTCCTATCTCGCGGTGTCCTCCGGTGCCTCCGTACATATTTTCGATAGTGCGTTCCCCGAGCACGCAGCGCTGGCGCGCACTGAAAATGCTGCCTGCCGGCTGGAGATTTGGATTGGCGACGGCACGCTGACCTGGGAAGCGCTGGCGACGTCGGGCCATGCGGGCATGCGCCCGGCCGATGTGGATCGCGATCATCCCGCGTGGCTTTTCTACACCTCGGGCACCACCGGCCGGCCCAAGGCGGGCGTGCTGACGCATGGGCAGATGGAATATGTCATCTGTAACCATTTGTGCGACCTGATGCCGGGGACAACCGAAAACGACGCATCGTTGGTGGTGGCGCCGTTGTCGCACGGCGCCGGCATCCACGCTTTGCCTCAGATCGCGCGCGGGGCGGCCACAATCCTGCTATCCGGTGAGCGACTCGATTGCGAGGAAGCCTGGGCGTTGGTAGAAAAGCACCGCGTCACCAACATGTTCACCGTGCCCACCATCCTGACGATGCTGAGCCGGCACGACGCGGTGGACCGCTACGACCATTCGTCATTGCGGTATGTCATCTATGCTGGCGCCCCGATGTACCGCGCCGATCAAATTCACGCGCTGCACAAGCTGGGCCCCGTGTTGGTGCAATATTTCGGCATGGGCGAAGTGACCGGCAATATCACCGTTCTACCAGCTGCCCTGCACAGCCTCAACGACGCAGACATGCCCGTTGGATCCTGTGGGTTTCCGCGCACCGGCATGGATGTGACCATTCTGGGGGCGGACGGGACGCATCTCCCGCCCGGCTCGACCGGTGAAATTTGCGTGCGCGGCCCTGGAGTCTTCGCCGGCTACCACGACAACCCGGAGGCGACCGCCAAGGCCACGACCTTTGGCTGGTTCCATACAGGCGACCTCGGTCATATGGACGCGCGTGGATTTGTCTACATCACCGGCCGCGAGTCCGACATGTACATCTCCGGCGGGTCCAATGTGTACCCGCGCGAAATCGAAGAAGTGCTGCTGACACACCCCGCTGTGGCGGAAGCCTGCGTCGTCGGCATGCCGCACGAAAAATGGGGCGAATCGGGCGTCGCGGTGCTGGTGCTGGAACCCGGCGCATCTGCCACCGAAGCCGAGTTGCTGGCCCATGTGGATGGAAAACTCGCCAAATACAAATGGCCGGCCACCTTCGCCTTTTGGCCGGAATTGCCCAAATCGGGCTACGGCAAGGTCACAAAGCGCGACGTGAAGCGGCTTCTGGAGACATCATGATCGACCCCGCGAAGATCTACGACTGGCACGCCCACATCTACTACGATGCCGTTAGTCGGGCGCGTGCGGCGCAATTGCGAGCCTGGATCGAGGAGAAATTCACCGTCCGCATGGGCCGCTGGCACGATGTGCCGGTCGGTCCGCACCCCACGGCCATGTACCAGGTGGCCTTCGCCCCGGACCAATTCCCAACCCTGGTGCCGTTCATCCTGATGAACCGGATGGGCCTGACCGTCCTGCTGCACCCCGAAGCCGGCCGCCCGCGCGACGACCATACCCTGCACGCCACATGGATGGGGGAGGTCCTGCCACTTCGGACCGCGATACTGCCGGAAGTGGACCGACACGCCTGAGCCGCTTCGCTTGACAACCCGGTCGCCGGCCCCATCATCGACCGAACAAGGGAGTCCGCGATGTCCAGGCTTGATGACTGCTACAACGTGTTCGATCTTCGGGACGCGGCTAAGCGCCGTTTGCCGAGGGCGGTGTTCGAGTTCGTGGACCGGTCGACCGAGGATGAAGTGGCGCTGAGGAACAACCGAGCGGCGTTCGAACGCATCAAGCTGCGGCATCGGTCGTTGGTGGACGTGTCGGGCCGCACGACCAAGACAACCCTGTTCGGCAAGGAGATCGCGCTGCCGATGGCAATCGCCCCCACGGGCGCGGCGGGCCTATGCTGGCACGAGGGCGAGCTGGAGCTGGCGAAAGCGGCGGCGAAGGCGAAGATCCCCTTCACCCTGGCGACGGGCGCCATGACCAACATGGAAAAAATCGCCCGCGAGGCCAATTTCCGGCTGTGGTTCCAGCTTTACGTCTGGAAGCAGCGCGACCTGTCGTACGGGCTGATCGAACGGGCCAAAAACGCGGGGTTCGAGGCACTGATCGTTACCACCGATACCATCGTGCCGCCGAACCGCGAATATAATGCTCGCAACGGTTTCAACATTCCGTTCAAGCCGAATATGCGGTTCACCTTCGATATCATGCGCAAGCCGGAGTGGTTTATCAACGTTCTTGTGAAATATTTAACCACCATCGGCATGCCTCGCAACGAGAATTACCCGCCTGAGTATCAGCGTGCGCTGCGCAGTGACCCTCGGATGCACGACGTCATGCGGCAGGACAATTTGAACTGGGAGGACGTGAAGATTTTCCGTGACAAATGGCCGGGCATTCTGATGCTGAAAGGCATCAACCGCGTGGACGACGCGCTGAAGGCCGCCAGCCTCGGCGTGGATGGCATCGTCGTGTCCAACCACGGCGGGCGTAACATGGACAGTGCGGCGGCAACGATCGACATGTTACCCGAGATTGCCCAGGCGGCCGGGGATAAAATCACGGTGTTGCTGGACTCCGGAATCCGACGCGGATCGGATATTGTGAAAGCTGTGGCACTGGGCGCGAAATGCGTGCTGACCGGGCGTGCGACGTTGTACGGCACAGCGGTCGGCGGTGAGGCCGGCGCGGCCAAGGCGGTCGGGATTATCAAGACCGAAATGGACAAGACAATGGCCTATACCGGCTGTAACGGCGTCGATGAGATTTCCACCGATATTTTCTTTGGCGATCGGGAACGCAACACGATGGTGGGGGCGTAACGGCGTGGCCGCACTCGACAATTGCTATAACATCTTCGATCTGCGGGCGGCAGCGAAACGCCGCCTGCCCAAGGGGGTGTTCGAGTTCGTCGATCGCGCGACCGAGGATCATCTCGCGCTGGCTGCGAACCGTTCCGCATTCGAGGATGTGAAGCTCCGGCACCGGTCGCTGGTGGACGTATCGGGGCGGTCCACCAAGACCATGCTGTTCGGCAAACCAGCCGCCTTACCGATGGTCATCGCCCCTACCGGTGCGGCCGGCCTGTGCTGGTATCGCGGCGAACTGGCACTGGCCAAAGCCGCCGCTGCCGCCGGCATCCCGCTGACCCTGTCCACCGCGTCGATGACCGCGATGGAGACCATCGCCGACCAGGCCGGCGGGCGGTTGTGGTTTCAGCTTTATGTTTGGAAGCGCCGCGATTTGTCGTACCAGATCATCGAACGCGCCAAGAACGCGGGGTATGAGGCGCTGATTGTAACGGTCGATTCCGCGGTCGCACCCAACCGCGAATACAATTCGCGCAATGGGTTTGCTTTGCCGTTCAATACATCGCCGCGCTTCCTGCTGGATGTCGCCCTGCACCCGGCGTGGACGCTCGGCGTGATGGGGCGGTACCTCACCACCATCGGCATGCCGAAGCATGAGAATTACCCGACGCAGTTCCAGGGCACCATCACCAGCGGATCGGCCGGACGCACCGACGAAATGCGGCTGGATTCGTTGAACTGGGACGATATCGCGGTCTTCCGCGACAAGTGGCCGGGCATCCTGATGCTGAAAGGCGTCAACCGGACCGACGACGCCCTGAAAGCCCTGACCTATGGCGTGGACGGCATCATCGTTTCCAACCATGGCGGCCGGAACATGGACAGCGCCGCCGCGACGCTCGATGTGCTGCCGGAAATCGCTGGTGCGGTCGGCGACAAATGCACGGTTATCCTCGATTCCGGCATCCGCCGAGGCTCCGACGTCGTCAAAGCCATGGCGCTTGGTGCCAAAGCGGTGCTAACGGGCCGCGCGACGCTTTACGGCACGGCGGTGGGCGGGCAGGATGGGGCATCGAAGGCTATAAGCATTATCAAGACGGAAATGGATAAGACGATGGCCTACACCGGCTGCAACACGGTGGACGAAATATCGACCGATATTTTCTTCCAAGACTGGCGCAGCAACCAACACTAAGGAGAACCAACATGTCCGCCGCCCTGCAACTGCCGCAAATGTCCGAAGCCGAGTGGAACATCCGCTGCGAGCTCGCCGCCGTTTATCACGTGAACGAGCACCTCGGCTGGACCGACACCATCAACACCCATATGACGGCGCGCGTCCCCGGGGAGCCCAATCATTTTCTGATCAACAACTACGGCGATATGTTCGATGAAGTTACCGCGTCGTCTTTGGTGAAGATGGACATGGAGGGCAACGTCCTTACGCCAGGCGGTCGCTTTAACAACGCCGGCTTCACCATCCACAGCGCTGTCTACAAGGCTCGGCCGGATGCCAACTGCGTGCTGCACACGCATACCCGCGCTGGCGCCGGTGTGTCGCTGCTGCGCAACGGGTTGCGCCCCATCAGCCAGGACGTGCTCGGTATCTACGACGACGTCGCCTACCACACCTACGGCGTTCCGGCCTCGGCCGAGGAATGCGAGGAACTGGGCAGAACCTGCGCTCATGGCAGCTGCGTCGTGCTGGAAAATCACGGGCTTCTGACGTTTGGCGAAACGGTGCACGGCGCGATGATGCGCATGTGGCAGATGGAGCGCGCCTGCGAGCTGGAAGTGATGGCTCGGCAGATGGGCGAGCAACCGATCCCGATCAGCAACTACGTGATCCAGAAGGCGGCGGAGCGTGGCGCGAAGCGGCGGGCTTCGCATGATTACGGGTTGAACGAGTGGAAGGGG
>JANXTL010000206.1 GCA_025352375.1 Acetobacteraceae bacterium | reverse complement strand
CAGGTCCGCAAGGGAGAAACCAGCGTGGAAGAACGGCGGACTTTGGCCTCGATTCTGACCGAAACGACCGTGTTCGGCCGCGAAACCGTCAGCCTGCTGGTCGCAACCGAAATGGCAGCGGAAAGTCTGGTCCGGGCGATGGAGCAGAACAGCGCTGCCCTGCTGCAACTCCCGCGCCTCAAACCCTAATGCCCAGCGAGGAGACCCGATTCGTGTGGCTGTTCGTCTTCTTCGACCTGCCGGTCGGCACCAAGGCGGAGCGCCGGGATGCCTCCCGGTTCCGCAACTTCCTGAAGGACGACGGCTTCATGATGTTGCAGTATTCTGTTTACGCGCGGGTCTGCCGGGCCGAAGATGGCGCCATGAAACACGTCGCGCGAGTCACACGAAACCTGCCCGGAAAAGGGAGCGTACGCTCCCTCCAGGTCACCGACCGTCAGTACGGCCGGATGCGCCTGATGCTCGGCCAAGCGACAAAAACCGAGTCGCTCGGGTCCCGCCAGATGGTCCTGCTGTGATTTTTCGCTCGGCAAGAAGCGAAAAATCACAGCACTCCCAACTAGTTATTAGCGAGCGATCCTACCACAGGGAAATCGGTAGGGAAGCCACGGCCTGTTCCGGTTCGCGCGCCGAGGGGCCGTGACCGACAGAGTCCCTAATCGCCCTCCCACCCCGCCCCTCGCCCCGCGAACCGGAGGGGACCAAGGTCCCCAGTGCTCATGAACGCTCCCTGCTCGTCCGCGGGGGAATCCCGATGAATAGATTCCGGCCGAGCGGGAGGAAAGGAAGTAGCGGCGGTCTACCCGCCCTTCGCCGCCCGCAGCTTCGCCCAGTAATCCAGCCGCTTGCCGATTTCCCGCTCGAACCCCCGATCCTTCGGCTGATAGAACGCCTCCCGGTTCATGCCGTCGGGAAAATAGTTCTGGCCGGAGAACGCGTCCTCCGTTCCGTGGTCGTAGGCATACCCGTCGCCGTAGCCGAGTTGCTTCATAAGCTTGGTCGGCGCGTTCAGAATATGGGCGGGGGGCATCAAGCTCCCCGTCGCCTTCGCCGCTGCCCGCGCGGCCCCGTAGGCCGCGTAGACCGCGTTCGATTTCGGGGCGGTACCGAGGTAAACGACCACCTGCGCAATCGCGAGTTCGCCCTCGGGGGAGCCGAGCCGCTCATACGTTTCCCACCCCGCCAAGGCCTGCGGCAACGCCTGCGGATCGGCCATGCCGATATCCTCGGCGGCGAAACGGACCAGGCGGCGAGCGATGTAGCGGGGATCCTCCCCGCCGGTCAGCATCCGCGCGAACCAATACAGCGCCGCATCGGGGTCGGAGCCACGCAGCGACTTATGCAGCGCCGAGATCAGATTGTAG
The DNA here is from genome assembly GCA_025352375.1 of Acetobacteraceae bacterium. Lineage (GTDB taxonomy): Bacteria > Pseudomonadota > Alphaproteobacteria > Acetobacterales > Acetobacteraceae > Rhodopila. Next base: position 15,289 of record JANXTL010000206.1, on the reverse strand, counting down.
TGTTCCTCCCGGTCCTTGTCGTACAGCGCGGCGCGCTTGGCCAGCAGCTCCGACAGCGCCCCCGGGTCCATCGCTTTGGTCCCCGCCGGCAAGGCCGCCAACTGCTCGGCCATATTCAGAATATAGCGCCCATCCCCGTCCGCCATCGCCCGCAGCGCCTGCCGAGCCTCCCCGTTCACAGGGAAGGGACGGCCGAGTTCGGTTTCCGCCCGTTCCAGCAGCAGCTCCAGCGCGGGATCGTCAAGCCGTCGCAGCACTAGCACCTGACACCGCGACAACAACGCCCCGTTTAATGCGAACGAGGGGTTTTCCGTGGTGGCGCCCACCAGAATAACCGTCCCATCCTCCACCACCGGCAAAAACCCATCCTGTTGCGCGCGGTTGAACCGGTGGATTTCGTCGACGAATAGCAGGGTCCCTTGGCCGGTGCGGCGGCGGCGCGTGGCTTCCTCGAACGCGCGCTTAAGGTCGGCGACGCCGGAAAAAACTGCCGATAGCTGCGTGAAATGCAGCCCGGACCGGGCGGCCAGCAGGCGCGCAATGGTCGTTTTACCGACGCCGGGCGGCCCCCACAGAATGAGCGAGGCCAGCGAACCCCGCGCCAGCATGCGGGTCAGCGTGCCCTCGGGCCCGAGCAGGTGGTCCTGCCCGACGACCTCTTCCAGCACTTTCGGCCGCAGCCGATCCGCGAGCGGGCGCGCGGCTTTGGCTTCCGGAGTCTCAGCGGTTTCCGGTGGGCCGAACAGGTCGGTGGAGGTTGGTTCGGTGGTCACGGCTGCGAGCATATACCGACGGGAGGACAGGGGCCAAAGGTGCTCAATGACCGGCATCTCGCCGGTCGGTACGGCATCGCCTGTCTGGCGGTGGGGTTAGTCCGACATTCGCTCGGCATCAGAAATGCACAGAATTCGCCTCGGCCGCATACCGATCCGCGTCCTCCTTCAACAACAACCGATCCGCCACCAACCCCCGAGCGGCTGCCGCGACCTGGGCGGCGTAGCGGGCAACGGTACCGTAGCGTTCCGTCAGTGCCTTACGCGGGTCGCCGGCGATCTTGTCGGCGACCGAACGAGCGAACGGCAGGTAGCTGCCGTCCCGGTCGCACATCTCCCCGGCGATGGCCGGCGCTTTGTAAACGTTGAAGCCCGTGTGCGTTCCCAGTGGCACCGCCACATCCGGCAGCCGCAAACCCGCGCGGTCGTTGCCGTCAGCGTCGACCGCGGGAACCAGCGCCACGTACGGCGTCAGAACGCGCTCCGGATGGACCCAGGCCCCCACCGGATCGATCCGGTTCGCCGCCGCTGCCGTCGCGAAGTTCGGCAAATCCGGAAAACGCAGCTGGGACACCGGGATCAGCGTGCGCTGGGCGATGCGCGGGATGCGGCTTTCCGGTGCGGGGCGGCCGGTCGCGATCCAGTCATCCAGCGCCACCAGCAGCGCCCGCACCGCCGGATAGGGATCGTGCGGGTTGCGGGGATTAGCACACGGCCCCGCCGCATCTGTCGCGCCGAAGCGCCCGGTGTGCTGGGTGCCGGCAATCAGGAACAGCCGCGTGTTTGCCGGCAGCGGCAAATCGCGTGCGCCCGTGGGATCGGTGCCCAGCAGCGAGGCGCCCTTCTGCCAGTATTCGGCATCGGTATTGGTCTCGATCAGCAACGGATCGAAGCGGCCGTTGCGCAATAGCGCACCTGGACCGCCGTTGCGCAATAGCGCACCTGGACCGCCGTTGCGCAATAGCGCACCTGGACCGCCGGTGACCGGATCGCGGGACGAAGCCGCCGAGAACGGAAACGCGTTCTCGGGCATCGCATGGTCTTCATGCTGGGTGCGGGTGCGGAACGGCTGCGCGAAAGGCGCATTCAGGAACACGCCGCCGATCCCCGCGATATGCGACAACGCGCCATCGAAGACTTTGTGGCCGGCCTCATCCTGGTTGAACCCAAATTTGAGGAAGTCGCGGATGAATCGGCCGCTTTGCGACACGCCGAACACGATCGCCGCCTTAACACCGCGTGCCGGCGAGTCCTTCGCGCCGGATCGCAGATACGCCGCGACATCGCGTTGGGCGGCGAAACCGATGCCGCTCACCCATGGGGATCGCGCGGTATATGCCAGGCTGTAGATGACACCGAAGGCGGGCAACGTGCCCTCCGGCCGCAGAACGATGGTCCGGTCGTTTTCGAACGCCCATTGCGCGAAGGGGACCGGTTGCGGTGTGTCGCCTTCGCGCGCCCGGCGTGTCAGGCTGGCGGTCGTCTGGTCGAGCGAGGCGGCGGCATAGCTGAGCTTGAACCGGGTCATCGGCGCGCCACGGGTGCCCGACACGAACTCGTCGCGGATCTCCTGTCGCACATCCGGCAGCGCCGGGATGCGCAAGGTCATGCCGTGGTTGGTGCGCGGCGAGTCCGGATCCCACCCGGCCCAGGCAATGGTGTAGCCGCGCCGGAACAGGAACCCGTCCCCGGCCTGCGCCACCGTAATCGGATCGTTCGAATCGTCCTTCTGCGTGGTGGTGTTCAGCCGGTTGGTGGCCAACTTGTTGCCGCGGTTCAGGACGTCGAACAGCAGATGGTGGTTCCCCTTGGCGGGATCGGCGGGGCGCAACAGGAAAATATCGGTTTCGTATTCCACCTTCCCGGCGGCGTTGCGCGGCGCCACCGCCAGACCGGCGATGCCGGTATTCCGCGGGTCCTCGGGGTCCAGCTCCCCCTTGGCAACGCCGATCACCCGCTCGTAAGCGCCCGTCGCACCGAATGCCTGCCCGCCGGCGAATGGTTCCACCTTGTCGATCCGCACGCTGGTCACCCGAGCGACCACCGGGGTGGCAAGCAGCAACGTGGCAAGCAGCAGGGCGATCAGTTGCATGGTATTTCCTTGGAAGGCCTTGTCGGGCACCTTCTAGGCCAGGAAGCCCGTTCCAGCACCACCCCGGGGGAGCCCCATCCATGACAACCGACCCAGCCTGGCCCCTGGCCCAGCACGTACACCGCACGAATTTCAGCGATCTTCCGGCCAGCACCGTCGAGTCCGCCCGGCGCGACATCCTGGACACCTTCGGCTGCATGCTGGGCGGCAGCGGCTCCCCCGGCATCGATAATTTATCCATGGTCATCGGCCACTGGGGCGGGCGGCCGGAAAGCCGTGTGCTGCTACAGGGAATTTCGTTGCCCGCGCCGCAAGCGGCCCTGCTCAACGCCAGCATGGGCCACGCGCTGGATTTTGACGACACGCTGGACACTGGCGGCTCCATCCATCCGGGGGTGTCGGTGCTGGGGTCGGTTTTGGCAGCCGCCGACATGCTGGGGGGCGTTTCGGGCCGGGACATGCTGCTGGCGACGGCACTCGGGCTGGATATTTCCTGCCGCATCGCGTTCGCTTCGACGGTGGACCGCGGGTGGCACCGCACCGCGGCGATCGGGGTGTTCGGCGCGACGGCCGCGGTGGGCAAGCTGATGGGCCTGAACGCGGAGCAGATGCTGCACGCGTTCGGCATCGCCTACAGCCACGCGGCGGGCAACCGGCAATGCATCCTGGACGGCGCATTTACCAAGCGCATGCAAGCGGGGCAAGCGGCGAGCGCCGGCGTTTTCTCGGCGGTGCTGGCCAAAACCGGCTTCACCGGGGCACACAACATCTTCAACGGCAAATACGGGTTTCTGGAGCTTTACCAACCGAACGGCCACGATGCCTCGCTGCTTCTGAAAGACCTGGGCACCGTCTATCGCGGGGAGGAACTCAGCTACAAACCCTACCCCTGCGGCCGCCCGTTACACAGCGTCATCGACGCGGCATTGGCGGCTCGTGCGAAACTGGGAATCGTACGCGCCGAAGACATCGCATCCGTGACGATCGAGGCCGACTCCGCCGATCCGGCCCCCGTCACCCGCCGCCCCTCCCAGGTGGTGGAGGCGCAGTTCGCCCGCCCCTTCCTGGTTGCCACCGCCTTGGTCCACGGCAAGGTAGGCATCGCCGAGGTCGACAGTTTGGGCACGCCGGGGGTTCTTGGGTTAGCGGATCGGATCGCTGGCGTAGCGAACCCGGCCCACGCGAGGGATTCGGCCAAAATCACCGTCACCCGCACCGACGGAAGTTCGGCGACGATCGAGACCACGATCCCGTTCGGCGCCCCCAGCAACCCGTTGAGCCACGCTCAGTTCGCCGCGAAGTTCCGCGACTGCGCCGGCAATGCGGTGCGTCCGCCTAGGGCCGCTGACGTAGACGCCACGCTGGCGGCGATCGGCGCGCTGGAAACGACGCCGGACGTGCGTGTTTTGCTGACGCCCTTCGCCGCGTGAGGGACATCGCCGCCCGCACCCCCGTCGCCGTATTCGGCATCGTACTCGGCATCGCCGGGCTCGGCGGTGCGTGGCGCGCGGCGCGCACGGTATGGGGCCTGCCAACCGCGATCGGGGAGGCGATCATGGCCATCGCCGGCGTCGTCTGGCTGGCTCTCATGATCCTATATGGCACGAAATGGTGGTTCACCCGCGAAACGGCAGCGGCGGAATGCCGGCACCCCATACAGAGTTGTTTCGTCGCATTCGTTCCGATGGCGACCATGCTGATCGCCGTCAGCGCCCGGCCCTATGCCGAGGAAGCAGCGTTCTGCCTGTTCCTGTTGGGAGCAGGTTCCAGCCTAATGTTCGCGATCTACCATGCTGGACAATTATCGACCGGCGGGCGCGACCCGGCTGCTGTCACACCGGCCCTTGTGCTGCCGGTGGTAGGGTTTTGCTACGTCTCGGCCATTGGCGCGGGCGCGTTCGGAAACCTCGGCTTGGGTCAGATCCTGTTTGGCGCCGGGCTGCTCGCGTGGCTCCCGATCGAGGCTGCGGTGCGCTTTCGTTTGTATACGGCAGCGGAGATGCCGCCGCCGCTACGCCCCACATTGGGCATTCTGCTCGCGCCGCCCGCCGTGGGCGCCGTTGCGTTTCTGAGCACGTCGGTGGGGCCGCCGGATCGGATCGGGGCGTTTCTGATCGGCTACGCCCTGCTACAGGTGTTGCTACTGATCCGGCTGCTGCCCTGGATCGCGAAACAACCCTTCGCCGCATCCTGGTGGGCGTTCGGATTTGGCATCGACGCACTCGCCATCGCGCCGCTGCTGTTCATCCAACAAGGCGGCACCGGGCCGCTGGTTTCGCTGGCCCCGGTCCTGTTCGTGTTTGCCAATCTGGCAATCGGCGCGCTGGCAGTCGGGACCCTGGTGCTGATGGCCCAAGGCCGCTTCCTGCCAGCGAGACCAACGACTCTTATTACCTACCCGCCCGGACTTTGACCCACTGGAGTTCCAACCCCGTCATCGCGGCATGACGAGGCTAGAGCGTGATCGCCTGAGGTTGACTTCAACCTCGGGCGTGAATCACCCTCTCAAACAAAGGCTTAGACCATGATCGAACGCCGAGATCGCGTGCGACCTCAAACGATCATGGTCTAGAGCGTTCGGAGAATCACTAGCCATGCGAGTAGTTGGTATTACGCCGCCGGTTGGGCCGTAACCGCCGGAGCCGGCGCTGCAACCGGCGCATCGACAGCAATCACCCGCGCCTTCTCGGCGATGCGGGCGGACTTGCCGCTACGGCCGCGCAGGTAATACAGCTTCGCCCGGCGCACATCGCCGCGGCGCACCACGTGAATTTCCGCGATCGTCGGGGCATACAGCGGGAACACGCGCTCCACGCCTTCGCCGTAGCTGATCTTGCGGATGGTGAAGTTGCTGTTCAGGCCCTTGTTCGAGCGGGCAATGCACACGCCCTCAAACGCCTGAATGCGGGACCGTTCGCCCTCGACCACCTTGACCGACACGCGGACGGTGTCGCCGGCGCCAAATTCCGGCACCGGGCGGGTCGCCGTCAATTTCGTCATCTGTTCGGCTTCGAACTGTTGGATGATGTTCATCGCTTGATATCCTTTACGAGTGGTTAGGGCGCGCCGCCCACAGGTCGGGGCGGCGCCGCATGGTGATTTGTTCGGATTCCGCCTGCCGCCAAGCGGCGACGGCGGCGTGGTTGCCGGACCGCAGCACGTCCGGCACGGTCCTGCCGGCCCATTCGGCCGGCCGCGTGTAATGCGGGTATTCGAGCAGACCCCCGGAAAAGCTCTCATCGAGTGCGCTCTCGGCGGCACCCATGACGCCCGGCAGCAGCCGCACGACGGAGTCCAACAGTACCAGCGCCGCGAGTTCGCCGCCCGACAGCACGTAGTCGCCGACGCTGAATTCCTCCATCGCACGGGCTTCGATCACCCGTTGGTCGACGCCTTCGTAACGGCCGCACACGAGAATTAGCCCGTCGCCAGAAGCGAATCGGACGGCATCCGCCTGGGTGAACCGGCGTCCCCGTGGGGTCAAATAAATCACCGGCCGTCCATCGGCGACTGGGCCGACAGCGGCATCCACGACATCCGGTCGCATGACCATGCCGGCACCGCCCCCGAACGGGGTATCGTCCACCTTACGGTGCTTGCCCGTTCCAAAATCGCGGATATCGGTGACATCCAACGACCAAATTCCGTCGTCCAATGCCCGCCCAGCCAGCGACTGGCCGAGGGGACCAGGGAAAATGTCCGGGAACAACGTCAAAACAGAGGCGCGCCAGCTCATGCCGCGTGCTCCGCAATGACCGCGACTTCGATCGGCGGCGTTACGACCAACTTTCCGGCAGCGACATCGATCTCCGGCACGCAGGCTTGCGTGAATGGGACGATCATCGATGAATCACCGACGATCTCCAGGCTGGTGCCCGCGCCGTAATCGTGCACCGTGGTAACGATGCCCAACGGTTTGCCCTCGGCGTCTACCGCTGTCAGGCCAACGAGATCGGCGAGGTAGAATTCTTCCTCGTCCGGCGGCGGCAGGCGCGACCGATTGATGAACAAATCCACGTTCGTCAATTTTTCCACCGCCGTCCTGTTACGGATGCGATCCGTCACCCCATCGATGACGGTGGAAATCTCCGCCACACCCTCGTGGCACCAACGCAACAGATACTGCCGTCCCTCCGCGTCGGACAAAGCCCCGTACGCGGTGACGCCGGCGGGATCCGCCGTGTGGCTGGTCACGTGAATCCGGCCGCTCACGCCATGCGGCCGGCCGATCGTGGCCATCAGGATGTTTGTGTCGGGCACTTAGGTGCTCAGGCGCCCGCCGCCGCCGCGGCTTCCTTGGCGCGTTCCTGCGCCTTCTTCTTCGGCGCCGACTGGTGCGGCTGCTCGTTCCACGCCGGCATCGGGATCAGGCCTGCCTTGCCCAGGAAGCGCGCGACGCGGTCCGTCGCGATTGCGCCGGTGCCGATCCAGTGCGTGATGCGTTCCGGCACCAGCCGCACGCGGTCGGCGTGCTCGGCCGGCAGCATGGGGTTATAGCTGCCAACCCGTTCGATAAAGCGGCCATCGCGCGGGCTGCGGCTGTCGGCGATGACGATGTGGTAATAGGGGCGCTTCTTGGCGCCGGCACGTGCCAACCGGATCTTGAGACCCATAAACGATACTCCTTGGTTTAACTTCAGAATGGACGGCGATTGCCCGGCATTTGGCGTTGAGGCATCAGGGCACCCATGCCCTGCCGCATCAGACCTTTTTGCCCGAGCTTGTTCATGCGTTTCATCATGGTGGTCATGTCGTCGAATTGCTTGAGCAATTTGTTGACATCCTGCACCGTGACCCCCGACCCCGCCGCGATCCGCTTCTTGCGGCTCGCTTTGATCAGATCGGGGAGCTTACGTTCCTTCTTCGTCATGGACGAAATAATCGCCGCCTGACGCTTCAGCATCTTGTTGTCGATATTGGCGTTGGCGAGCTGATCCTTTATTTTTCCAACACCCGGCAGCATCCCCAGGATGCCGGTCAGGCTGCCCATTTTACTGATTTGATTGAGCTGGCTGGCGAAATCCTCCAGGTCGAATTTCCCCGACGTCATCCGCTTGGCGAGTTTTTCCGCCTCCGCCTGATCGATCGTTTCGGTTACTTTCTCGACCAGCCCGACGATGTCGCCCATGCCCAGGATGCGACCGGCTACACGTTCCGGATGGAAATCCTCCAGCGCGTCCTGTTTCTCACCGACACCGATCAGCTTGATCGGGGCACCGGTGACAAAGCGCATCGACAGCGCCGCGCCGCCGCGGGCGTCGCCGTCCATGCGGGTCATGACAATGCCGGTGACGCCCACGGCTTCATTGAACGCCTTGGACGTATTGACCGCGTCCTGCCCGGTCATCGCGTCCACCACCAGCAGCGTTTCCGCGGGGTGCACGATCGCGCGAACCTGCTTCACCTCGTTCATCAGCTCTTGGTCGATCGCGAGGCGACCGGCGGTGTCGAGGATGACAATGTCGAAGCCTTCCCGCCGCGCGGTATCCATCGCGCGTTGGGCGATCTGCACCGGGGTCTGGCCCGGAACGATCGGAAGGCTTGTCACCTGCGCCTGCTCGGCGAGCTGCTGCAATTGCAACTGCGCGGCCGGGCGCTGGGTGTCGAGGCTGGCCAGCAGCACTTTCTTCTTCAACCGGTCGCGGAACCGCAGCGCCAGCTTGCCGGACGTCGTGGTCTTACCGGACCCCTGCAAACCCACCATCAGGATGGGAACGGGCGCGGCAGCGTTCAGATTGATGGGGACGGCACCCTCTCCGCCCAAAGCCTCGATCAGGACGTCATTGACGATCTTCACGACCTGCTGGCCGGGGGTAACCGATGATAGTACCTCGGCCCCGACCGCGCGTTCCCGCACCTTCAGGATGAAATCGCGCACCACCGGCAGGGCGACGTCGGCGTCCAGCAGCGCGAGGCGAACCTCCCGCAGGGCTTCGCCCACATCGGCTTCGCTCAGCGCGCCACGGCGGCGCAGCTTGTCGAACACCCCCGAAAGCTTGTCTGACAGCGCCTCAAACACGGATGCGATCCTTTGGACAACGGCAAAAGCGCCGCTGCGCGAACCCTCGCGGAGCGGCGAAGCCCCCGCTTCTGGCGGGGACCGGGACAGCAGGGCTGATCCGGATGCGGCGGCTTATGCGGGATGCGGCAGGCGGGAGTCAATGATGGGGTTGCGAGCCACCCCAAACGCATGGCGCAGCCCTCGCTGCGCGGGTGTTTCGATCCAGCGATACGGCAGTCTGCCGCGTCCCGGGACGATGGCCAACGGCGAGATATCCGGCGACCCCCAGACCCCGATTCCGGTTATCACCGGCAGTACGGAGGCACCGTGGCAACCCGGCCAAAACTTTCTCTCCCCGCGTAAACCATTCCTTAATCTTTTTGTGGGACCATCATCTATCGCTTGACCAATGGTTCCATAAATGTTACCAAGTACTGAGATCACGGTGCTGGAATACGAAGACGACAACGGCGAAAGCCCCTTCGCAGACTGGTTCGACGAACTCGATCCCGCCGCCGCGGCGCGCGTCACGATCGCCCTGATCCGATTGGAACAGGGCAACTTTGGTGACTCGAAACCGGTTGGCGATGGGGTGGTGGAAAGGCGAATTACCTTCGGCCCGGGCTACCGGGTCTATTTTGGCCGAGACGGGGCGACGTTGGTCATCCTCCTCGGCGGCGGCAGTAAGCAGCGGCAGGACCGCGACATTGAAAAGGCAAAGTGGCGCTGGGACGATTACCAGCGGCGCAAACAAGGATTGGACCCAAAATCATGGCACTGACCCGCAGCTTCCGCGACACCGTCGCCACCCGCGTCAAGCGCGACTCCGCGTTCCGCGAAGCCCTTCTCACCGAGGCCGTTCAAGCGCTGATCGCCGGCGAACCCGATGTCGGCAAATCCGTACTGCGCGACTACATCAACGCGACCATCGGCTTCCCGCGTTTATCCGAACTGACTTCGACCCCGGCCAAAAGCCTGATGCGCATGCTCGCGCCGGGCGGCAATCCGCAGGCTCGTAATCTCTGCGCCGTCCTGGACCACTTGCAAAAGGAAACCGGGGTGCGGCTGACGGTATCCGTCGCCGCGTAACACACTATTCGATGTCTTCCAGGCTGAACTGCTCCGCCTCTTCGTCGTAGCTGAAGATCTCGGCATAACGGCCCCAACCGATCACTGTCCGCAGCGTATCGTCTGCGTATTCCGGGGACATATGATCCTCCAGCTCATCGCGGAACCGCACAGCCGAGGCGCGATGGTTCCAGCGCTCATCCAACACCTGCCGGATCATGGTCACCAGCGGCACATGGGCGCGCAGGGCTTCCGCGAACAGGCGCTTGCGCTCATCGGTGTCGGCATCCACGAAGTGCCGGCCGCTATCGGTCAGCATGATGTCGCCTTCCTCCACCACGGCAAACCGCAGCATCTGCAGAGCCTCGCCGAGCGGCAGGAGTTCGTCGACCTCGTACTGCAACGACCCGGCCAAAGCCGGCAGGTCGGCGCGCCCATGATAGGGTTCGCCCGCCATGGTCTCCATGAGACCCGACATCAGATTGATACCGACCCGTTGCAGCGATATGGCCAGCGGGGACACCGGGGTCTCGGTCGCGGTCTTCGGCGCCAGCACGGGACGGCGGGTCATCAGCGCGTATATGTCGTCCACCATCTGGCGGAACGCCGGGTCCAGGCGGTTACGCGGATGTGGGAACGGCACGGTCAGCTCGCTCGCGACCCGCCCGGGGTTGGAGGAAAACACTAGAATGCGGTCGCACATCAGCACCGCCTCCTCGATGTTGTGGGTCACCATCAGAACGGATTTAACCGGCAGCTTGCCGTCGACCCACAGGTCGATCAAATCGGTGCGCAACGTTTCGGCCGTCAACACATCCAGGGCCGAAAACGGCTCATCCATGAGCAGCAGTTCGGGATGCACCACCAGCGCGCGCGCCAGGCCGACGCGCTGGCGCATGCCGCCGGACAGCTCCTTGGGGTAAGCGCTTTCGAACCCGCCGAGGCCGATCAAATCGATCGCCTGTTCGGCCCGCTTCTCCCGTTCCATCCGCGACACGCCGCGCGCTTCCAGGCCAAGTTCCACGTTTCCCTGCACGGTCAACCAGGGAAACAACGCGAAGCTTTGGAAGACCATCGCCACGCCGTCGGCCGGGCCGGTCAGCTTGGTACCGCGCCACAGGACATCGCCCGCGGTGGGCTTCAGCAGGCCGGACACAATGCGCAACAGGGTAGATTTACCGGACCCGGAACGGCCGAGCAGCGCAACGATTTCGCCTTCGCGGAGTTTGAGTTCGACGTCCTCCAGGACCACGAGATCGGCACTGGCCTCCTTATGGTAGGACTGACGGCAACCGCGCACTTCAAGCAGGCAGGGATCGATATCCATTGGCCATCACCCCAAAGTCAGGCGGCGTTGCGCGAACGCGTAGAGCGGACGCCACAACAGCCGGTTAAACAGCAAGACGAAGGTGGACATCACCACTACGCCCAGAACCACGCGCGCCATGTCGCCCCTGTCGGTCGCGCCGGCGATGTAGGCCCCAAGGCCATGCGCCACCAGTTTCGTATCGCCCCAGGACGCAACCTCGGCGACGATCGCGGCGTTCCAGGACCCGCCGGACGCGGTGATGGCGCCGGTCACGTAGTAGGTCAGGATGCCCGGCAACATCACCTTGCGCCACCACAGGAAGCCGCCCACCCGGAAATTGGCCGCCGCCTCGCGCAAGTCGCCCGGAAAGGCAGCAGCGCCGGCGATGACGTTGAACAGAATGTACCACTGAGTTCCCAGCACCATGAGCGGTGTCAGCCAGATGTCGGCACTGAGGTGGAAGTGAACGATGATCAGCACGAATGGTGGAAACAGCAGGTTGGCAGGGAAGGCCGCCAGAAACTGCGCCACCGGTTGCGCCCGCCGCGCCCAGACTGGCCGCAACCCCAACCACACCCCGATCGGGACCCATATCAGGCTGGCGACCACCATCAGCACCACCACCCGCAGCAGCGTGATAAGGCCGAGGCCCACGGCTTCCAGCAGGTCGCTCCATGCAAGCTGGGCCGAGGCAAACGCGACCACCACCCAGGCGATCCAGATTAGAACGGCGGTCAGCAGCACGCCGCAGACGATATCGACCGCGCGGTTCGGCTTGGTCTCGACCGCCTGGCGCGGCTTGCGGGAAAACGACAGCCGCAAACCGCCGAACGAGGTGGCGGTCCGCCCAACAAAATCCCCAGTCAGTTGCAGAACCCGAGTGCGCCGGAGCAGCCGCAGCATCCACGGATCGTCGGCCGTCGCGCCGGCCGTCGTCTCAAACTTAAAGCGGGCGGACCAGGCGACCAGCGGGCGGAACAGCAGCTGGTCGTAGGCCAGGATGACCGCCAGCATGGCGGCGATGGCCCAGGCGACGGCGGCGATGTCCCGCTGCTCCAGCGCCAGCGCCACGTAGGACCCGATGCCCGGCAATTTCCACGTATTGTCGCCGACCGAAACAGCCTCCGATGCGACGACGAAGAACCACCCGCCGGACATGGACATCATCGTGTTCCACACGAGGCCGGGCACGGCGAAGGGCACTTCCAGGCGCCAGAAGCGTTGCCAGCCGGTCAGATGGAAGGCGACGGTGGCCTCATGCAGATCGGCCGGCACCGTCTTCAAGGATTGGTAAAGGCTGAACGCCATGTTCCACGCCTGGCTCGTGAAGATGGCGAAGATCGACGCCAGCTCCAATCCCAGCACCTGGCCGGGGAACAGGTTCATGAAGAATACGACGGTAAAAGTCAGAAATCCCAGGATGGGCACCGATTGCAGTATGTCCAGGATCGGCACCAGCACCAGTCCGGCCCGCCGGCTTTTCGCCGCGGCGGTGCCGTAGGTGAAGGTGAACAACAAAGACGCAACAAGGGCGGCGAACATCCGTAGCGTCGTCCGCACCGCATATTCCGGCAGGTTCCATGGATCGAGGCTGATTTCGGTCGCACCAGGGGCGTCGATCGGGACCATGGTTCCGCGCGCGACATGCGCCACCGCGATCAGCGCGCCGAAGACGCAGATCATCGCGGCGATGTCCCACAGGTTGGGCAATCGCCGGCCGGAGGCCAGTGAGGCGGGAAGCGAAAAGGACATTGGGTTGGGCGATACCGAACGCGGTTTGCGGTGGCGGCGTGTTAGCCCGCTGCGCCATGGGAGTCACGCCCGTAAAATATGTCAGTTAAGCGACACGCCCCGCCCGAAACAACCACCCTCGCGCGCACCGCCCGAACGCTCTAAGATGCCGTCGACGATGCCAGCAGGAGCGCCCAGATGATCGACCTCGACGAGAACACCGTCACCGACGCGACCCTCGCGCAGATGTCAACGACCTCCGATCCGCGCCTGAAGGAACTCATGGACGCCGCCGTACGCCACATGCACGCCTTCGCTCGGGAAGTGAACCTGACCCCCGCCGAATGGCTGACTGGCATCTCCATCCTGACCCAAGTCGGCAAGGCCTGCACCGACGTCCGCCAGGAGTTCATTCTGCTGTCCGACGTGCTGGGCCTGAGCGCCGTGGTCAACGCGCTGCACGACAAGAAAGCCAAGGAACTCGGCACGCAATCGTCGCTGCTGGGACCATTCTTCCGTGAAGGCGCGCCGGAACTGCCGCTGGGCGCCAACATCGTCCGCAACCACACCGCACCCGAGATCGTGCTGTACGGACGGGTTACCGACAACAACAGCAACCCACTGCCGAACGCGCTGGTACAGGTCTGGCAGACCGACGAACATGGCTGGTACGATGTCCAGGCGCATGACGACGCGCATATGGATATGCGGGGCAATTTCCGCACGGATGCCCACGGTAACTACTATTTCCGTACCGTACGGCCACTCGGTTACTCTATTCCGATGGACGGGCCGGTCGGGCGACTGGTGAAAATGCAGGGGCGGCACGGGATGCGCCCGTCGCACGTTCACATGCTCATTACCGCCTCGGGTTATCGCGAACTGGTGTCGGCGTTGTACTTCGGCGACGACCCGAATATCGGATCCGACACGGTGTTCGGCGTGTCCGCCTCGCTGGTCATCGATGCCAAGGACAATGCCGACTGCCCCATCCCCGGCCTGAAATCGGTGCGCTACGACTTCCGCTTGCCGCGCGCGGCCGACAACGACACCGGCCGCGTGGGCGCCGACCCGGCCAGCTTCAAGGCCGCGGAGTAACCCGATGCCGCGCCGCCTGATCGACATCTCCGTCCCGCTGATGGCGGGCATCCAAAGCGATCCGCCGCACATGCTGCCAGAGATCGAGTATCTGGATCACCACCAAACCGCCCCTGCCATGGCGGAATACATGGGCGTCCGGGTCGATCAACTGCCGAACGGCGAATACGCAGCGGTGGAGAAAGTGAAAATATCCACCCATAACGGTACCCATCTGGACGCGCCGTACCACTTCTTCTCCACCATGAACCACGCCCTGAAACCGGGCGGGGAGCCATCCTGGCGGATCGATGAAGTGCCGCTGGAATGGTGCTTCCAGGCCGGCGTGAAGCTGGATTTCAGGCATCTGCCCAACGGCTATGTCGCCACACCCGGCGATGTAGAGGCGGAACTGAAACGCATCGGCCATGAACTGCGCCCGCTGGATATCGTGGTGGTCAACACCGCCGCCGGCGCCCGCTACGGACACGACGATTATGTCGATAGCGGCTGCGGCATGGGCAAGGCAGCCACGATGTGGATGCTGGAACGCGGCGTGCGCCTGGTCGGCACCGACGCCTGGAGCTGGGACGCCCCGTTCTCCATCACCCGGAAGAAGATCGCCGCTACGGGCAACGCGGAACTGATCTGGGAAGGCCACCGAGCCGGACGCGAAATCGGCTATTCCCACCTTGAAAAACTGCACAACCTTGAATCGCTGCCCCCCGACGGGTTCGACGTCGTGTGCTTCCCGGTCAAGGTCCATCGCGCCTCGGCCGGCTGGACGCGTGCCGTCGCGATCGTTCAGGAATAGGCCATGCTCGCATTTCATGTTTCCGACATGACCGATTCCGGCTGCGTGAAGGCCATCACCGGCGCGTTGCACGATCTGGACGCCGCAGCGACGGTGAAGCCGGCGCCCTGGCCGCGGCGATGCGCGATACCGGCTTCACCGCAACAAAAAACTAACCTGAAACGAGGATCGAATGGCGGTCAATAAAATCTACTCCGATGCCATGGCGGCTTTGGCCGGCGTGCTGAAGGACGACATGACGATCATGTCCGGCGGCTTCGGCCTGTGCGGCATTCCGTCGGCCCTGATCGAGGCGATCCGCGACAGCGGGGTGAAGGGTTTGACCATTATCTCCAACAACGCCGGCATCGACGATGTTGGCCTGGGCCTGCTGCTGCAAACCCGTCAGGTGCGGAAGATGATTTCCTCATATGTCGGCGAAAAC
>JANXTL010000193.1 GCA_025352375.1 Acetobacteraceae bacterium | reverse complement strand
CGCGTCCGCGACCACCCCATCCACAAACCCGCCGCCACGACCACCCCAGACCCGACCCAGGTCATCGTATCCGGCAACTGCCCAAACATCATGAACCCCACCCCCACCGACCCGAGCAGCTGAAAGTACTGAAACGGCGCGATGATGTTCGCCGGGGCATACGCGAGCGCCCGCACCACGCAGTAATGCCCCGCCCCGCCTAAAATCCCGAGCATGCAGAACAGCCCGAAATCCCCAAAATTGACCGGAAATTTACCCACGAACGGCAGCACGACCAGCATCGCCACCGCCCCGAACGCCGAACTGTAGAATGTGGTCGTGGCCGGCGGGTCGATGCCGGCGCCCATCCGGGTCAGGATCTGGTACAGCGCGAAGCAGATCGCGCTGCCGATCAGGAACAACGACGATGGATAAAAAACCGCGCTCCCCGGCCGGATCACGATCAGCACGCCGATGAAGCCGACCACGATGGCCAGGGCGTGCCCCAAAGACGTGCGCTCCCCCAGCATGGGCCAGGCCAATAGCGCCACGATGAGCGGACCGAGCATCCCGATCGCCCCGGCGTCGGCCAGGGGAATGGTGACGATCGCCGCCACGAACAGGCAGTTCGACAGGCACTGGATCACCGACCGAGCCAACTGCAACCGAGGCTGCCGGGTGATGAACATGCGCACCCCGCTGCTCGGCAGGAACGCCATCATGGTGAACACGACGTGGCCGAAGAAGCGGGCCCAGGACACCTCCAGCGTGCTGTAAGTCTGGCCCAATGTCTTGGCGAAGCCGTTCATGAACGGGAACATTACGCCCGCCAGGCACATCAGCCCAATACCCGCCAAGACCCGCCACCGTTCGGGGACGGGCCGGGTAAAGACCTGGAGCATGAACATTTCAGGCGAACAGCCGGGCGACGGCGTATGCCAGGGCGGCGATCGCGGCCGAGGCGGGGATGGTGACGATCCAGGCGATGACGATGTTGCTCGCCACGCCCCAGCGCACGGCCGAGGTCCGCCGCGCCGCGCCGACGCCCACGATGGCGCCGGTGATGGTGTGGGTGGTGGACACCGGAATGCCCATATAGGTCGCGAGGAACAGCGTGATCGCTCCCCCGGTTTCGGCGCAGAACCCCTGCACCGGTGTCAGCTTGGTGATCCTCGATCCCAGCGTGTGTACGATCCGCCAGCCGCCGAACAGCGTGCCGAGGCCCATGGCCGCCTGACAGCTCAGCACAACCCAGAACGGCACGTGGAAGTCGCCGGTCAGCAGCCCCTGGGAATACAGCAGGACCGCGATGATCCCCATGGTCTTCTGGGCGTCGTTGCCGCCATGCCCGAGGGAGTAGAACGACGCGGAAACGAACTGCAACCAGCGAAAGCTGTTGTCCACCACGAAGGGCGTGCTGCGGGCGAACGCCCACGACACGATCAGCACCAAAACCAGCGCCAGCACCAACCCCAGCGCGGGGGACAGCACGATGGCGGCCAGGGTTTTGCCCAACCCCGACCAGACAATGGCGCTGAAGCCCGCCTTGGCGGTTCCGGCGCCCACGATGCCGCCCACCAATGCGTGGGAGCTGGACGACGGGATGCCCAGCCCCCAGGTAATCAGGTTCCAGGCGATCGCCCCGCTCAGCGCGCCGAAGATCACCGTGGGGTCCATGACCGCGGTGTCAATGATGCCGGTGCCGATGGTCTGCGCCACGTGCAGCCCGAAGAAGGCGAAGGCAATGAAATTGAAGAACGCCGCCCAGATCACCGCGTATTGCGGCCGCAGCACGCGCGTGGACACGATGGTCGCGATGGAATTGGCCGCGTCGTGCAGCCCATTCAGGAAGTCGAACAGCAGCGCGACGGCGATCAGGCCGTAGAGCAGCGGCAGAGCAAGCGCGGCGCTAGACATGCTCGATGACGATGCTCTCGATCTGGTTGGCGGCGTCGTCGAAGCGGTCCACGGTGCGCTCCAGTTGGTCCAGAATCTCGCGCGACGCGATGAAACGCAGGGCCTCGCCGCCCTGGCAGCGGCGGAACAGGTCGGTCACGCCGGCTTCGTGGATGTCGTCGGCTTCGCCCTCCACCCGGCGGATCTGCTCGCAGATTTCGTTGATGCGGGTGGCGTTGGGGCTGATGCGGGTCAGCAGGGGCACGGCCTCCCGCAGCAGGACGGCACAGCGCAGGACGGCGTCGCCCATGCGCCGGTAGTCTGGGTCGAATTCGGTGACCTCGAACAGGACGATGGCTTTCGCAGTCTTCTTCATCTGATCGATGGAATCGTCCATGGCGCTAATCAGCGCCTGAATGTCGCCCCGGTCGAACGGGGTGACGAAGGTGCGGCGGACGGCCTGCACAACCTCCCGGGTGATGACGTCGGCGTCATCTTCGGCCGCCAGCACGGCGGGGTAGTGGCGCCGCACCGCGTCGCCGCCATTCAGCATCTCCCGCAATTGCTCCGCCCCACGGACGATGGCGTCGGCGTGGCGGGCGTACATGTCGAAGAACCGCTCTTCGCGGGGCATCAACAGCCGGAACCAGCGAAACACCCGGTTTGTCCTTTCTCTCAGTCTGCGCTCGGCCATACCGCCCTGTCGTGGATTTGTCATTCGCCGATGCCGCGCTTCCCCCCTGCGGGGCGTTATGGCAGCGTTGCATGGTCAAAAAGGGGGAAACAACCATGAGGCTCGCAGGCAAAGTCGCCCTCGTCACCGGCGCGGCATCCGGGATGGGCGCCGCCACGGCGCGCTTGTTCGCGCGGGAGGGCGCCAAGGTCGTGATCGCCGACGTGATGGAGCATGAGGGCGAGCAGGTCGCCAACGCGATCGGCCCAGCCGCGCTGTTCCAACGGCTGGACGTGACGGATGAGGCGAACTGGGCCGATGTCGTCGCGGCTACGGTGCGGCATTTCGGCCACCTCACCATCCTGGTGAACAACGCAGGCGTGTCCGGCAGCGCCGAGCAGGACCTTTATTCGACCGACGCGTGGCACCGGATCATGGGGATCAATGCGACGGGTGTGTTCCTGGGATTGAAATACGGGGTGAAGGCCATTGCGGACTCAGGCGGCGGGTCGATCGTGAACCTGTCCTCAATCGCCGGCATCATCGGATCGGAGGGGATCCACATGGCCTACAACGCTTCCAAAGCGGCGGTGCGGCTGATGACCAAGTCGGTGGCGGTGCAGCATGCGAAGGACGGCATCCGCTGCAACTCCGTGCATCCTGGCATCATGCCGGCGATGCGTACGTCGGGCCGCACCGCCGAACCCGAGGTGCGGGCCAAACGCATGAACGTGATCCCAATGCGCCGCCCGGGGGAGGTAGATGAGGTCGCCTACGCCATCCTGTTCCTCGCATCCGACGAGTCGTCCTACATCACCGGTTCGGAAATCCATGTGGACGGTGGGGCCATCGCGATTTGAAAGGCTGAAGCGTGGATTTTTCGCTATCCCCCGACCATCGGCGCCTGCGAGACCGCTGCCTCGAACTGGCGGCGGATTTCGCCACGCGATCGGCCGCGCATGACCGGGACGCGTCGCACCCGACGGAAAACTACGACATCCTCCGGCGGGAGGGATTTCTGTCCCTGACCGTGCCGCGCCAATACGGCGGGCAGGGGGTTAGCTTCCTCGGTCACACACTGGCGTATGAGGCATTGGGGCAGGGCTGCCCCTCCACGGCGCTGTCGTTCAACATGCACGCGTCCGTGGTCAATCCGGTGCTGGAAAGTCCGGAGGTTTCCGAGGCGACGAAACGGTATGTTGCCGACCTCGTAGTGAGGCAGGGTGCGCTGATCGGTGGCAATTTCTCCGAACCCGGTCACACGTCGCTGATCGGGGAGCGTCCTTTGACCGCGCGCGCGGTGCGGGTGCCCGGCGGCTACCGGATCAATGCCCGCAAAATGTTTGCCTCCATGCTGGAGGCCACCGACTACGTCATGGTGCTGGCCTACCCCGACGGAGAAACCGCCACGACCGCCGGGGCCCTGATGCTGGTGCCGCGCGCCGCGCCGGGGCGGAGCGTCAAGGCCAACTGGGACGTGATGGGCATGCGTGCGACTCGGAGCGACTCGCTGCTGCTGGACGACTGCCTTGTGGACGACCGCGCGGCGCTGTTGTGGACCAGCGATTTGCGGACGTTCCGGCGAAGCTACTTCAACTGGTTCTGGGGATCGTACACCGCCGTCTATCTGGGCGTCGCCGTCGCGGCCTACGACGCGTTGCGCCGCGTGGTGCGGGACCGGCAGCCCGAGGGCTACGCCCAACCGCTGGCCTACCACCCCGACGTCCGTCGCCACGTCGCCGAACTATCCGCCGACCTCGAAGCCGCCCGCTTGATCGTCTACCGCTCGGCGTGGCTCAGCGACCGGGACGGCCCGACGGATGAGACGATCGCCGCGCTCTACCGCGCCAAATATATGGTGGGCGAGGCCGTCGGGCGCATCACCCGCGTCGCTTTGAACCTCGGTGGGGCGCATAACATCTTCAAGGGCTCGCGGCTGGAGCAATTGTTCCGCGACGGCGCGGTGGGTGCGATTCAACCGCCGCCGTCGGATTTTTGCTTATGGAACATGGGGATATATGAGCTTGGCTTGGATCCGGCTGCGGTTCGGCCGCCGATGATGCCGGCCTGACGCCGCGTTTCGTTGTGTGCGATACTCCGCCCCAAGAAACCTTGGGAGGTCACATGCGCCGTCGCCAGTTCGTGGCCGGTGCCGTCACGTTGGCGGCCAGTCACAGCCTCACCCACCCGTCCATTGCCGGACCTAACAAGGTCTTAACGTTCGTCCCGACCACGGCGCCGCCGACCTACGATCCGCTGTTCAGCCCGGCGCAGGCGTCCCGCACGCTGGGGCTGATGCTCTACGAAACGCTGTACACCCGCGATAGCGCGCTGAACCCGCATCCGCACATGGTGGAGGGGCACACGATCGAGGACGGCGGCAAACGCTGGACGATGAAGTTGCGTCCCGATCAATGGTTCCACGATGGCACCCCCGTCCTGGCTCGGGATTGCGTGGCGTCCGTGCGTCGCTGGATGAAACGCGACCAGATCGGCGGGTTCATCGAGAGCCGGCTCGACGCCCTTGAAGCCCCGGACGACCGCACCCTCGTGTGGCGGCTAAAAAAGCCATTCCCCTTCCTGGCGGCCGCGCTGGCCAAAACCCAGCCGACATGCCCCATAATGCCCGAGCGGCTGTGCAAAGATCCCTACAAGATGGCACCGGAGTGCGTCGGCAGCGGACCGTTCCGTTGGGTCGCCGATGAGTTCGTGAGCAGTGTCCGGCTGGTGATGGCAAAATGGGACCGCTACGTCCCGCGACAGGAGAAGGTGGACTACGGCTGGGGCGGGTATCGTGTTAACGTCGATCGGGTCGAATGGCGGATCATTCCGGATGCCTCCACCGCCGCCAACGCGTTGGCGACCGGGGAAGTGGACTGGGTCGAAAATCCGCTGCCCGATCTGTTGCCGATGTTGCGCAAGGCGCCGGGGGTGACAGTCAAGCGGATCGATACGCATGGTGTGTTTCCTGTTCTGCGTCCCAATTTCATCGCTGGCCCGACCATGAACGTCGTCGTTCGGCGCGCCATGCTGGCGGCCATTCACCAGGAAGACGAAATGACCGCGGTGATGGGCGAGGACCGGGAGGGCGCGCATTCACCGGTCGGTTTCTTCCTGCCCGGTACAGAAAGTGCCAGCGAGGTCGGGATGGAGGCGCTTCGCACCCGCAAAAGCCCCGATGCGATTAAGGCGATGCTCAAGGACGGCGGCTACAACGGCGAAAAGATCGTAATGCTGCATCCGACCGATCCGTCGTCGTACGATGCGCTCTGCCAGGTTGCCGAGGGCGCCTTCCAGAAAGTCGGGCTGAACGTCGAAGTGCAGACCATGGATTGGGGCACGCTTACCCAGCGGCGGGAAAACAAGGGGCCGCTGGACAAAGGCGGCTGGTCGCTGTTCCCCTCCGGCTTTCCGGCGGTGGATTTCGGCAACCCGGTTTTGGCCGCCGGCATCCGCACCAACGGTAAGGATGCCTGGATCGGTTGGCCGGAAAATACGAAAATCGAAGCGCTGCGCGACGCCTGGATCGACAGCGACAACGCAGCCGAACGCAAACGCCTGACCGACGACATCCAGCGCGAGTGCTTCGACTACGTGCCTTTCATTCCACTGGGGCAGTACATCAATGCGGGCGCCTGGCGCAGCAACATCACCGGCCAGTTGAAGGGGCCGGCGCCGGTGTTCTGGAATGTTGAGAAGGCTTAGGCTAAACTGGCGCGGACATTGCGGGGGAAACAGCCATGAAACAGGTCAGAATCGGCGACATCACCATCGACGCGGTCATCGAGCGGGAAGGGCCCTGGCGCTTTCCCTCGCAGTTCTTTCCGATGTTCTCGCAGGCGGTATGGGACAAGCACCTGCCGTCCATGGAGCCCGAGGTGTTCGACACCGCCCTCGGCATGATCGTCGTGACCTACCAGACCTTCGTCGTGCGCACGCCGAAACACACCATCCTGGTGGACACGTGCACGGGTGAGGACAAAGGCCACCCGGCGCCGTTCGATTTCCCGGGCAAGGAACGCTGGCGCAAGGAACTGTTTGCCCTGGGCGTCACATTCGAGTCCGTCGATTACGTCTTCTGCACCCACCTGCACATCGACCACACCGGCTGGAATACGACCTTGAAAGACGGGCGGTGGGTGCCCACCTTCCCCAACGCGAAATACATCTTTCACAAAAAGGAATACGCGGCCTGGGAAGCCGAACATAACGCCGGCAACAATCCGCCGGGCACCGTGTTCCGCGACAATTGCCTGCCTGTCGTCGCCGCCGGCCAGGCGCTGCTGGTGGACGACGATTACGCGCTGGACGATACCGTTACGCTGACGCCGACGCCCGGCCATTCGCCACACCATTGCTGTATTAACATATTTTCGCGCGGCCAGCGGGCGGTGGTGACGGGCGACATGATGCATCACAATATCCAATGCCGGGAGCCCGATTGGTGCCCCGGCGTGGACTGGAACCCGAAGGAGGCCGTAGCCTCCCGCCGGTCGTTCCTGGCGTCGGTCGCCGATACGCCGACGCTGATTATGCCGATCCACTTCCCGGCACCGACGGTTGGGCTGGTGACCTCGGACGGGCCGGACCGGTTCTTCTACCGCTACAAGCGGGATTGATCGGGCAGGGACACGGTGGTCGAAGTCGTCGCGGCCGGTCCAGGTCGCTCGCGTTTCATGGATACGCCTGCTTAGACCATGATCGTTTGAGGTTGCACGCGATCGCGGCGTTCGATCATGGTCTAAGCCTTTGTTTGAGAGGGTGATTCACGCCCGAGGTTGAAGTCAACCTCAGGCGATCACGCTCTAATCGAACAGCGTGGCCAGACGTTGCTTGATGCTGTCGGCGACGTAAAGCGCGAGGGCCTGGATGGTGCAGGTGG
>JANXTL010000183.1 GCA_025352375.1 Acetobacteraceae bacterium | reverse complement strand
CGGCCCTGAATCCGCACTGGCAAACCGGCGGACTCGTCGGCCAGTCCGCCGACAAGCACATCGACCGCATCGCCAACCCCCTTCAACGTCAGGTCGGCGCATACGTCAGCGTCCGCCACGGTGCCGATCAGCACGCGCGACAGGCCTTGCTCGATGACCGCCCGCAACAGCCAGGTGGCATAGCCGGACCGGTCGCTGTGGTCTGCCAGCACCACCGGCCCCTCGCCCTTCGCCACCGCCAGCTTGGCCGCCGCCACGCCATCGTCGATCGACATAATCCGAGCGGTGTTCAGCAAAGCCTCCCGCTGGCGCCAGGCGGCGGAGGCCATGTCGTCGGCCACCGCCCGCGCGAGATCCGATCGACCATTGGTCAGCACCTGGAAGCACATGCCGACATCGGGCACGTCCGCCCAGGGGAAGCCGAAGAAGAAGTTCACGAACAGGTCTGGTTCCCGCGCCTCCCACGTCAACGCCCGCTGCACCAGGTCCATCCAGGGGGAGGCGCCGGTCCACTGGAACACCGTGGGCGAAATGATTGGCACCTTCACCGTCGCGCTCACAGGCGCGTAGTCGCCCCGGATGGCGCGCACCAAACACCGCGCCGCGCGCTCCCCCTGCAAATAGCTGTCGTAATGCGGAAAGTATTTGCCGCAGAAACCCATGTTGGCGTGGACAAGAAACTGCTCGTCCTCATTCCCATGCGGATCGAACGTGCCGGCGATGAACGCGACCGGGCCAAGGACCGAGCGCACCCGCTTCGCCAGCTCCGCCTCGGGCCGGGGCACGCCGCGCACGCCGGCGGCGCCGTGGACGCAGAGATACGCGCCGTCGAACGGGCCTTGGGACCGCAGTTCGTCGATCATTTTGCCCACGAACGTCTCGAACGCCTCCGTGGTAATCCAGCCGGAGCCGGTACCAGTGCGTGGCCAAAGCGGTGATTCGATGCCGACCAACTCCACGGCCTCCAACTCGCGCGCCATCTTCACGAAGCCGCCCATATAGCCGCGCGGGTCGGACCCCAGCAGCGCCTCCCCCGCTGCCGGGGAGCCTGGATAAATAAAGTCCGCGAGGGTGGTGTCGTTGGGCAGGAACGTCACCGTCTCGTGGGAGAAATGCAGGACGGCGATGCGGATCGGCGGCTTCATCTTGCGTGGTCCTCGTTCTGGAATCTCAGGCCTCCCCAAGCACCGGCGGCAAGCCCAGCATCGCCCGCCCATACGGCACGTAGTTGAGCGGCCGCAGCACCACCGCATGGGTCGCGATCGTCTGCACGTCCCGCAAGATCGGCTGCAATGGGTCGCTGTCGTGCACGATGCGGGTCCCCGCCAGCTCGGCCAACCGAGCGACGCCCTTCGACACCAGCTCCGCCGCGAACGATACGTCGCGGCGATTGCGCATCCCGTTTTCCAGCGTTACCAGCTGGCCGGACTCCAGGAGCGCCATGCTCTCCGCCCGCCTGGTGTGCAGGATCAGGCACGCCAGATCGATCTCGGCGCCTGCCTCGGACAGTTGCATTTGCACAACTTCGGACTCCGCGAGGTCGCGGGTGCCGCGCGATAGGCGGGATCGCAACGATATCGGCACCATCGCCAGTGCCCGCCGAGCCAACGAAAACATCACGGGCGGCAACGAAAATGGCACGAGGAAGCCGCGCGGGGCGCGCAGCAGTGGGTAATCGGGGTGAATCAAAGCGCCCGGCGTCGTGCCCTCCAGCAAATCCTTCAGCAAAACGGTTCGGTGTGCCGGCACGAACACATCGTTCAGCACGAGCGTTTTGCTGCCGGTCCCCCGCAGTCCCAATACGTGCCAGTCGTCGAGGATTTCGATCTCGGCCATCGGCACCAGCATATAACGGGTTGGCTTGTTACCGGCCGCGTCCTCGGCTCGCACACCCAAAATCGTCCATTGTGCGTGATCGCAGCCCGAGGAAAAGGGGAATTTTCCGCTTACCCGCCAGCCGCCGTCCACGGGCACCCCGGTGTTGCGCGGCGCCAACGACGAAGACGCCACCGCATTTGGATCGGAACCCCACACATCCTCCTGCGCCCGTTCCTGCATGCAGGCGAGGATCCATTGGTGCTCCCCCAGAACGGCGTAGACCCAGGCACTGGCGGAGCAGCCTTCGGCGAGGATTTCGACGATCTGGGAAAACACATCGAACCCAGCCTGTGCCCCACCGAAACGGCGGGGCTGCAGTGCCCGCAGGATGCCGGAGCGATGATATTCCGCGACCGTTTCCACCGGCACGCGCCGCGCGGCCTCCGTCGCGCGTGCCCGCTCGGCGACCAGCGGCACCAGGGCGCGGGCGCGTTCGATCGATATGTTCACCCCTCGGCCGGCATGTTGGCGGCGACCGAGGGCCGCGCATTGAACGTCGCATGCCAGGCAGCCAACCGAGGATGTCCATCCCGCCATTTCAGCCCGTCGAAGCGGAAATCGAGGTAGCCCAGCGCCACCCCGATCGCGATGTGCCCGACCGATAAGGCGTCGGCGGCCAAAGCGTCGGCCTCGGTTTCCAGCGCATCCACGCAGGCCCGCAGCTTGGCGCGCCAGAGTTCCTTGTGCGGCTCGCTTTGCTTTTCCGGGGGCCGGAACCCCTCGCCGAGCAGGGGCAGCGCGTTGTCCAGCATCCCCTGGCCCAGCGCGTGGCGGCGCAGCGCCGTCAGCCGTTCGGGCCACGTTGCCGGATACAGCTTGGGGCCGCTGTGCAGGCTGTCGAGGTATTCGATGATGACGGGCGAGTCATAGGCAATGGTGCCGTCGCCGATCTCGAGCGTCGGGATCTTGCCGACCGGATTGACCTTCATCAGCGCCCAATGCGGGGTTGTGCCGCCGGCCACGGTGCGCACGGTTTCGATCCGGTCCTGCAAGCCCATCTCGTGGATCGCGATCATTACCTTCCGCACGTAGGGCGAGCGGGGCGACCAGTGCAGCGACATCTTTTCAGCCATTGAGGGACCCTTTACGCTGGCGCCAACAGAATGAGAGGGACGTTTGCCATGAACTTTACCGAAGTCAACGGCACCAGCCTGCGGTACGAGCTATCCGGCGAGGGGAAGACCACGCTGGTTCTGGTGCACGAAATGGGTGGCACGCTGGATAGCTGGGACCAGGCGCTGCCGGCCTTCACCAATTCTCGCAAAGTGCTGCGATACGACTGCCGTGGGGCGGGTATGTCGCAGAAGATCAAAGGGACCGTGACCTGGGACCAACAGGCCGACGACCTTCTGGGGTTGCTGGACGTGCTGGGGATCGGCGGCAAGGTGGCGCTGGCCGGCATGGCGGTTGGTGCGGCGATCTGCGCCCATTTCGCGGTGCGCTATCCCGATCGGGCGGCGGGCTTGGTGCTGCACGGGCCGGCAACGGGCGCATCCCCCGATCGCAAGCAGGCGTCGCTGGACCGCGCGGCGGCGGTGGAGGCCGGCGGCATGGCGAGCGTGGTGGATAGCAGCCTCGCGCTGTCCTACCCGCCCGTGGTCCGGTTCAACCCCAAGGTCTACGCCGAATTCCGCGCCCGCTGGCTCGGCAACGACCCCGAGAGCTTCGCCGCCACCAACCGCATGCTGGCGAACGAGGACATTACCCCCGAGCTGGCTCGTATTGCCTGCCCGACGCTG
Organism: Acetobacteraceae bacterium; assembly: GCA_025352375.1. Classification (GTDB taxonomy): domain Bacteria; phylum Pseudomonadota; class Alphaproteobacteria; order Acetobacterales; family Acetobacteraceae; genus Rhodopila. Next base: position 12,990 of record JANXTL010000183.1, on the reverse strand, counting down.
GTGACCGCCGGGCGGCACGATCCGCTGCGCCCGCCATCCGCGATCGAGCCGCTGGCGAAGATGATCCCCGGCGCGCAGTTTTTGGAGCTTAATTCGGGGCATTTCGCTGCGGTACAGACCCCGGGGATCATGGCGCAGGCGATCCATTATTTTTTCCACGGCATGGGGCAGTAGCCCCGCCTTTTACGCCGCAACGACATTGGCTCAATCGCATTCAAAGCGCTCGATGGCCAACACGATGCTGCTCGATGTCGCGAGCCCATGACGGCCCAGGCCGCGCAAACGACGCTTTGCACGCGCGGACATGAGCAGCGGCCCACGCCCGGCTCTTGCGGATACCCAGCCCGCGCCCTATGTCGATAGTCGCTTGTACAACTATCCGCTCAAGAGACCTGAAATGCCCGCCAGCACCGCGACCCGCCTGACGATCTCCTGGTCCAAGGAAACCGACCTCGCCTTGCGCAGCCATCTGGGCGCTCGGGGGCTGAAAAAGGGTGCCTTGTCCGCCTTCATCGAGGACGCCGTGCGGTGGCGCCTGTTCGAACAGGCCGTCGAAACGATCAAGGACCGCAACGCCAGCACCGACCCGGACGAACTCGCCGCTCTGATCGACGCGACGGTTCGCGATGTTCGCGCCGAAATCGCGTCCGAGCGGCAGGCAAACGCCCGAAGCGCCTGATCGGTGCGGGTCGTTCTCGATACCAACATCCTGATCGCATCCCTGATCGCACGCGGCGGCACCACCGACCGGATCGTCCGAGCCTGGATCGGGCACGAATACACGTTGCTGACTTGCGAGGAGCAAATGGAAGAATTGCGCCGCTGCTTAGGGCGCTGTGCTTTGGTCCCCGGTCGTATCCAACGCCACGAGGCAGGGCGGTTGATCAACCAGCTCCGCCGCGCCGCCACGTTTGTCGAGAACCTGCCGGAGGTGACCCGCTCCGCCGATCCGTTCGACAACTTCCTGCTCGGTCTGGCCGAGGCCGGTTCGGCCGACTTCCTGGTCACGGGCGACAAGGCCGGCTTGTTGGACCTGAGATCGCACGGTCGTACGCAGATCGTGACGGCGCGGGCATTCGCAGGGTTCCTGTAGCCGTACCGCCGATCGATATTGGACAACCCGATCTACCCGTGAGTATCCTCTCGCCAACCTAACCGTCAAAGGGGGAGAAAGCATGAGCGTCGCCTGGACCGACGAGGTCAAACAGATCGCGGGATGTAAGATTCACGTCTCGCGGGCCGGCACCGGCCGCACAGTTCTGGTCTTGCATCACGATATCGGCACGCCGGACCGGCTGCCGTTCTACGATGCTTTGGCCTCGAAATTCGACGTCATCGTGCCGCACCACCCCGGCTGGGGCAAGTCGGAGCGGCCGCAATGGCTGCGCCATCCGCGCGACATCGCCGCCATGACCGCCTGGCTGCTGTCCGAACTGGGCGCCAAGGACGTGTCGGTGGTGGGCCTCGGCTTTGGCGGCTGGATCGCCGCGGAGATGGCCAGCCAGTCCCCGCAAACCTTCCGCCGCTTGGTGCTGGTGGCCCCGATGGGCATCAAGCCGCCCGAGGGCGACATCGCCGACCAGGCGATCGTGTCCTACATCGATTATCCGCAAGCCGGCTTCCACGACCAGGCCGCGTTCGAGACGGTGTTCGGCGGCATCAGCATCGACCAGTTGGAGCAATGGGACATCTGCCGGGAAATGAGCTTCCGGACGGCCTGGAAGCCCTACATGTACAGCCAAACGCTGCCGCATCTGCTCGGCGGCGTTCAGACCCCGTCGCTGGTGATCTGGGGCGATGATGACCGCATCGTGCCGATCGGTGCAGGTCACGCCTACACCAAGGCCCTGCGCAACGCGACGATGACCACCGTCGCCGCCTGCGGCCACTTCGCGGAAATGGAAAAACCCGCCGAAGTCGCCAAACTCGTCACCGACTTCGTCAACGCCGGCTGAGGGAGATTTCGCCATGCATATGATGTACTTCACCGAACAGCCGATGTCGGCCTACGACGCCCAGGCCGGACTCGACTACGGCGCGACCGCGCTGAATTTCTCCAACAGCCACTACAACCCGATCGAGGGTAGCCGGCTGTATAACGAATACCTCGAAGACTACATCCTGGCCGAGGAATACGGCGCCGACGGCATCATGCTGAACGAGCATCATAACGCCCCGTTCTGCATGCAGGCGAAGACCAACATCTTCGCCTCGATTTTGGCGGCCACGACCAAGCGGGTGAAGATCGTCATCCTGGGGAATCCGTTGCCGCTGTGCGACAACCCCATCCGCATGGCCGAGGAACTGGCCATGATCGACATGATCTCCAAGGGCCGGCTGGTCCCGGGGTTCGTGCGCGGCGGCGGGCAGGAGCAGCTGGCGTCGGGCGTGAACCCCGCCTTCAACCGCGAACGCTTCATCGAGGCGCACGACCTGATCCAGAAAATATGGTCGGAACCCGGTCCGTTCCGGTGGGAGGGGACGCACTACCAGCATCGGGTGGTGAACCCCTGGGCGTTGCCGATGCAGAAGCCCCATCCGCGTATTTGGGTGCCGGGCGTGCTGTCCAAGGAAACCATCATCTGGACGGCGCAGCAGCGGTATCCGTACATCGCGCTGAATACGTCGATCGACCACACCAAGGAAATCTGGAAGCAATATTCCGATACGGCGGCCGACTGCGGCTACACCGCCGGACCGGAAAATTTCGGGTATTTGATCCGCGTCCATGTGCAGGACACCGAGGAAAAAGCCCTCGCCAATGCTCGGCAATTCATGTGGATGCAAGGCGAATTCACTGGACTGGCGCACCCCGTCTGGGCCAACCCGTCGGGGTATTTTTCGCCCTCCGGCCGGCGCAATTTCGTGCAGTTCGCGACGGGACGCGCGAAAAACCCGCGCGGTAGCCCGACTTTCGAGCAGCAGGTCGCCGATACCATGATCGTTGCCGGAACGCCGTCGCAGGTGATCGAAAAATTGAAATACCTCGTGCAGCACACGCGGCCGGGGATCATGGGCATCTGGGCAAACGACGGCAATGTCAGCAAGGAAGATCGCCAGCGCTGCATCAAGCTGCTCTGCGGGGAGGTTATGCCGGCGATCAAGGAATACGGCAAAACCCTCGGTCTGAACGACCCGTGGGAAGCGAATGCGCCGGTGCATCTGCGCTATTCCACCGATTTGACGACGCGGAAAGCCGCGGCGGAGTAATGCCGGCGCGTAGCGGAAAAGACTACCTACAAGGCCTGCGCAACCAGACTCGCGAAGTCTGGTTGCGCGGGGAGCGCGTCGCCGACGTCACCACCCATCCCGGCCTGAGCGGCGGCGCGCGCGCCATCGCGTCGCTGTACGACCAGCAAATGGCCATTCCTGACACGATGACCTACAGGTCGCCCAAATCCGGCGATAAACTCGGCCTGTCCTTCATCGAACCGAAAACGCAGGGCGACCTGGAAAACCGCCGGGTCATGATGCTGAACTGGGCGCGTACCACCTGCGGGATGATGGGCCGGTCCCCCGATTTCATGAACGTCACCTACGCCGCCTGGGCCGGAGCGTCGGATTATTTCGGGGAGAAAAAACCGGAATACGGCGCCAATATGCGGCGTTATTACGAATACATCAGCGAGAACGATCTGGTCCTGACCCACTCGCTGATCAATTTGCAACGCAGCCGCACCGTCTCCGGTGCCTTCAATCTGGAGGAAGGCACGGCATTGCAGGCGGTCAAGGAAACCTCCGCCGGACTGGTGGTGCGGGGCGCCCGCGTCCTGGCGACCCTCGGCCCCCTGGCCGACGAGCTCGCCGTCTATTCTCCGCGCCTGGGACAGCACACATCCGAACACAGCCCCTTCGCGCTGAGCTTCGCCATCCCCTGCGGTACCCCCGGGCTGCGTTTCCTCTGTCGGGACTCCTTCGACTACGGCAAATCCCATTTCGACCATCCGCTCGGCTCTCGCTTCGAGGAAATGGATTCTATCGTGTTTTTCGACGACGTGGTGGTGCCGTGGGAGCGGGTTTTTCTCTATGGCGATGTCGACCGATTGAACAACACCGCCTACGCAACGTCGTCCTCGGCCCACACTTCCCACCAAGGCGCCGCCAAGAACCTCGCCAAATGCGAGCTCGTGCTCGGTGTCGCGCTGCTGATGACCGAAACTTTGGGCAACGCGCATCTGCCGCACTCGCAGGAACGTATCGGCGAGTTGATGATGTACACCGAACTCATGCGCGCCTGCATGCGGGCGGCCGAGGCAGACGCGAAACCGAACGCGTTCGGCGTGATGACTCCCGCGTCGTTGCCGGCGGAGACCACCCGCAACCTGTTTATGACCGCCTATCCGCGGATGGCGGAAATCCTCCAGCTTCTCGGCAGTTCCAGCCTCATGATTCTGCCAACCGAAGCCGATATGACCGGCCCGCTCGGGGGCCACATCCAGCAGTATCTGGCGACGGAAAACAGCGATGCCCGATCCCGCGTCAAGTTATTTCACCTCGCCTGGGACATCGCATGCAGTTCGTTCGGCCAGCGACAGGTGCTATACGAACGCTTCTTCGCCAGCGACCCGCTAACCCGAGCACGTGCCCTCGCCGCGATTTTTCCTAAAAAGGAAATCACGGATCGCGTCATGGACTTTCTTAATAAGGAGGATCCGCTGTGAGCAACCGCAAGATGTACCTCGGCCACGTCAACATTTACGTGCGCGACGCCGACAAGGCGCATGAATGGTACAAGAAGGTGCTGGGCCTGCACACCTACCACCATCGCCCCGGCGCTGCCGCGTTCCTGTCGGCGGACCTCGACCAATCGCACGAAGTCGCCCTGATGCAGGTCGGCCCCGACGCGCCGCTGCAACAGAAAGGGCAGGTCGGGCTGAATCACATGGCCTGGATGGTGGAAAGCCTGGACGCGCTGAAGGCATCCTACCAGCGGCTGAAGGACAACCAGGTGAAGATCGAGGCCATCGTCGATCACGGCATCTCCCTAGGCATCTACTTCCGCGATCCCGATGGCAACGGCCTGGAAGTTTCCTACGAACTACCGCGCGCTGAATGGCCCCAAAAGGAGCAGGTATTCGGCGTTCCGCCCGAACTGCGCGGCCGTTTCCCCGGCCCCTGGGACGCCGATCCGGCTCGGAAATAAAGGATCCCCACCATGAACCAAACCACGAAACTCCGCGCCCTGCTGCGGGAGGCCGGCATGCTGACGGCCCCCGGCGCTTATGACGGGCTGACCGCGATGCTGGTGGCGCAGGCTGGCTTTCCGCTGGTTTACATGACGGGCGCCGGAACCTCGGTCGCGCACGGCTATCCGGATTTCGGGCTTCTGACGGAAACCGAAATGGTCGCCAACGCCGCCCGCATGGTGCGCGCCATCGACGTGCCGCTGGTCGCCGATGCCGACACCGGTTACGGCAACGAACTCAATGTCATCCGTACCGTGCAGGACTACGAACGCGCCGGCGTCGCGGGCATTCATATCGAGGATCAAGTTTCCCCCAAACGCTGCGGCCACCTGGACGACAAGGAACTGGTGCCCCGCGAAGACTGGATCGCCAAAATCCGCGCGGCCGTGTACGCCCGCCGCGACCGCGACTTCATGGTGATCGCCCGAACCGACTCCCGCGCGGTGATCGGGTTCGAGGAAGCGGTCAGCCGCTCGAATGCCGCACTGGAAGCCGGCGCCGACATGGCGTTCCTCGAAGCACCGCAGACCATGGAGGAAATCGCCGCCGTGCCGAAGCTGGTGCACGGCCCGTGCCTGCTGAACGTCGTTTGGGGCGGCAAATCGCCGGATATCGACCTGCGGGAGGCCGAAAAATTCGGCTACAAGCTGGCGATCGTTCCGGGCCTGCTGTTCAAGGCCGCCATCGGCGCCTGCGACGATGTGCTGGCCGAATTGAAAGCCAGCCACCGCCACCCGGTGCCGAAACGGGAAATGACGGTGCGCGAGGCGTTCAATCGCGCCGGCGCCGAAAAATGGGGCGCATTTCGGACGAAATTCCGCGGCGGCGATATGAAGAAGGCCGCGGAATAACGGCGGCGATATCGGGCCACGTTTCATCCCATGATCCTCCCCCCCGAGTTTTCCCTCATTGCCCGGCATTTCCGGCCGCTTGCCGGGCCTGGGGCGCTCGATCTGCGAGACGATGCCGCGCTGCTGACCCCTCCGCCGGGGAAGCAGTTGGTGCTGACGGTGGATGCGATGGTCGCCGGGGTACACTTCTTTCCCGACGATCCGCCGGATCTGGTCGGGCAGAAGCTGCTGCGGGTGAATCTTTCGGACCTCGCCGCCAAGGGCGCCACGCCGCTGGGCTATCTGATGACAGTCTCCACCCCCCGAGGCACTGCGGACTCCTGGTTCGCCGGCTTTGCCGCCGGCCTCGCGCGCGATCAAAAAACATACGGCTGCACCTTGCTGGGGGGCGACACGACGTCTACGAGCGGGCCGATTTCGTTGTCGTTGACCATCATCGGGCATGTAACGCCGGGGTTGTCGGTGCACCGGTTCGGGGCCTCCGCCGGCGACGGCATTTGGGTCACTGGCACCATTGGGGACGGAGCGCTGGGGTTGCAGGTGGCGTTGGGAAAGCTCCAGGACCCCTCGGGTTTTCTGCTGGATCGCTACCGCCTCCCCCAACCCCGCGTTGGCTTACCGATCGGCGGCATCGCCTCGGCTGGGATGGATGTGTCGGACGGGCTGGTGCAGGACCTTGGCCACATGTGTCGGGCCAGCGGGTTGCGCGCCGAAATCGATTCGGCGGCGGTGCCGGCCTCCGATGCCGCCCAAGCGGCTGGGCCGGCGTGGCTGGGGACACGCCTGACCGGGGGCGACGATTATGAGCTGTTGCTTGCGGTGCCGCCTGCCAAGGAACCCGAGCTAAAGGCTGTCGGCATCGCTGTTACTCGGATCGGTAGCTTCCATTCCGGCCCACCCGAGGTCATGGTGCGAGGCCCCGGCGGAGAAACCCTTGCGTTCGACAAGGACGGCTGGAGCCACTTTTAAAGGGACGTCTGCGAGCAATGAATAAGAACGTGTGGCTTCTGTTCTCCTGCCAGGCGCTGACCAACGCCATCATGTCCGGCCAGACCATCATGGCCGCGCTGGTCGGGTTCAAACTGTCCGGCTCCGCGCTGAACACGCTGCCGATGGCGATACAGATGATCGCGGTCATGTGCGCGTCCGTCATCGCGAGCTACGTATTCTCCCGCTACGGGCGCAAGGCTGGGTTCTGGCTGGGATGTACGGTGTCGTTCTGCGGCAGCCTGGTTTTCGCGCTGGGTGTCTATACCGAGAATTTCCCGCTGTATTGCCTGGGCGCGATCCCTGCCGGCCTGGGACATGGCATCGGGCAGCATCTGCGCTTCGCGGCGGCCGAGGTCGCTGATTCCCACGCTCGGGCGCGCGCGATCTCGCTGGTGCTGGCGGGGGGCGTGCTCGCGGCGATCGTGGGGCCGGAGATGGTGAAGCGCACCCACGACCTGATCCCGGATCATGTGTTCCTGGCGACATATCTGTACCTGCCGGTGCTGCCGGCGATCTCGGCCGTGCTGCTGTATTTCACCGCCTTGCCACCCGCGCCACCGCGCGTGCTGGTGCGCATTCCGTTTCGGGATATCTTCGCCCGGCCCAATTTCGTGGCGGCGGTGTGCGCGTCGTTGGCCGGTTATGCGTCGATGAACCTGCTGATGGTGTCGACCCCGTTGCAGATGGTGATGTGCGGCTTCGGGGTCGCGGCGACGGCGGATGTGATCCGGTCGCACTCGGTGGCGATGTTCGCGCCGGGCTTCTTCACCGGGCGACTGATCCAGAAGTTCGGCGTGCACCAGATCATTGCTCTTGGGTCCGCGATCACGCTGATCTGCGTCGGCATCAACCTGTATTTCCCCCCGCTTTGGGGGGTGTTCATGATCTCCTTGGCGCTGCTGGGGATTGGCTGGAACTTCATGTTCGTGGGCGGTACCACCATGCTGACCACCGCTTACACTACGCAGGAACGGGTACGGGTACAAGCGACGCACGACTTTATCGTGTTCGGCAGTGTTGCCGGCACGGCGCTGACGTCGGGCGCGATTGAGGCGGTGTGGGGCTGGACGGCGCTGAACCTGACGGTGCTGCCGCCGGTGCTGATCGCGATGGCCGTGGTCGCGTGGCACTACGTGGCGAAGCGGGATGTGGCGGTGGCTTGAACGGACGTCGGCTCGCGGAACGGATCGGGACGCCGAACAATAAACGAATCGTTTGGTTGTCATGTCGTCCCATTGTCGTTATGGTTGACTACGATCCGCCATAACGGTGAGAGACAGATGCGCGCGACCCGGAGCGATTACGACAACATGGCCGGGGCTGCGTCATCTGCGGAGAAAATCTGCTGAAAGAAGGTTTGTCCGCAGATGACGCAGATGGTCGCAGATGGAATTCTCGGGATTGTCGCACATCGATTAATAGGAGATCGCAGCCGCCGCGACAGTTTGCAACGCGCTTTGACAGCCCGTCGCGCATGACGAAAAATGCCTGAGAATTTGGAGGAAATAGAGCATGCCCACAGCGATCGACACCATCGGGTTCATCGGCCTCGGCGTGATGGGGGAACCGATGTGCGGCCACCTTGCGCGCCGATCCGGCAAGACCGTGCTGGCGTACGACCTGAACCCGGCGCCGCTGGGGCGGCTTGCAGAACATGGGGTGGCAGCCGCACTGCCGCACGAACTTGCGGCGCGATGCCAGGTGATCCTGTTCTCCCTTCCCGACGGTAAGGCGATGCAGGCGGTCGTGGCGGAACTGGAGCCGCATCTGAAACCTGGCCAGTGTATTGTGGACACGAGCACGTCGTCGGTCGCGGCCACCCGCGAAATCGGCGCCCGATTGGAGGCCAAGGGCGTTTTGTTCGCCGACGCCCCGGTCGCCCGCACGCGGGAGGCCGCGTCGAAGGGCGAACTCAGCATCATGGTCGGTGCGTCCGACAGCACCTTTGCCTACGTGCGCGCGATCCTGGAGACGATGGGGTCCGACGTGAGCCATTGCGGTCCCATTGGCTGCGGGCAGGTGGTGAAAATCCTGAACAACATGCTGGTCTTCCAGCACACCGCCGCCCTGGCGGAGGCCATTGCGCTGGGCCGCCGCAATGGGGTGCCGGCGGATAAGCTGTTGCCGATCATGGCGATGGGTTCGGGCGACAGCTTCGTTCTGCGCAATCACGGTTTGAAATCGATGGTGCCGCGGGTGTACCCGGAACGGGCGTTCTCGGTCCGGTACTCGATCAAGGACCTGTCCTATGCTTTGGAAATGGCGGACGCCGCGGGACTTGATCTGCCGGCGGCCAGACTGACAATGGAGCGCCTGCGCGAAGCCGAGAAACAGGGCCACGGCGACCAGTATCACCCCGTCGTACTCGAGGTCATCGACCCACAATGACAGTGTTCCCCAATGCCGCCGCGTGGCGGGAAGCCTGCGCCGGCGACGCGGTCCTGACGACCTGGGCCGGCCCATGGAACGCCTGTTTCGCAATCGCATGCGATGGTGAGACGACGGTCTTCACGCTCGTCGAAGGGCGCGTGACCGGTGGGACCGGAACGCCCGCCTTCACGCTGTCCGCCCCCGCCGCGATCTGGAGCAAGTTCCTGGAACCGGTCCCGCCGAGGCACCATCACGGCATCTTCGCCATGATGTATCGCCTGCCGGAATTCGCCATCCAGGGCGACCAACTGGCCTTCATGCAGCACGCCCACGTTGCTCGGCGGGTGTTGGAAATCGGCAAGTGGCTGGCGCTGGGCAAGCAACTGCCAGTGCCGGTGTCGCTTCACCCGAGGGCGGGCGGCCGCGCCGTGCCGGCGGTGACGGGACGCTACGTGCCGGTGACGGTGCGCGGCGTTACCTACCAAATCTACAGCGAGTCCGCCGGATCGGGTCGCGACGTGCTTTGCATGCACACGGCCGGCGCGGATGGGCGGCAGTTCCACGGGCTGATGGCCGATCCCCGGATCACGGACGGTCATCGGTTAGTGTCGTTCGATCTGCCCTGGCACGGCAAATCGCCCCCACCCGAGGGCGCCATCCAAGGCTCCTGGCGGCTCAACACCGATTTGTATGTCGAGCTGATCATGGGCTTTGTCGCCGCGGCCGGGCTGGAAAAGCCGATCGCGCTGGGCGCCTCGATGTCCGGCGAAATCTGCCTGGAACTGGCATACCGCCACCCCGAGGCGTTCACCGGCATCGTTGCCTGCGAAGCCTGCGACAAGATCGAGCAGCGCCAGACGGTTTGGGCGGCGCACCCGCACGTCAATCAGGCGCAGTTCGTGCCGGAGTGGATCAGGGCATTGAGCGCGCCTCAGAGTCCGGCGGAATACGTCGAGCAGATCGCCTGGCACTACGGCCAGGGCGGGCCGCAGGTGTTCTTTGGCGACATCGCCTTCTACTCCGGCGATTGGGACGCGCGGGAACGGGTGGGGCGTATCGACACCAACCGATGCCGGCTGTTCATGCTGACCGGGGAATACGATTACTCGTGCACCGTGGAACTATCGGAAGCGACGGCAGCCAAAATCCCGGGCGTGCGGTTCCAGGCGATGAAAGGCATCGGGCACTTCCCCTTCGCCGAGAACCCCAAGCTGTTCGCCGAGTACTTGCTGCCGATCCTGGCTGAGCTAAAAGGCTGAGCACAATCGAAGGAACTGAAAATATGATCGAAGACGTGAAAATCGGCGACGGCGATCTGGCGGAAGCCGGCATGAGCGTGGCCGTGCACTACACCGGCTGGCTGTTCGACGAGGCCGCTTCCGATAAGAAGGGCACCAAATTCGACAGCTCCCGCGATCGGGGCGATCCGTTCCGCTTCGGACTGGGCGCCGGGCAGGTGATCGCCGGCTGGGACGAGGGCGTGGCCGGCATGAAGGTCGGGGGACAGCGGACGCTGACCATCCCGCCGGAAAAAGGCTACGGCGCGCGCGGTGCCGGCGGCGTTATTCCGCCGAATGCGACGCTGGTGTTCGACGTGGAGCTGCTCGGCGTCGAGTGATGTTGGGGCCCGCTCCGGTTACGGGGCGGGCATGCTGCTCGGCTGCTGCGAATTTTATGATTGTTGGCCGCTATCCCTTGCCAACTCGTCGCGGCAGACCTTTTCCAAGGGCGGAAGTCCTCGTATGGACCGCCCCAGAGCACCTCCGGCGCGGTGCGCTCGTATTCGGGACGCAGCACATTGCCGATACCGGCCACTGTCGTTGGCGTGCAAAGGTATGTGGTTATATTGGGACGATCAGATTAGTCTCCTCAAGCTCCGAGTAGACCAATGCATTTCCAGACACCGGTTCGAAGGCTGCCACCTCGCTTCGCACATGACGGAGGAACGAGTTATGCCAATACCCCAAGCCGACGGCGAACGGGCCGCACTCGATCTTCTGCTGCGGGGGTTTCAAGTCTCCCGCATGCTGCGTCTTGTGGCTGACCTGGGCGTTGCCGACCATATCTCCCCCGGCGGGGGCGTCACTATCAATGACTTGGCGGCAGCCTGCGACGTCCAACCCCAACCTTTGATCCGCATTCTTCGTGCACTCGCGGCCTTCTCCATCTTCTCGGTAGCGCCTGACGGCAGCGTCGGTCATACGGCCCGCTCTCGCCTGTTGCGGACGGACACCACGAACAGCATGCGCCATGCCGCGCAATTCTGGGCCTCGGCTGGGCCGTGGGAGGCATGGGGGCAGTTGGATATAGCCTTGACCGGCGGTGTGCCTCACGACGCAGCCTGGAAGATGAGTCGCTTCGACTACCTTCGTGCCCACCCCGACGAGGCGCGGCTGTTTGACTCTATGATGGCGCATTTTCCAGATAATAGGCATGCCGCGATCGCGGCAGCCTATGACTTCTCCAATTCTCGGCTTATCGCCGACATTGGCGGTGGGGATGGCACAACGCTGTACGAAATTTTGACCTGCTTCCCGACTGCCTCCGGACTGGTGTTCGACCGCGAGGATGTAGTGCGTTCCGTCCAGCCCGACCGTTTGCTCGATGGGCGCATAACCGTAGCCGGAGGCAGCTTCTTCGAGAGTATTCCGGCTGGTGCCGATATCTATATGCTGATTCGGGTGCTGCATAATTGGCCCGACGACGACTGCCTGCGCATCTTGCGGGCCTGCCGGGCGGCAATGAAATCGGATTCCCTCTTGCTCTTGGGTGAACAGGTTCTTGAGCCCGATCCAGCAAACGGCCGCCCCACCGATTACTTGCTCGATGTGCAGATGATGGCGATGTTTGGAAGCGCGCGGACCCGAACGGAGGGCGAGTTCATCGGCCTGCTGGCCGAATCAGGTCTTAGGCTGCAACGTATTATTTCGACTGAATCGCCAGTTTCGATTATCGAAGCAGCGCCGATGTGACTTCGAGGGCTTCTCGATACAGGCTCTTTCGTAGCCACAGTACGGCGGTTTCGCGGCGCATGCCCCAGCCTAGACCATGATCGTTTGAGGTTGCACGCGATCTCGGCGTTCGATCATGGTCTAAGCCTTTGTTTGAGAGGGTGATTCACGCCCGAGGTTGAAGTCAACCTCAGGCGATCACGCTCTAACGAACAGGCCGACTTTCATGACGATGCCGGTGGCAGATCGACGATGAACTCGCTGCCGCCGTACCCCGCTTCGATGGGGATCAGCAACTTCCTCCGGGTTTCGTCCAGCTTGGTCGCGCGCGGCTGCACTGTGACGACCGTCGATGACCGAGTTGCGTCCATCGCTTCGGCGACCGTTGCATAACGCGCCAGTTTCGCCAAGTTCATTTGGGTGGCGAAAACCAGGATGTAGCGGCCTTCCTCGGTCCCGGTCAGGGCGTCCTGAGGCGTAATCCAGATCGAATCCACCGATTCATGGCCATCGTGCACGGCGACATGCGCCGCGGGGGCCTCGGCCAGATAGAACTGGGTGTCGTAGCGTTTGGGCTGGTGCGCGGGTGTGATCCAGTGGGCGTAATGCACCAACAAGTCGGTCGCCGGCGCCATCCCATGG
>JANXTL010000148.1 GCA_025352375.1 Acetobacteraceae bacterium | reverse complement strand
CCGGATATGCGAACTGCACAACCGGCCCACGTTGAACCGCCAACACGCCGAGGCAGGGCTGGCGCTGGTGCGCGACGTCTACACCGAGGCTGCCGTAGCCGCCGCGATCGAGGCGATCGCGGGGCCTGGCGTCGTGCGGCGCGGGACGCTGTCCGCTTCGTTTTCGAATCTATGTTAGTGAAATTAAGGGAGATAAACTAACAGGAGCGTGGGATTTAGTTGCATCCAATCGCCCACCGGGTTAGGCGGAACGGTATGGAAAAATCGCTTCACGATACGCTCACCGCTTGGCGCCGCCATCTGCATTCCCACCCGGAACTGACGTTGCAGGAGAAGGAAACCTCCCTGTTCGTGCAGGCCAAGCTGACCGAGCTGGGGGTGCCGTTCGTGGCTGGGGTGGGCGGGCACGGGGTGGTGGCGACCCTGACTCGCGGATCGTCCAACCGATCCGTCGGCCTGCGCGCGGATATGGACGCGCTGCCGATCGAGGAAACGTCCGGTCAACCGCATGCGTCATTGAACCCCGGCGTTATGCACGCCTGTGGGCACGACGGGCACACGACGTCGCTGCTCGGCGCGGCGGCGCTGTTGCAGCAGGACAAGGCCTGGTCGGGGACGGTACAGTTCGTGTTCCAGCCCGCGGAAGAGGGCGGTGGCGGCGCCAAAAGCATGATCGCCGACGGGCTGTTCGAGCGTTTCCCGATGGAGCGCATCTTCGGCTACCACAACTGGCCGGGCCTGGAGGCCGGGGCCGTCGCGGTGCATGACAGCGCGGTGATGGCGGCCGGCAACCGGTTGATCTTCAAAATCGTGGGCCATGGCGGTCATGCGGCGCTGCCGCACTTGACCAGGGACCCCATGGTGGCGGCGGCGCATCTGGTACTGGCGTTGCAGACGGTTGTCTCCCGCGAGACCGATCCGATGGACAGCGTGGTGATCACCATCGGCATCATCCAGGGCGGCACTGCGGCCAATCAGGTGCCGGGCGATGTTCTGGTGCGCGGTACCATGCGGGTGCTGAACGACGCCGTGCGCGACCGGGTGGAGGCCGCGATCCACCGCGTCGCCGCGGGTGTCGCGCTGACGTGCGGGGTCGAGATCGAGGTGACTATTCCTCGGGGGAACCCAGTGACGCTGAATTCTCCGGATGGCGTGTCGATGGCGTCGGATGCCGCGATCCGGGCGGGGCTGCCGCTGCGGCGGGAGCTGGGGCCGGCGATGACCGGGGAGGATTTTGCCTGGTACCTGCAGCAACGGCCGGGGGCGTTTGTGTGGATTGGCAATGGTCCGGCGGATGGCGGGCGGGAGCTGCATAACGCGAATTACGACTATAACGACGCGATTTTGCCGGCTGCCTCGGGGTATTTGGCTGGGGTGGCTAAGCGGGCTTTGGAGGGGTGAGGGCGTCCTTGGCGGCGACGGTGCCTCGGATGCCGCGTTAGACCATGATCGTTTGAGGTTGCATGCGATCTCGGCGTTGGATCATGGTATAAGCCTTTGTTTGAGAGGGTGATTCACGCCGAGGTTGAAGTCAACCTCAGGCGATCACGCTCTAAGCCTTTGTTTGAGGAGATGCCATCATGCGCGACCCCAGCCTTACGCGCGAGCAGCGCACCCTTGCCCTTGTCGCCTTGCGGCAACGTCAGGCGATGAGCGCCGCCGCCGCGCGCAAGCGCGTGATGGAGGAGGAACGCGCCGCCGCACGGGCGCGGCGCAGAGCGTTGCGGCCGCCGCGCAAGCCGCGTAACTGACGCAACGCAAGGGGAATCTTGGCTCATCATCGCCTGTAATCCTCGCCCTATCACTGATGCAAAATTCATGAAATTCGCAGCAAAACTAGAGCATTGAAAATACGCCGCTTTCCCGCTGCGCAAATCCGCTGCACAATGACGGCATGAGTTACGGCTATGCGAGGGTATCGACGGACGGGCAGACCGTCACGGCACAGGTGGAGGTGCTGACCGCCGCCGGAGCCGTGCGCGTGTTCCGCGAGACGGCGAGCGGAGCCAAGACCGACCGCGCCCAGCTTGGCCGATTGCTCGACCAACTCGACGCGGGCGACGTGCTGACGGTGACGCGGCTCGACCGCCTTGCCCGCTCGACCCGCGACCTCTTGAACATCCTCGCCACCATTGCCGAGCGGAAAGCCGGTTTCCGGTCATTGGGCGACGCATGGGCGGACACCACCACGCCACACGGGCGGCTTATGCTCACCGTGTTGGGCGGGCTGGCCGAGTTTGAACGCGACCTGATTCGTGCGAGGACGGGAGAAGGCCGCACCCGTGCAGCCGCCCGGGGCGTGAAAATGGGGCGCAAGCCGAAGCTCACCCCACACCA
>JANXTL010000127.1 GCA_025352375.1 Acetobacteraceae bacterium | reverse complement strand
CAGGTCGCCAAAGCCGTCGAACCCTACGACCTGACGTGGCTGGAAATCGACAACTGGGACCCGCAGGCTCTGGCGCTCATTCGTTCGCGCGCGCCTTGCCCCATTGCCTCGCTGGAGTCGGTGTGCGGGCGGCGGGCGTTTCGGCCCTTCCTGGATGCCTATGCCGCCGACGTCGCCATCATCGACGTCATCTGGAACGGGTTCCTGGAGTCCCTGAAAATCGCCTCCATGGCCGAGGCGTATGAGGTCAACGTCGCCCCCCACAACTACTACGGCCACCTGTGCTCGTCCGTCAGCGCCCACTTCTGCGCCGTGGTGCCCAACTTCCGGGTGATGGAAATCGACATCGACAGCGTGTCCTGGCGCGACGAGCTGTTTATCAACGCCCCGGTCATTGAGGACGGCATGCTGATCGTGCCAAAAGGCCCAGGCTGGGGCGTCGACGTGAACGAAGCGGCGGTTCGCGCGCACCCGCCGAAAGGACGTTAAATGATCGATATCCTCGGCATCGGGAATGCCATCGTCGACGTGGTTGCCCGTGCGGACGACGCTTTTTTGTCGAAGCATGACATGCACAAGGGCGGGATGATGCTGATCGATGCCGCCCAGGCTTCCGCGTTGTACGACGCCATGCCGCCGGGGGTGGAGAGCAGCGGTGGGTCGGCCGGGAACACCTGCGTGGTGGCGGCGGCGATGGGGGCCAAGGTCGCCTATATTGGCAAGGTGGCCGACGACCAACTGGGCGCGGTGTTCCGGCACGATAGCGTCGCGGCCGGCGTGTCCTTCACCACCGCCCCCTTGGTCGGGGGAGCGCCCACCGCGCGCTGTCTGATCCTGGTCACGCCCGACGGGCAGCGGACGATGAACACGTTCCTCGGGGCGTGCGTCACCCTGGACGAGTCGGATATCGATCCGGATTTGGTGGCCTCGGCCGCCGTGATTTACATGGAGGGGTATCTGTTCGACCCCCCGGCCGCGCAGGCCGCGTTCTATAAAGCGGCGGCCTTGGCGCATGCGGCGGGGCGACAGGTGGCGCTGTCGCTGTCCGACGCGTTCTGCGTCAACCGGCACCGAGCGGCGTTTCGGGATCTGGTGAAGGGGCATGTGGATATTTTGTTCGCTAACGAAACTGAAATCACGGCGCTGTACGAGACAAATACCTGGGGAGAGGCCGCCGAAGCCGTTCGGAAAGACGTGGGTCTGGCGGTGCTGACCCGTTCCGAGGCTGGAAGCGTCATTTTTAGCGAGGCGGAGACGGTATTGGTGGAGGCCGCGCCTTGTGTCGTGGTGGATACGACCGGCGCCGGGGATGCCTACGCGGCCGGGTTCCTGGCGGGGCTGACGGCGGGAAAGTCGCTGGCGGATTGCGGCCGGCTGGGAAGTTTGGCGGCAGCGGAGATCATTGGGCACTACGGTGCTCGGCCGGAGTCGGATTTGCGGGGCATGATGGCGGGGGTGGGGTGAGAGCACAGGCGTAAAATTTGGTATTAAATTGGCGCGGAGGCCCCTCCGCCCCGTGTCATCCGGCGCCTGTCATCCGGTGCCTGTCACCCGGTGCCTGTCATCCGGGATCGATGCCGGCACGGCGCCGCGATGTGAGCTTGTCCCAAGCAAGGAAATTCCTTACCCTGGTCTCCATGATCACCAGCAAACTCACCTGCAAGGCACAAACGACAGTCCCGCAGGCCGTCCGCCTCGCGCTCGGCGTCGGGGCCGGTGACGAAATCGCCTATTCGGTCCTCGACGGCAAGGTTTTGCTGACCAAGGCGCAACCCCCCGCCCCTCGGCGCGGGGGTGCCGTTTGAGGACCCGTTCGCGACCTTCTGGGGAATGGGACACACCGGAAGACAACGAGGCCTACAAGGACCTTTGATCGATGGACGTCGCCCCATGGGACATCGTCCGCGTCGATTTCCCCTTCGCGGATGAGGCCCGGGCTCGGCGCCGCCCGGCTTTGGTCATCGCCGTGCTGCCGGCGACCGAGGCATTTTCCATCGTTTGGGCGCTGATGATCACCAGCGCGGCGCACGATGCCTGGCCGGGGACCTGATCTGGACCGATCTCGATCCGACGCTCGGGCGGGAGCAAGCCGGCCGCCGCGCGGCGCTGGTGATTTCCTCCGCTGCGTTCACGGAGCATACCGGATTGGCGGTGGTTTGTCCGATTACGTCCAGGGTCCGGCCGTTTCCGACCAGCGTCGTCTTGCCGCCGGGTCTGCCGGTCGCGGGTGAGATTCTGACCAGCCATGTGCGGCGTATCGATACGAATGCTCGGCCGGTTGTCTACGCCGGGCGCGCGGTTCCGCGTGGTGTGGCGGAGCTTGTTCGTGCGAAGATTGCCACGTTCATCACGATATAATTCGGAGAACGCCTGCTACGTAAACTGGCGCCGAGTGGCGTTTCACGGTCTGGCACCGGGGTACATTGGTGATCACTGCAATGATTCAACCGATATCGCTGTGCTCGGGCCAGGGCCGCCTTAAAAGCTCCTACCCTCCAACCCCTGCCATCTGCCGCTCCACCAGCCGCGCGTAGACCCCCCGCCGAGCGATCAGGTCCGGATGGGTGCCGGCCTCGATCAAGCGCCCGGCGCGCATCACCAGGATCAGATCCGCCGCCCGGATCGTCGACAGCCGGTGCGCCACCACGATCGTGGTGCGATCCGCCATCAGCGCGTCGAGCGCCGACCGCACCGCCGCCTCACTGATCGTGTCGAGGTGCGACGTCGCCTCATCCAGCACCAACAGCGGCGCGTCCTTCAGGAACGCGCGGGCGATGGCGATGCGTTGGCGTTGGCCGCCGGACAGTTGCACGCCGCGCTCACCGACCCGGGTTGCCAACCCCTCGGGCAGGCCGGCGACGAAATCCTTGAGCGCAGCGCGGGATAGTGCCAATTCGATCTGATCGGCCGAGGCATCGGGCCGGGCCAGCCGCACATTCGCCTCCAGCGTGTCATTGAACAGATACGTGTCTTGCGACACCAGCGCGATGCGTGCCCGCAGCCCGTCCAACCGGAGGTCCCGCAAGTCCACGCCGTCCAACCGAATGCCGCCACTGTCGGGGTCCCAGAACCGCAGAAGCAGATTGGCGATGGTCGTTTTCCCGGCGCCGGAGGGCCCTACCAAAGCGACCGTGGCGCCGGCCGGGACTTCGAACGCAACATCCTCCAATGCCGGGACAGATCGGCCTGGGTAGGTGAAGCACAGATCCTCGAACCGCACGGCGGACCCGCCCGCCGGGGCAACCGGATCCAACCGGCCATCCAAGATCGCCACCGGCTCGGCGTGCACCACGTGCAGCCGCCGCGTCGAGGCAATCGTATCGGCCAGTTGCCGTCCGACCTGGGCGATCTCCGATACCGGCAGGAACGCGGCGACCGAGATCAGCACCACCAGCGGCAGCATCCCCGCCGACAGCCCGCCGTTCGCCACCAGCCAGGCCCCCGTCGCGGCCACCGCCAACCCGCCGAACCCAGTCGCGACCTCCAACGCCGAGGTCTGGTATGTCAGGTCCCCCAGCAGCCGCAACCGCATGCCTTGGTAGTCCCGCACGGCGTCCATAAACCCGCCCCGCCGCGCCCCGGCCGCGTTGAAAGCCACCAGCTCGGACAAGCCCTGGATGGTCTCAGTCGCGTATGCTCCCAGTGTCCCCAGTGCCCCGCGCGCGGCGGAACCCAGGGTGTCGATGCGCTTCCGACCCCGAAATGGAGAGAACCCGGCGTAGAACAGGAAGGGGGACAGTGCCAAACCCAGCGGCCAGGCAATCACCCCCAATGCAAGAAGCACCGCCGCCGGAACCAAAAAGGCCACGATGGCGGGAGCGATGGTATGAGCGAAGAAATACTCCACGGTCTCCACATCCTGTGTCGCCAGCGCAACCAGATCGCCGGACCGCCGCCGCAGCAAATAGGCCGGCGCCAGAGCGTCCAACTTGCGGAACAAATCGACCCGCATCTCGGCCAGCAGGGCGTATGCCATGGCATGCGCGATCCAGGACTCCATGTAGTGCAGCAGCCCGGCCAGAGGCGCGGTGATCAGCAGTGCAGTCACCAGTGCGGCCACCGGCGCGTGCGCCCGCACGGCCGCCAACAACAGTGCGCCCGCCACGCCCACGCCAATGAATGCGATCACGCGACCGATGCCGCACAGCACGGTAATCGCCAATTGCCGATGGTACGGCCGCACGACCCGCATCAACGTGCGGATCGTATCGGGCCAGCCGACCGCCGCCGCATCCTCCGACAGGCTCGCCACAACCGAGCCCCGCTCGGCGCCCCGGGTTTCCTCCGGCATCAACTCGGCCAGGGCCTCGCCCGAGGTCTCGCCTTGGGTCTGCGGCCCCATCAGATCGCGATAGGGGCCCGGGACGGCGATCATTTCCGCATGGCTGCCGGATTGCACCACCGCCCCGTCGCCCAGCACGAGAATGCGGTCGGCGCCGATCACGCTGGACAGCCGGTGCGCCAGGATCAGCGTCGTCCGCCCCACCATCAGGCGGTCCAGCGCCTGCTGGATCACCGCCTCATTCTCGGCATCGACCGATGACAGCGCCTCATCCAGCACCAGAATGGGTGAGTCTCGCAGCAAGGCGCGGGCGATAGCGATGCGCTGGCGTTGCCCGCCGGACAAAGATGCGCCACGCTCGCCGATCACTGTTTGGTATCCATTTGGTAGCGATTGGATAAACCCGTGCGCGTTGGCAGCTGTCGCGGCCGCAATCAGATCGGCATTTGAGGCGTCGGGCCGGCCGAGGCGCAGGTTCTCCTCTACCGAACCGTGGAACAGGTAGGTGTCCTGGGCGACCACGGCGATCATCGACCGGATCGCGTCCGGATCGAGGCCGCGCAAATCCCGGCCCCCAATCCGGACCACCCCCGTTTGAGGGTCGTGCAACCGCAGCAGCAGCCGCACAATGGACGACTTGCCGGAGCCACTGGGGCCGACGACGCCCACCTGCTCCCCGGCACGGATCTCGAACGACAGGCTCCGGTGCGCGGCGCGACGGCCGCCGGGGTAGGCGAAACCCACGTCGTCGAAGGCGATGCTGGGGGTCAGTTCGGCGACGTGCCGTTCGCCCGATGGCGCGATTACGGCGGTATCCAGCAGCGCGGTAATGCCGGCGGCGGCGGACTCGCCGTTCAGGCCGGCATGTAGGACGCCTCGGAGGTCCCGCAGCGGCCGGAAAATCTCGGTCCCGGCCATCAACACGATCAGCAGCGCTTCCAGGCTCATGTCCCCGTGGTTCACTCGGTAGGCGCCATAGGCCAGCGCCGCCGCCGCGCCGAACGCGGTGCCGAGGTCGGTCAGACCGCGTGTCAACACGCTGATGGCCAGCACCCAGAATGTGGAATCCGACAGCGCCCGCGCCTTGGCTGCCAGCATCGCGCCGAAGGAACCGCTCTGGCCGAAGGCTTTCAGGGTTGGCAGACCCTGCACCGCGTCCAGAAATTCCTCACCAAACGATTTGAACGCAAGCTGCCGGGCGCGGGAGGCCAGGGCCGAACGGCGGTTGACCGTCATCGGCAACAGCAGCGTGAACAGCGCGGCGGCCAGCATCACCGTCGCAACGGGCACGTCCCACCACGCGATGAACGCGAAAATGGCCAGCGGCGCGCACAAAGCGATGGTTAACTGGGGAATATACTGGCCGAAGAAGGTCTGGAGCTGCTCCACCCCATCGACCATCGACAGCATGACGCCTCCGGTGCGCTCCGCGCCGAACCACGCGGGGCCGAGTTGCAGGATCTTGTCATAGAGCCGGCCTCGGAGTTTCTCCTGTATGATGGATGCCGACCGGTGCGCTACCATGGTTCGGGCGTGATCCAGCCAAGCCCTGATCAGGATCGCGGCTGCCGCCGCCAATAGCCAAGGGGCCAGCTCAGCCGCCGTTTTTCCCTGGAAAACCAACGCGATGAACCGCCCGAGGAACGCAAACCGAGCGATGCCGACCATCAGCGCCAGCAGGCCCAGGAAGACGCCGAGGGCCATGGACCCCCGTTGCCCCTGGGTTAGCCGCCACAGCCTGACGTCGAAATGCATGCGCTATTTCATCAGGTTGTTGAAGAACGCCGAGCGGTTGTCGGCCCCGGCAACGATGTAGCTGTGGTCTGAGCCGCTTAGGATGAAGCGCGCGCCCATCTGGACGTAGCGGCGCGCGTTTTCCTCGTCGTAGACACCGCCCATGCCCAGCACCTTGCCGTGCTTCTTGCAGGCGTCGCCGACGGCTTGGTAGGCGGCGATGACCTTCGGATGCCCCATCTGGCCGGAAATTCCCAGCTCGGCGGTCAGGTCGGAGGTGCCGATGAACAGCACATCGATCCCGTCCACGGCGGCGATCTCGTCCGCGTTCGCAATGGCGAGGGGGCTTTCCAGCATCACCACCGTCAGGATTTCGGCGTTGATCGCGGCCTGCGCCTCCTGCGTCGCGGGCGCGCGGTAACCATAAACCGCCGGCGGGCCGCCCCAGGAGCGGTTGCCCAACGGCGGATAGCGGAAGGCGGCGGCGATGCGCCTGGCCTCGGCGGCCGTGTCCACGTGCGGGACGACAATGCCGAGCGCGCCGTTGTCGAGGGCGCGGGTGGCTTCGTCGATGGCGCCGGCGCAGACGCGCACGATCGGGGTGACGCCGGTTGGCAAAGCCGCAATGCACAACTGCGTCGTTTCCTGCACCGAGAATGCCCCGTGCTCGGTGTCGATAAACATCCAATCGTGGCCGGTGGCCTGTGCGAGGATTGGGGCGGCGACGGTGCGGAGGTGGTGGACGCCGAAGCCGAGGCCCATCTGGCCGGCAGCCATGCGGCGCTTGGTGGTGTTGTGGGTCAGGGGCATTTCGGACTCCTCGGGCGGTTGTTGGGCGGAGGGTGCCGGAATGCCGGTAAAATTTCTACCCCGCCTTCGGCACCCCCGCCGCCGCCAACGCCGCCGCCTGACGCTTAGCCAGCACCTGCGAGTCAAAACCCTCGATCAACTCGTGGAACATTCTGCTCCAGTTAATCCGAGCCTTCAGGCGCAGAAACACTCCGCCGAGACCGATGGCGGAACGATCCATCAGCACGAATTCTCGCGGTGGTTTCACACCGCCCGTCCGTTTCAATCCCGCATGTACCTGTTCGGCTACCGCGCGGCCGTATTGCGGATCGTCGGTTTCCTGGATCGGGCGGACACGGTCGTCGATCAGCGGTTCGTAAAGGAACTTCGCCCACAGGCCGAGGACCGCCATTTTCTCCTTGGACAGGTCGGTGAAGCCCCAGGTCGAGTAGGCA
This sequence comes from Acetobacteraceae bacterium, assembly GCA_025352375.1. GTDB lineage: Bacteria > Pseudomonadota > Alphaproteobacteria > Acetobacterales > Acetobacteraceae > Rhodopila. The sequence goes on along the minus strand of JANXTL010000127.1, from coordinate 4,884 downwards.
TGGTGCGCCTTGGCTTCGTCGTTATCCCGTACGGCCTCGAACAGATCGATCACGCCGCGAACGAATGACGCATCGAACACTCGGATCGCGCCGAAATCCAATAAGTTCACGGAACCATCTGGGCGCACCTGGTAGTTGCCCATGTGTGGGTCACCGTGAATAACACCGAAACGATAGAACGGCACATACCATGCCCGAAACAGCGCCTGCGCGATCCGGTTGCGTTCTTCCTGCGGCGGGTCCTCGGCCAGTCGGGACATCAGAGGGCGGCCCTCGAGCCACGTCATGGTGAGCAAGCGGTTGGTGCAGAAATCCGGTACCGGCGTTGGAACATGCACATCCGGAACATCTGCCAGCATCGCCTGGTAAAGCCGCATTTGCGCGGCCTCTCGGGTGTAATCCAGTTCCTCCCGCAGGCGTTCGGTCAGTTCCTTATAGATTTCCTCGTGCTGAATCGCATTGTCCATGCGGTGATACACTGCCATGGCGAGTTTCAGCTGTCGAAGGTCGGCTTCCACCGTGGAGGGCATGTCGGGATATTGCAGCTTGCACGCCACATCGGTTCCATCCGGCAACGTTGCGCGGTGTACCTGCCCGAGCGACGCAGCGGCTGACGCCACTTGATTGAACGACTTGAATTGCGACTGCCAATCCGGCCCCAATTCGCTCGCCATTCGCCGCCGCACGAAGGTCCAGCCCATGGCGGGCGCATTGGCCTGAAGTTCTGCCAATTCCAGCGCATATTCCGCCGGCAGCGCATCGGGCACAGTGGACAGGAATTGCGCGACCTTCATCAACGGGCCTTTCAGCCCGCCAAGGATGGTCTTCAGATCCTCCGCATGCGCGGCGCGATCGGTTTTGATTCCGAACATGCGTTCGCCGGCCACGCGTGCGGCGATGCCGCCAACGGCGCCGGACGTGCGGGCGAAACGGCGGATTTCCCCGAATAAATTGCTGCCTTCGGCCATTATGGGGTCTTCTCCAGCTCATCGATAAACCCGGACACCACATCCAGCCCCTTCGTCCAGAACGCGGGATCGGACGCATCCAGGCCGAACGGCGCCAACAGTTCTTTGTGCCGCTTCGTGCCCCCGGCCCTCAGCATATCCAGATACTTCGCCTGAAACCCCGGATGCCCGTTCTGGAAAACGGCGTACAGCGCGTTCACCAGGCAATCCCCGAACGCGTACGCGTACACATAGAACGGGGAATGGATAAAATGCGGAATATACGACCAGAACACGCTATATTCCGGAGTAAACTCGAAAGCCGGCCCAAGGCTCTCCCTTTGCACGTCCAGCCAGATTTCTCCCAATCGCTCGGGCAAAATTTCCCCCGACCGCCGCTCGTCATGGACGCTCGTTTCGAACTGGTAGAACGCGATCTGGCGCACCACTGTGTTCAGCATGTCCTCGACCTTGGACGCCAGCATGAACCGTCGTTGCGCCGGCGTCGCCGCGTCCAACAGCGCTCTGAACGTCAGCATTTCCCCGAATACGCTGGCGGTTTCCGCCAGGGTCAAAGGCGTGCTGGACATCAAGCATCCCTGCTTACCGGCCAGTATCTGGTGGACCCCGTGCCCCAGTTCATGCGCCAGAGTCATCACGTCGCGGGTGCGCCCGTGGTAATTCAGCAGCAAATACGGATGCACGCTGGGAACCGTCGGATGGGCGAAGGCGCCGCCCGATTTACCGGGGGTCGGGGCCGCGTCGATCCAGGCATTGTCGAAAAACCGCTTGCCGACCGACGCCAATTCCGGACTGAACGCGCCATAAGCGGTCAGAACGCGCGCGCGCGCATCGTCCCACGCAATGACCCGATCGTCATCCCCGGGCAGAGGGGCGTTGCGATCCCAATGCTGCAACTTCTCTAACCCGAGCCACCCTGCCTTCATCTGGTAATATCGGTGCGAAAGCCGCCCGTAGGAGCCGCGCACGGCGGTCACCAGCGCGTCGACAACCTCGTCTTCCACCATATTGGATCGATTGCGGTAGCTGCCCGGCCTCGGGTAATGCCGCCAGGTGTCGTCGATCTCCTTATCTTTTGCCAACGTGTTGGTGATCAGGGAAAACAACTTGATGCGGTCCCCAAACGCCGAACCGATGGCCTTGCCGGCGGCTTCGCGGATCGACCGATCCTGGTCCGACAGCTTGTTCAAGGTCGCGCTGACGGTCAGGTCCTCCCCCTTGAACGGGACGCGCATACCGGCGGTGGTTTCGTCGAACAGGCGGCTCCAGGCGGATGCGCCGGCAACCTCCTTTTCGTGCAGCAGCTTTTCAACCTCATCGGACAACTGATGCGGGCGGAACACGCGCAGGTCCCGCAGCCACGAAGCATAGCGCCCAGGGTCCGGTGCCTCGTCCATCCGGTTCAGTTCCAGGGTGAAGAACAGCGTATGGGTGGTGATCGCGGTGATGCGTTCGCTCACGGTCTGGTAGAATTTACCCAGCGCGGCATCGGTCGAATCCCCGGCGAACAGCAACCCGGAATACGACCCGATGCGCCCGAGGATTTCGTGAATTCGCTCGTATTCCGCGATCGCCACTGGCAACTCCGCCGTGGCCAGCTTCCCTTGGAAGGTCGCCGCGAACGCCTTCGCCGCGTCTTCGGCCCGAGCGAAATCGGCCTCTAGCTGCGGGCTGTCGGGGGCGGGATAGAGGTCCGATAAGTCCCAGGCGGGCAGCGCGGCGGTTTCGGGCATGGTGAAGGGGTCCTCGGGCTAATGCGTTCCACTAGGATGTAAGGTAGGAACACGCCCCATCAAAGGGGGAGGACGCGTGCGGAGTTACCCGACCTGGCCAAATTTGGCCGCGATGATGTTCGACCGTGCTCGAGCATGGCCCAACAAGCCGATGCTCCGGTCATTCAAAAACGGTGCCTGGCATGGCATAAACTGGTCAGAATTCGCCCGGATGGCGGCTTCTTGCGCCCGGAATCTACGCGCCGCCGGGGTTTGTGCGGGCGATAGGGTGCTGATCTGCGCCGAGAACCGGCCGGAGTACCCGATCGCCGAAACCGCCCTGATGGCGATCCGCGCGGTGCCGGTCCCTGCCTACACCACCAACACCGTGGCCGATCACGCACACCTGCTGCGCGATTCCGGCGCGCGCGCCGCTATCGTGTCCAACGCCGCGTTGGCCGACCGCGTCAAACAAGCCGGGGAATTGGACCTGCTGGTGGTCATGGAGGACGCATCCTGGTCCAGCATGGTCGGCGACCTCGCACCCGCGGACGATATCGCGGCCGAAGCCGCCCGGATCCCCCCAACCGCATTGGCGTGCCTGATCTACACCTCCGGCACCGGCGGGGCGCCCAAGGGTGTGATGCTGCCGCACCGCGCCATTATGTCGAACATGCAGGGTGCTTTCATTCTGCTTAAACCCTTGAAGATGGAGGATGAGACCTACCTGTCCTATCTCCCGGCTTCGCACGCCTACGAACACACCGTCGGCGGTTTCTATTTGCCCAGCGTGGGAACCGAGATCGTTTACGCGCGCGGCGCCGAACATTTGGCGGCGGACATGCTGACCATTCGCCCCACTATCATGACGGTCGTCCCCCGCGTTCTGGAGGTCATTCGCGCCCGCGTTCTGGCACAGGTCGCGCGCCAGCCCGGTACGAAGAAGAAGCTGTTCCAGCGCGCACTGGACCTCGGACTGAAACGCGAAGCCGGCGGGAAGCTGACGCTGGGGGAACGCATCCTCGACCCCATCCTAGATCGCCTGGTGCGCGCCAAAGTCCGCGCCCGTTTCGGCGGCCGGCTGCTCGCCTGCGTGTGCGGCGGTGCTCGGCTGGAGCCGGAGGTCGGCAGGTTCTTCATGGCGCTGGGCTTGCGCATCATTCAAGGCTACGGCCAGACCGAGGCGGGGCCAATCATCTCCGGCAACCCACCCGACGCGATCCGGGTGGAAACCGTCGGCACGGCGCTTGTGGGGGTCGAGCTGAAGCTGGCGGACGACGCCGAAATTCTGGTGCGCGGCGATCTGGTGATGGACGGCTACTGGGGCCGCCCGGACGATACGGCGGCGGCGATCCAGGATCTGTGGCTGCACACCGGCGACATCGGCGCGCTGGACGCGGACGGCTATTTGCGCATCACCGACCGCAAGAAGGACATCATCGTGCTGTCCGGCGGCGACAATGTCTCCCCCGCCAAAATCGAGGGTCTGCTGATGGCCGAACCCGCCATCGCCCAGGCGGTGATCTCGGGCGACGGCCGGTCGGGCCTGACCGCGCTGCTGGTGCCGGCCGAGGGGTATGACGATGTCGCGGTCGCTGTTGCGGTGACCGAGGTCAACCAGCGCCTGTCCATAACCGAACGCATCCGCAAGCATGCGCTGGTGGAACCGTTCACGATGGAAAACGGACTGCTGACGCCCACGCAGAAGATCCGGCGGATGCTGGTCATTCGGGCCAACACGGAAACCTTGGCGAAACTGCACCGATAAAAAATCTTGCCAGCCGCCAGTTTTCTCGTTCCGCGTTAACTTTTTGTTCACCAATTCATGGGCATGATGGCCGGGCCGGCGAAAAATGCCCGGCGCGGTCGCGGCAGAACGTCGCGCGAAGATGCCAAAGGACGTTCGTCATGAGTTTGATCGGTGCCATTTCCGGCCCCCCTACCCCGCCGCAGACCAACGCCGCCCCGCCGCCAAAAAAGGACCTGGACGGAGACTACGACAACAACCGCCCCGACGGCGACAAGCAGAGTGCCAATCCGAACATCGGCAACAACCTGAACATTAGAGCGTGATCGCCTGAGGTTGACTTCAACCTCGGGCGTGAATCACCCTCTCAAACAAAGGCTTAGAGCGTGATCGCCTGAGGTTGACTTCAACCTCGGGCGTGAATCACCCTCTCAAACAAAGGCTTAGACCATGATCC
>JANXTL010000121.1 GCA_025352375.1 Acetobacteraceae bacterium | reverse complement strand
GTGGGTTGTCGGACGGTGCGACCTCGACGATGGCCATCGTACAACCATCTAAAGTGTGTTTGCGGACATGCATGACAGGAAATGGCGTGATGGACCCATCGGACCGAAATCCGGCGAGCGTTTGAATGAGCCGCTCGTCGACCGCGAGATTCGCGCAATCGCCGTTATCCCGAACGCCGACGAACAGCACACCGGTGTCGCCCCGGTTCGGCAGATCGTTCCCAAACGCACAAATCGCCTGGCCGAACTTTTCCTTGTCGGCGATACCGGACGTTCGCTCGACATTGTCGGCTTCCAAATCGCGCAGATAGCGGCGGAGGTCGTCGTCTGACAGCATCGGAGCCTGCTCCGCGCCGACCAAACGCCGACGCTGTCTGATGCTAACAGGGACCGCGCATCCGGGTCACCCCCCGATGCGGTTCCCCAGCAGCCGGGTCCAGCCGTGCGGATCGGCTTCGGTGCCGTACTGGATCCCCACGATGGTGTCGTACAGCTTTTGCGTCAGCGCGCCTGTCTTGCCGTCGCCGATAATGTAGCGCTCGCCTTTGTAACCAAGCTCCCCAACCGGGGAGATCACGGCGGCGGTGCCGGTGCCCCACATTTCCAAATTCCCGGCCTTCGCGGCGGCAAGGACCTCATCGATGGAGACCTGCCGCTCCGACGCGCGCAAGCCCCAGGACCGCAGCAACGTCAGCACGGAGTCACGTGTCACCCCGGCCAGGATCGCACCGTTCAGCGGCGGGGTGATCACCTCGTCACCGATCTTGACCATGATGTTCATGGTGCCGACCTCGTCGAGGTATTTGTGCTCAACGCCGTCCAGCCACAGCACCTGGGTGTAGCCGGCCTTCTGCGCTTCCTCGGCGCCGAACAGCGACGCGGCGTAGTTGCCGGCGGTTTTCGCCGCGCCCAACCCGCCTTTAACCGCCCGCACATGTGTGTCGGAGGCCAGGATGCGCACCGGGTTCATGCCTTCCTTGTAGTAAGCACCCACCGGGCAAAGGATCACGTAGTACAAATACGAATGCGACGGGTGCACGCCCAGGAACGCCTCGGTCGCGATGATGGTCGGACGCACGTATAAAGATGTGCCCGCCTTTTTCGGCACCCAATGCTGGTCGACCTCCACCAGCGCCCGGATCGATTCCTCGACCAGTGCCGGGTCAATCTCCGGCATGCAGAGGTAATGGCCGGACTTATTCAAGCGGGCCGCATGATCCTTCAGGCGAAACAGGCGGATCTGCCCGTCGGCGCCGCGGAACGCCTTGCATCCGTCGAAGACCGCCTGCCCGTAGTGCAGCACGCAGGTGGCCGGATCCATGCTGAACGGCGCGTAGGGAACGATGCGCGGGTCGTGCCAGCCCTGCCCCTCATGGTACTCCATCATGAACATGTGGTCGGTGAAGACCGTTCCGAACGTCAGCGTCTCATCGGCCGGGGGCTGTTTGGGCGTGGCGGTGCGGGTGATGGCGATTTCGGTCACTTTTTGTCTCGCGCGATCAGGGTTGGACGTTGGGTAGGTAAATACGGCAGTACGGCTGTCCTTACAAGTCGAGAGTCAGGTCAGCCCGTACAACCCCATGGCATTGTCCCGGAACACCATGGTGTGCTCGGCGTTGCTCAACCGAATGGGGAAGGCGCCGCGTGGGTCATCGTAATCCCAATGCGGGTAGTCGGTGGCGAACAACACCCGGTCCCAGCCGATCCAGCCCAGCGTATCCCGCAAATGTTCGGCGTGTTCGGGTTCCTCCATCGGCTGGGTGGTGAACCACATGCTTTCCCGGATGTATTCCGACGGCGGGCGCTTGCACCGAGGCAGCTCATCGCGGTTCAGCGCCCATTGCTTGTCAAGCCGCCAGCACAAAGACGGCAGCCAGGCGAAGCCGCCCTCAATCATCAGGAAGCGCAACCGAGGAAATTCTTCGAACACGCCCTCCAGCGCCAGCGAGGCAACCTGCGCCTGGAAGCTGTGCACGTTGATGTGGTGGTCCTGCAAATAATAGCTCGGCCAGCCGCCGGGAGTGGAGGCATAGCCGCCGCCGACGCTGTTCACATGGATGGCTATGGGGAAGTTCGACGCCTGCGCGGCGGCGTAGATCGGCCAGTATCGCTTGCGTCCCAACGGTTCATTCGTCTTCGACGGCATTAGCACCTGGACGAAATTCGGATCGCCGGCGCGCAGGGAGATTTCCTCGACTGCCAGGTCAGAGTCCTCATGGGCGACGGTGACGCACGCACGCAGCCGCGGCTCCGGCTTTACCCAGTTTTCAATCTGCCACTCGTTCACTGCATGGCAGTAAGCCGCGCCGAGATCGGTGTTGCGCGCGGCCCCCGACAGCGGTGCCAGAATGCCCAGCGCAATGTCGTTCGCGTCCAGCAACTGCGCCTGCATGAAGGCCAGATCGGACCCCGGCGGCCCTCCATTCGGTGGCCAGGCGTCGCGACGGGCCGTGGCGGGCGCGGCCTTGGGATATTGCGTGCCCGTGGTAAACGGCACCCTCGGTTGCGCTCCATACTCCGCCAGATGTTTGCGCCAGCGCTCCGCCAGCCAGGGATATAGCTCCGACTTCGACTTCATCGTCGGGTGGATGTCGCAGTCGACGATGCCCGCTTTCACGGCCCCCGTCGTTTCGTCATTGGGGCGTTCCAGGACATCGCTCATGGTAGAGTCTCCTTGAGGCGCGGGTACGTTTCCATCGGGTTGTCGATGGCCATCTTGCGGATCGCTTCGGCCGACAGGCCGGGGGGCAGGGAGTCGGTCCCCTCGAAGTGGTGGTGGGGAAAATCGGTGGCGAATAATAGCATATGATCGCCGCCGATGTGTTCGACAATGCGTTCCACCTCGGCGGCGCCCGGCGCGTCGAACGGCTGCGCGGTCAGCCGCACGTGCTGACGCACCAGGTCGCCGGGGGATTGGGTGAACCATGGGGTTTCGCCGCGCAGACCGCGCCAGGACTTGATGGCGCGCCACAAGAAGGCCGGAAGCCAGGTCACGCCGGACTCCAGCAGCACGACCTTCAGCGTCGGGAAATGGTTGAACACGCCCTCCCCCATCAGGCTGAGCAGCTGCGCCTCGAACGCCATCGTCTGGTGCACGTAGTCTTGTGTGAAATGCGACGGCCAGCCAACCGACGTCGGCGCATGCCGGTACGCGCTGCCGGCGTGGATTGCGATGGGGAGGTCGTGTTTCACCGCCGCCTCATAGATCGGCCAGTAATAGCGGCGGCCGAGCAGCATTTCTCCGGATGCGAGAAGCTGTACTTGGACGAAGCGTTGGTCGGCGGCGCGTTTTTCGATCTCCGCCGCCGCGTAAAGGGGACTTTGGAAGGGTACCACGATGCCGGCACGCAGGCGCTCGTCTTTATTCAGCCAATGATCGATCAACCAGTCGTTCACCGCGCCGCACAGCGCCTGCGCCAAATCCTCCGAATGCACCGCTTGCCCCCCATGCAGGCAGGTCAGGATCGCTCGGCTGGTCCCGAACCCGTCCAGCGCGTGCTTCTGGAGCCAAGGCAGATCGCCGGCCGGCCGCCAGCCGGGGCGGCAGGCGATCGGCGCATCCTTCGGGTAGCTCGCCAGCTCCAGCCCGTCGGTGCCGCGGGAGACAATCATCTCCCGCCACGCTTCGCTCATGTACGGCAGCAACGCCGCCATGTTGGGGACGGTGACGTGGAGGTCGCAGTCGATGGCGCCTGGAGGGAGTGCGGTCATGACCTCCTACAGCCCTTCGCCAACACGGGCGAACCGTTCCACAGTCCGCATGTATGTGTCGATGTCGCGATCTTCCGGCGCGGCCATCACATGCTGCACCCCGGCGTCGCGATATATCGCGAGCGCGGTTTTCATTTCGTCAACGTTGGCGGCGTCGATGTTCACCCGCAGCGAAATGATCCAGTCTTCGTCGGGCCGGCCGGCGCGCAAGCGCTTTACCATGTCCGCCGCCCCTTCCGGCTTCACGCGGCTGCCGTGCCAGCCGTCGTTGCGCTGGGCGCGGGCAATGGCGGCGTCGGAGGATCCGCCAATCCAGATGGGAATGTGCGAGATCGGCTGCGGTTGGGACCGCATGTTCTCGATTTCGGCCGGGATATATTTCGTTGGGAATGTTACCGGGTCCTGCGTCCATACGGCGCGCATCATGGCGATGCCTTCGTCCATGCGGCGACCTCGCTCCTTAAAGGGAACGCCGAGTGCGTTGAACTCCGCCTCCAGCCAGCCGACGCCGCCGCCCAGGATCAGGCGTCCGTTCGACAGGTTGTGCAGCGTCGCCAGTTCCTTTGCCAACGGCAACGGATGCCGCAGCGGCAACACCAGCACGGACGTGCCGAGTCGGACGCGGCTGGTGCAGGCAGCGGCCCAGGTGAGGGTCAGCACCGGGTCCCAGAAATTGGGCGACGGCGGGTAGCCGCCATCCTTCGGCACGATGATGTGCTCGCTGACCCATACGTCGGACAAACCCAGTTCCTCGGCCTGCATCGCCACCCGGCGGATGGAGTCCGGCCCCGCTTTGCGACCGATATGCGGCAAATGGATCCCGAGTTGCATGGTCGTTCTCCCAATTCTATCGTCGAACCGTGACGCTTTGCCGGCGTTTCGTCCAGAGGGGAGACACAATGCGCTTCGGACTTTTCGGTGGCGCCCGCACGTCCGTGGGCGACCAGCCCAGCGACAGCCAGCAGCTGCACGATTTCATCGATTACGTGGTGGAAGCCGAGGAACTCGGGTTCGAGAGTGTATTCCTGGTGGAGCACCATTTTACCGGCTTTGGCCAGGTGTCGGCGTCGCTCAACCTGCTGTCGTTCCTGGCGGCGCGGACCAAACGCATGCGCCTCGGCACCGCCGTGCTGGTACTGCCCTGGCACAACCCGGCTTTGCTCGCCGAACAGGCGGCAACGGTTGACGTGCTTTCCGGCGGCCGCTTGGACCTCGGGGTGGGGCGCGGCTACCGCTACAACGAATTTCACGGCTTCCACATGTCCATGGACGAGGCCGAGGCTCGGTATCGGGAATGCCTGGCGTTCATCCGCAAAGCGTGGACGACGCCGGGCCGCTTTTCGCATCGCGGTCCGTATTGGAACTACGACGACGTGGTGGTGGAGCCGGCACCGCTGCAACGCCCGCACCCCCCGCTGTGGATCGGCGCCAACAGCGCGGCGTCGATTATCAAGACCGCGAACGACGGCATGAACCTGCTGATCGCGCAGCACGGCACGCCCGAGGCCGTGGGCGAAAAGGTCGCAATTTTCCGCGATGCCGTGGAACAGACCGGGCGGATCTACGATCCCTTCTCGGCCGGGGTCACGCGCGCGCTGCACGTTTGCTATACGCCGGAGGAACGGAACCGCCAGCACGAGTTACGCATCCGCTTCATGAAGAATGTGCAGGAATTGTCGCTGCCGCCATCCGGACCGGTGGAAGGAAATCATTTCCAGGGCCACGGCGACGAGGCCGACATGCGCCGCATGACCGAAACCGATGCGCTGATCGGCACGCCCGAGGAAATCATTGCTCGTCTGCGGGTGTACGAAGCCGCGGGGATCCGCTATATGCTGTTGATGGATGTCGGTGGTTCGCGAGAGGCATTACGCATTTTCGGCAAGGAAGTGATGCCTGAATTTCGGGAGAATAACACGCCATGACCGACGACGAGCTGCCGATCGCCGACGCCCATCACCACCTGTGGGACCTGGACGGCCCTATCCGATACCCCTGGCTCGAAACGGGAGATCACGGGTTCCTCGGCGATTATTCCCGCATTTGCCGGTCGTATCTGCCACCGGAATACCGCCGCGACACGGCGTTGCACAACGTCATCGCCACCGTTCATATCGAAGCCGAGTGCGATCGCTCCCAGCAACTGGCCGAAACCGAATGGGTCACGCGCATGGCGGCCGAACACGGCATGCCCAACGCGATCGTGGCGCATGTATGGGTGGATACGCCGCACTCCGAGGAAATCCTGGCCGGCCACAAGCGCTTCCCGCTGGTGCGCGGCATTCGCACCAAGCCCATCATCGCCTCCGGCCCCGGCGACAGCGTACGTGGCCAGCCCCGCAGCCTGCAGGACCCGAAATGGCGCAAGGGCTTGGCGCTGTTGGAGAAATACGACCTGTCGTGGGATTTGCGAGTTCCATGGTACCACCTGGAAGAAGCGGCGGAGGTCTGCCGCGAACATCCGGCCATGCGGATCGTGCTGAACCACACCGGCTACCCGCTGGATCGTTCCCCGGAACAAGTCGCGATATGGCGTAAGGGCATGGAGGCACTGGCAGCTTGCCCCAATGTTTGGTGCAAAATCTCCGGCTTCACCGTGAAGGGCAAGCCCTGGACGCTGGCGATGCACGGCGAGATCATCCGCGACACCATTTCGATGTTCGGGGCGGACCGTTGCATGTTCGCCTCCAACCACCCGGTGGATGGGGTGAAGGCAAGCTGGGACTGGATTTTCTGCCAGTTCAAGATGGTGACGGCCGATATGCCGGAGGCCGCGCGGCGAAAACTGTTCGCGGAAAACGCGTTGGCTTTTTACCGCATATCCAACACCAGCAGTTCCGTCACGCCTGCCGCCAGTACGGCGCGGAGGTCCGGCAGCGACAACGCGACGCAACCCTGTGTGGGCGCATAATCCGGGCGCGCGACATGCAGGAAGATTGCCGACCCGCGCTTTTTCTGAATGGGGCGGTCGTTCCACCCCAACACGCCGACGATGTCGTAGAGGCCGTCTTTGCGCCAAAGTTCCTCGTGCCGATCGTCGTGCGGCAGGCGGATCATCTTGTTGTAATCGCGTGAGTATGGATCGTCGCACCACCCGTCGTCGCGGCCGATCGGCTCCAGCGGCACGGCGCATCGCGGCGGCGGAACCCGGTCGGCGCGATACAAGACGCGGCGCAAGGGAAGCAACCCGGCGGGGGTGGCTTCGTCCCCTTCCTCCTTATGTATCAGCACGCCGTGTGCGCCGATCGCCGCGCGGTATATGCGGTCGCGGACAACGAGTTGGCCGGAGGGGCGGACGATGGCTTGCATGGGCTACCTTATGTGGCGGGGCACGATGTTGACGGCATAACGAGCATACCGCCGCTCGCCCGTTCGGACCAACGCAGCTTCCGCCACCATGTCCGCCAGATCGCGGGTCGCCGTCGCGGCCGACGCCTTGCTGATCGCGATATAGTTGGCGGCGGTCAAGCCAAGATCGAAGCCATACGACCCTTCGCGTAGCAGGCGCAACAGGGCCCTCTGCTGGCGTTCGTTGAGCTGCCGTCTCATCCGGTCCTGCTGAAGATCCGCGAGGGCGGTGACCGTATTTTGCCAACGCTGGATCCGGCTTCTGCAATCCGCGGCGCTGACTACTTCGGCTGGCGTGCCTGATTGAGAGCGAGCAGGCGCGCCAGTATTTCGTCGTCCGGAAGATCGGCCGGCCAGCCGTAAGCGGCGGCAACGGCTTCGTCCAAGACGCGATGGAGCGCGTCGAGCCAGGTGCCCTCCGGCGTGCCGCGTGTGTTGTAGAGGTTTGTTAGGGTGCGGGTTTTCAGGGTGGCAGCCGCTTTGGCGTCACGAGGGACGATCCGGTCGGGGTAGCCGGGCACGACCTCCGGCACACGTTCGGTGAGGTCCGGCGGGTTGAGCCAGAGGTCGCGTTTCTCCACGAGGTCCCGGGCGGCTATGGCGATGGCCTGGGCGTGCGGGTTGTCGGCATAGGACGCGGCTGGAAGGTTGGGGGTTAAGTGTTCGGGGAATGGGAATGTTTCGAAACAAGTCCGGCTGTTGTAGGTGGGATCATTCCCAACGCCATGACGCGAGGCGAGCGCCAGCGTCCAGATTTGGTGTACATGACTGTGCAGGATGCCCAAAAAGACGTCGTCCGCACGCATCCACGCATATACACGGCTATCCGGCAGTGTTGTAGCATCGCACCAAACGAAAATGCGATGTTTAGCAACTCGCGACGTCGCGATGAATCGTTCTACTTCAGCAGCGGCATTGCGAAGGCCCGGTACTGTCTCCCCGTGCTTCCACCAGCAAAGTCGTCGCTTATCTCGCCTGTTTTTATCCCGAGCCGGCTTTACGTGTGTCTTCACCCATGAAAATGGCTGCACATAGTACGAAGCATCGGTCTCCGACATGTCATAGAAGTCGATAATCCAAGTGTCCGAAGGCCGCTGCGTCAGATCGTGGCCGTTCACCCACGGTCGTACGACGTCCAAGTTACCCCTACCATTCGGATTCAGAGGGGCTGTCAGCCATGCCCGCGCTGTTTCACCAGGGACATCGAAATCACCGATTTTCACAGGCCCCTGAAAGCATATGCCGCGATTCTCGGTCAATCGTGCCGCTGTGGTGAGGTCTGCACCAGTTGCCGAAAGGTCGGAGTATATAACTGGTACTGACCGGTTGTTGAGTGTTATTCTGTCCGCTGGGGCTTCGGCAAAACACACCAGGGAAACGCGTACGGCAGCGCCATCGACGGTCCACGGCTCATCGCTCCAAGCGTCGAATATCCCGCCGATCTTGGCGATTTGCTCCAATGCCTGCCGGTTCGAACCACGGCGAATTGACTGAGTCGCAACCAACCCGACTCGTTGGGCCGACCCGGATACGATTTGGTCCCACGCTCTTAAAAACCAGTAACATACAAGATCGACCGCCGACGCAATCCTCGATCGGTAGGCATGCCTCAATGCTTGGGTGTATTCCTCACCTAACCGTCCAATCATCTCCTTGTCGCCCAAGAAGGGGGGATTACTTACAATAACATCCGCCTTCGGCCATTCCGCCATCCTACCGTCAGGCGTCAGTATCGCGTCCCGACATTCGATCGTGTCCAACGGCTTTAATACAGGATCGGACGGTGCCGCGTACCCATGAGATCGGGTCCACTGGATATGTCCGATCCACACCGAAACCCGAGCGAGCTCCGCCGCATAGGGGTTGATCTCGATCCCGAGCATCGTTTCCGGCCCGACCTGCGGGAATTCACGCTGCAGCCCAAGGGTTTCCGCCTCTACACTGGCTCGATGCTCCAAATCCTTCAGCGCCTGCAAACTCACGTACAGGAAATTGCCGGACCCGCAGGCGGGATCGAGCACGCGGAAGTTCCGCAGCCGCTGCAAATATCCATGGTACAGTTCCTGCGCGGCGTCTTTTCCATCCATCGCTCGCCGTCCGCGAGGCGCCGATTGGGCCAGCGCAGTTTCAATACGGGCCCGCACCTCCGCCCACTCAGCGAGCAAGGGTCGCCGAATCACCGGGTCGATCAGCATCTCGATCTTGGCCCGATCAGTGTAGTGTGCTCCCAATTGACTGCGCTTGTCTGGATCCAGGCCCCGCTCGAACAACGTGCCGAGCACCGATGGGTCGATCTCCGCCCAATGCAGCTTGCCGACGCCGATCAGAATATCGATGTCTTTTACATCGAGCGGTAGCGCGGCGCCGTCTTCGAACAACCCACCGTTGAACCAGGGCACGTCGACAAACCCGACCATACCGCCACTTTTTGCCATGGCACCAAACAGTTGGCCGATAAAGTCAGCGGCTCTGGTCGGACGGCGCTTGGACATCGCTAGCATCTGGTCGAACAGGCCCTTCGGCAGGAGCCCAACGTCATTGGCGAAAAAACAAAACACCAGCCGGTTGACGAAATGTGCCACCACTTGAGGATTGTGCCCACGTTCTCGGAGCCGCCGAGCCAGGTCAGCGAACTCGGCCGCGGCTTCTTCCGTCAGCGCCTGCCGAGTCCGCGCCGGCCGCAATTGCTCGGGGTCGGAAAACGCCCATTTCAGCAACCGTAACCGGAGCGGGTTGGCCAACTCGGTCAGCAGGATTTCATGCGTCTCGGTGACCGCGTTCGTCCAGTTGGTGCGGATCACGATCCGCTCGATATCGGACACAATCAGCAGCGCCGGATTGCCCAGCGGGCCGGCATACAGCAGCAACTGCCGGTGCGCCGCGTTCAGATCGCCGCGCTTCTTCTTGTACTCCCACGCGAAATGCCCGGCCTTCCAAACATCGGCCCAGCCGCCGTCGCCGGTAAACTTGGTGGCGCCCTTCTCGAACGCATACTTCTCCCCCGTCGGATCGGAGCCAGGAGTCGGCTCCTCCAGCAAGTGGCAGAGGTCGATGAAATGCTCCTGGCACGCCGCGCGCTCATTGCGGGTGCTGGCCTGCCATTTGGCGATGAATTCCTGCGGCGTCATTCCGGCACACTACCGCTTCCCGCCGAGTCGTGGACAGGGTGCCGCCACCCCGCCTATCCTCCCTCCCACCAAACCGAGGAACGCAGCAATGACCGACCAACCTGTCGTCCGCCTGGAAAAAGACGGCGATATCGGCGTCATCATCGTCAACTACCCGCCCGTCAACGCGCTCGGGCCAGGTGTGGCCGATGGCATTATCGCGTGCCTGAATAAGGCCAATGGCGATCCCTCGATCAAGGCGATGGTGCTGATGGGCGACGGCCGCAGCTTCATCGCCGGCGCCGACATTCGCGGCTTCGGCACCGGCCGCAAGCGCGCGCCGCTGGGGGAGCGCACCTACGACATCATGGATCGCAGCCCAAAACCGGTCGTGGCGGCCATCCACGGTTTTGCCCTCGGCGGCGGGCTGGAAAACGCGATGGGTTGCCATTACCGGATCGCGGTGCCCTCGGCGAAAGTCGGTCTGCCGGAGGTTCTGATCGGCATTCTGCCGGGTGGCGGCGGCACACAGCGGCTGCCTCGGCTGGCCGGCCCGCAAACCGCGCTGGAAATGATCGTGTCCGGTCGCCACGTTCCGGCGCCGGAGGCGTTGAAGCTGGGCATTCTGGATGAAGTGATCCCCGAAGGCGCCAACCTGCGCGAAGCCGCCGTGAAGAAGGCGCGTGCCGTCGCTAACATCCGCCCGCTGCCCCGCGTGCGCGACCGCGAAGCAAAGGCCGAGCCCGGCATTTTCGACGCCATGCGCAAATCCATCGCCCGCCGGGCGCGCAACCAGAAGGCGCCGTATAACTGCATCGCGGCCGTAGAAGCGGCCTGCGCGTTGCCGTTCGATGAGGGCATGAAGCGGGAGCAGGAACTCTTCCTCGAACTGGAAAACGCCGACGAGGCCAAGGCCCTGCGTTACGCCTTCTTCGCCGAACGGGAGGTCGCGAAACTGCCGGATATGCCGGCTTCGATGAAGGCGGCGGATTTCTCCAAACCCGCGGTAATCGGCGCTGGCACCATGGGCGGCGGCATCGCCATGTCGTTCGCCGATTTCGGCTATGACGTGCGGATTATGGACGCGACGGAGGAAGGCCTCAATCGCGGCATGGCGCGGATCGCGGCCAATTACGCCACGTCGGTGAAACGCGGCAGCCTAGCACAGGACGAAATGGATCGCCGTCTGGCCCGCATCCATCCCGTCGCCGGCTACGACGATATCAAGGACTGCGACGTTGTTGTCGAAGCGGTGTTCGAGCGCATGGACGTGAAAATCCCGGTCTTCCAAAAACTCGATGAGGTGATGAACCCCAACGCATATCTGTTCTCCAACAGCTCGGCGCTGGACCTCGACGAGTTGTCGATGGTGACGAAACGGCCGGAGAAGGTGGCGGGCACGCATTTCTTCTCCCCGGCCAACGTGATGAAACTGCTGGAAGTGGTGCGTCCGCCGAAAGCATCGCCGGACACGCTGGCGACCGCGATGGCGCTGGGCCGGCGGATCGGCAAGATTTCTGCCATGGCCGGCAACACCGATGGGTTCGTGGCCAACCGGTCGCGGGCGCCGTTCAACAGCGAAATGGTTATTCTCCTCGAGGAAGGATGCCTCCCCGAGCAGGTCGACAAGGCGATGGTCGATTTCGGCTACCCGATGGGGCCCTTCGCGGTGGGCGATCTTGCGGGTTTGGATATCGGCGCCGAAGGGCGCAAACGCCGCGCTTTGGCGAACCCCAATTACCGCAAGCTGCCGATCGCCGATAAGTTGGTGGAGATGGGCCGCTTCGGGCAAAAGACCAGCGCTGGTTGGTACCGCTACGAGAAGGGTGACCGGACGCCTCATCCAGACCCGGAAGTCGCGGCGATCATCAAGAGCGTGGCCGCGGAGATGCGCGTGCCGCAGAAGCAATTCACCGATCAGGAAATCCTGCGGCGGTTGCTGTTTTCCTCGGTCAACGAGGCGTGCAAAATCCTGGAGGAAGGTAAGGCCTACCGAGCCAGCGACATCGACGTGATGTGGCTGCATGGGTTCGGTTTCCCACGATATCGCGGCGGGCTGATGTTCTGGGCCGACGGCATCGGGGTGCGGGACGTGTACAACCAGATCGCGAACTGGCATCAGCAGTATGGCGAGCGCTGGGCACCATCCGCGCTGTTGCGGCAACTCGCTGAAAGCGGGACTTCGTTCCGTGAGGCGAAGCCGGCACCGTTTGTTTGAAAGGGTCGGAACCATGTCCGCCGCCGAAGACCTCGACTCCCTGTCCGACGACCAATTCCGCACGCATGTGCGGACCTGGATCCATGACAACTACCCGGCGGACATCCGCAACCCGCCGAAACGACTGCATTTCCACGAAAACAAGCCGTGGTACATGAAGCTCGCCGCGCAAGGCTGGCTCGCCCCCAACTGGCCCAAGCAATTCGGCGGGATGGGCATCTCCGCCAGCAAGCAACTGATCTTCCTGGAGGAAAAGGAACGCTACGGCTGCGCCCGCCTGAACGACATGGGCATGACCATGATCGGCCCGCTGCTGATCAAGTTTGGCCGCCCTGAGCAGCAGCAGAATTTCCTGCCGAAAATCCTCGTCGGCGAACATATCTGGTGCCAGGGCTACTCCGAACCGAACGCCGGCTCCGATCTGGCGTCGCTGCGCACCGAGGCGGTGCTGGACGGCGACCATTGGGTGGTGAACGGGCAGAAAATCTGGACCTCGCTGGCTATGGACGCCAACTGGATCTTTTTGCTCGTTCGCACCAACAAGCAGGCCAAGAAGCAGGATGGCATCAGCTTCCTGCTCGTTCCCATGGACACACCCGGCATCACCGTTCGCCCGATCACCAACATCGATATGGCGGACGAGTTCTGCGAAACCTTCTTCGACAATGTCCGCGTGCCCAAGGACAACCTGGTCGGCCAGATCGACAAAGGCTGGAGCATGGCCAAGGCCCTGCTCAGTTTCGAACGCATTGGCTCCGGTTCCCCCCGCCAGTCGGCCTACGCCCTGAAAGCGCTGAAGGGCGTCGCGGAACGAATGGGTGTGTGGGAGGACGATCGATTCCAGGACCGCTACACCAGGCTGCGGCTGGACCTTGAAGATCACAAGGACCTATTTGAAACATTCGTCGAAAAAGTCCGCCGTGGCGAGACGCTCGGCTCCGATGTTTCGATGCTGAAAATCAACCAGACGGAGTTATTTCAGCGCATTACGGAAACGGCGTTGGAAATCGCCGGGGAGTATGGCGGCGACCTCGGTCCAATGGACGGCAACAGGGAATTGAATCCCACAGGTCTGTTCCTGCAATCCAGGCCAGCGACGATTTATGCCGGCTCGAACGAAATCCAGCGGAATATTCTATCGAAGAATGTATTGGAGTTGCCGGGGTAAGAGAGCGTTAGGCGCTCTCCCCCATTTTCAGCCCGCGCCGCACCAAAACATCCCATATGGCCTCCGGTGTGTCCGCGAACTCGAACAGAGCCAGTTCGTCCGCGTCGACCATTCCCTCTTCCAGAAACGATTCGAAGGATAACACCTTCCGCCAGTAGGCTTCCTCGAACAGCACGATCGGCACCGCACGCATCTTCTTCGTCTGAACCAGGGTGAGCAACTCGAAAAGCTCATCCATAGTTCCAAACCCGCCAGGGAACACCACCAGCGCGTTGGCCCGCATCGCCATGTGCATCTTGCGCATCGCGAAATAATGGAACTGGAACGTCAATTCCGGCGTGGAATACGCATTCGGCTCCTGCTCATGCGGCAGGGCGATGTTGAAACCGATGCTTGGCGCACCGGCCTCCATGGCGCCGCGATTGGCGGCTTCCATGATGCCGCCCCCGCCGCCGGTGGCGATGACGTTGTCCCGCCACCGGTGGTGCGGCGCCTGCGCACCACCGCGTTCGGACGCAATGCGAGCGAAGGCGCGAGCCGCATCGTAACGGGTTGTGTCCGGCAGCACGCGCGCACTGCCGAAAACGATAACGGTGGAGCGAATTCCCCAGTCGCGCAGGCCCAACTCGGCCTTCGAGTATTCCAGCGCGAATCGGATATCCCGCATTTCGTCGCGCAGCAGGAAATCGGTGTCGGTCACTGGCAGACGATAACTCGCGGAGCGTTTCTGCGATCCATTATCCGTCATGGCGCGCCGAACTTGCGAACGATGTTCTCTAGCAACCGGGATACCGGTCCCTCGAAACCGTTGCGCCACAGGCTGCCGCAGAAAGTGATCGATCCGACCGAGAACACCGCGCCGCCGCCCGCGGTTTCGAAATAAACGATTTCTGCCCGCATCAAATCCTCCAACCGTTCCCCGGATACGGTACGACGGCCCGCCAGCACTTCTTCCGGGACGGTGAAGAAGGACGCGGGCGGGTCCTCGGATCGCGCCAAAATCACGGTGCCGTCGGGGGTGCCCAAGGCGGGGTCGGCGCGGTCCATCTCAAACCCCGCCGCGCCTCCGCCGGACAGGCCGTAATCGCCCAGTATATCACCGTCGATGCCCTCGAACATCCAGGCGAATGCGGGATCCCGCGCCGCCGGCAGCAGCCGATAATGGGTGCCCTCGAACAGTCCCTGGCCGGAGAATCCAACGCCGGCCAGCATCTGCGGCGGCCGCCGGTTGCGCCGCCATAGCCCGCCGTAGGCGCCATCGAGCTGGTGGTAATATTCGCCCGGTTCGGCGGCCCATGTGCGAACGCCGCCTTCGGCCCGACGCAGCTCGATCGCCCAGGGCATCGCGGGGTCGCGTGCCACCCGCCAGTAGAAGCCATTGCCGCCGAGATAGGCCATCCGCCCGCCGCCATGGGTGAAGGCGGCCAACGCGTCCAGCGTCCGCGGCGTGTGGTATTCCGGGTGCGATCCGGTCAGCACGGCGCGGTAGGGACGCAACAGTTCCACACCGCCATCGTCCAGGTCTTCATCCGTGACGATGTCGAATGCGATGCCCTTGGCATCCAGCCAGGCCAGTAAATGCGTGTCCGCCGGATAGTGCCGCAATCCCGACCCGCGCGCGTCGTTGAACGTCAGGAATCCCGGCCGCATGGTCAGCATCGGGCGCAGGCGGGAGGAAAACCCGATGCCGCTGCCGTCCAGATGCACGTTGTACATCGACCGCCCGTACGCGGGGTATTGGTCTGGATTGTAGGGATAGGCCCCCCAGGCGCCGACACGATCCTGGTAAGCGGCATCCGCGCTGCCGCGCGCGTGATTGGCATAGGCCTGATAGGTAAACGTCGAAGCCAGGAACGCGATCGGAGCAAAGGGGCCCGCCCGCTTGGGCAGCACATAGAACGGCAGAAAATCCTCCCCGCTTTCGCAGGTCAGATGAAAAGCGTAGGCGCCGCTGGGCAAATCGTCGGGCACGTTCCAGGTGTAGCTTGGCTCCCACTCGCAATCGCCGAGATCGTCGGCATGGAAATGGATGGCGGCATAGTCGCGCGGGGCGTGCCGCCAGCACATTTCCAAGCCGGTCCAGGCGGCGCCGACCACCGCGCGGGTGGGCAGATTGATCAGCTGGCCATGGCAGGCGTCGGGGCCGGTATCGACTACCGTTTGGCTGGGAATGTCGCGGGAGAAATCCCATGCTGCCAGAACGGTAAACGGCGAAGGCCACGCCTCGACACAGCCTCGCAGGATCGACGGATCTTCCAGCTTGCCGGTGAAATGATGCGTCGGTGCGGCCGGGTTTTCCGCCGCGAACATAATTGTGCCGCGGTCCGGCAGTTCCAGCCCGGACGCGGTAGCCCGCATGCAGACCGCTGCGCCACCATCGAGCGGCTGCTGGCCGACAATGACCTGCCCGCTGACGGGATCGGCGCCAACCCACACGCGGTACCAATGGTTTGCCAGCATGCGGCCATTGGTTGTCACCGTCACCGAACCTGACGGCCAACGAAGGCGAGCAGCCGCGCCGTCGCCCGACACGGACAGCGACACGCGGCAGCCATCCGCCTCTTCGGAGAACACGGTGCCTTCGGTACCCGGCAAGGTCGGGCACACCAGGATGCTCCAGGTGCGTCGGGCATTCGGGCCGGCTGCTGGCCCACATTGGATGGTTGCGTACGAACCCAATGCGATGTCTTGCCGTACGCCGACGCATGCGCGGTCGAGGCGGTGCGCCAGATCCTCCAACCGCATGCCCGGCCCATCCGGATTGGGGTCGCCGCCGATAACGCGTACCAGGCGCGCCCGATAGGCCGAACCCTCACGCAGGCTCACAAAGGCGGTGAAAACCTCGCCGGGCCGGTGGGAGAACCGGTCGAGGTAGCCGGTGACCGGCAGTTCCATCTGCAACATGCCGCGACGCTGGGCGCCAAGCCGAACAGATGTCAAGCAACAAGGCCTTGACGCGGGGGTTCGCCCGCGCCCAGGCTCCGGCGAAAGAACCAGACAGGGGCTTCCGCCGATGCGCCGATATTCGTTCATGCTGCTTGCCGGCCTTGGCCTTGCCGTGCCCGTTGCCCATGCGGCGCCGTTCAAATGCCCCACCACGGGCGGGGATTTTGTCTTCGGGCAGGAAGCGAACATCAACACCCTGGACCAGATGACGTCGTCGACGATTTCGACCCGTAACATCGCGATGAACATCTACGAAACGCTGATGACGCGGGATGACAATAACCGTCCGATCCTGGAACTCGCGGCGTCGATGGAGGAAGCGCCGGATCGTCTGACCTATACGTTCAAGCTGCGGCCCAACATCCATTTTCACAACGGCAAACCCATGACATCGGCCGATGTGGTGGCGTCGTTCGACCGATACAGCAAGGTTGGCAACCAGCGCTCCACGCTGGACAACGTCAAAAGCTGGGACGCACCGGATGCTTCGACCTTTGTGATCCACATGAAGGTGGTGCAGCCGACGTTCATCGAGGCGCTGAGTTCCTTCAGCGTCCCCATCGTCATTATCCCCTCGGAAAACCGGGACGTGGCAGCGCAGCAGCTGACCAACCCGATCGGCACCGGCCCGTTCCAGTTGGTGGAGTCCGTGCCCGGCAGCTTCGTCAAACTGAAGCGCTACGACGCCTACCAGCCTAACACCAGCTTCGAAAACCGCACGGGTTTTGGCGGCTACAAGGTGGCGTGCCTGGATACGGTGACATTCCGTATCGTGACCGAACCCGGCGCGCGTGTCGCCGGCCTGAAAACCGGCGAATTGCACGCGGTCGAGGACCTGCCCACCAAATCGCTGCCGGACCTGAAGAAAGACCCCAAAATTACCATTCTGCCGCTGAACAACTGGTGGATTCAGATCGCCGATCCCAACACCTCCGCGCCGCCCACCGACAACCTGTTGGTCCGCAAAGCCATCCAGGCGGCGCTGGACATGGATGAGATCATGGATGCCGCGTCCGACGGCAATTACCGGCTGAATGTCGGTTTTCAGTATCCGAACCAACCCAGCTACACCGACGCGGGCAAGGAAACCTACAACCTCCACAACGCCGACCTGGCGAAGAAATACCTGACCGAGGCAGGCTATAAAGGCGAGCCGGTCATCCTGATGACCAACAAGGACTACCCGTCGATGTACAACGCGGCGCTGGTCATGCAGCAGCAGCTCCAGGCCGTCGGGATCAACGCCCAGATGAAGGTGGTGGATTGGCCGACATCGGTGCAGTTGATGCTGAACACCACCGAAGGCTGGAATTTTCACTTCACCGGCTGGGGCACCCAGCCCGCGCTCGGCGCCCTGGCCACCATGCAGTTCCTGGTGCAGCCCAACGCGACCTATAAGCCAAAGGGCGGGGTGGACGACCCCGAGGTGCTCGCCATCTGGAAGGAAATGAACGACCTGCCGACGGCCGAGGGTCGCCAGGCGGCCTTCGCGAAGATGCAGAAGCTGGTGCTTGAGAAAGTCTACGCCATCCCGTTCGGCTCCTACACCAAGGTGCAAGGCACGCGCGCCAATGTCGGGGGTTTCGCGCCGTTCCGCATCCCGCGCATGTCCAATGTGTGGCTAACCCGCTGAATGGGTCGCGTTCTGGTCCAACGGCTGGGTAGCGCCCTGCCGATCATGCTGATCGTCAGCCTGATTACCTTCGGCATGATCCACATGATCCCTGGCGACCCGGCCATTGCCATCGCCGGCATCTCGGCCACGGCGGAGCAGATCGCCAACATCCGGCACGACCTCGGCCTGGATCAGCCGGTGCTGACGCAGCTTTGGCGGTGGTATGCCAATCTGCTGATCGGGGACCTCGGGCGGTCGCTGCTGCTGGGACAGCCGGTGGTGCAGGTGATGATGCAACGCCTGCCGGTGACATTGGCGCTGTCCGCCTATGCGCTGGTGCTGACGCTGACGATCGGGCTGGTCAGCGGCATCGTCGCGGCGTTGAAGCAGAACACCTGGATCGATCAGGCGACGATGGTGTTCGCCATGCTGGGTATTTCGCTGCCCAACTTCTACCTCGGTCTTCTGATGATCATTCTGTTCGCGGTCGATCTGGGGTGGCTGCCGACCGGGGGCTATGTCGCGCTCAGCAAGGACCCGTTGGGCTGGCTCGCGACCTCTACCATGCCGGCCATTTCCCTGGCGCTGCTGCTCGCCGGCCTGCTGGCGCGGATCACCCGGTCCACCATGCTGGAGGTTCTCCGCCAGGACTACATCCGCACCGCCCGCGCCAAAGGCCTGCCCAATCACCGCGTGGTGCTGAAACACGCGCTGGCCAACGCGCTCATCCCCATCACCACCGTGGTGGGGATCATCATCAGCCTGTTAATTTCGGGCTCGGTGGTAACCGAGACGCTGTTCTCCATCCCCGGCGTCGGGCAATTGCTGACACAGGCCGTGTTGAACCGCGATTATCCGATGGTGCAGGGCGGGCTGCTGATCACTACCGCGCTTTTGGTGCTGGTCAACATCCTGGTCGATGTCTGCTACGCCTTGCTCGACCCGAGGGTCCGCTATGACGGCGCCTGAGGAACTGGAAGGCCCCCGCCAAAGCCCGTGGAAGGCAAATCTCCGCCGGCTGATGCATCACCGGCTGTTCCTGTTGGGCCTGGCGCTGTTTCTGGTCATCGCGGTCGTTGCGATCCTGGCCCCGTGGATCGCACCGCAGGACCCCAACAAGCTGGCGATGCGCTTCAAGTTTCACGCGCCGGACCGGGATTTCATTTTCGGCACGGATAATTTCGGGCGCTCGTTGTGGTCCCGGGTCGTCTGGGGCGCGCGACTGTCGATGTTCATCGGGTCCGCCGTCGTGCTGATCAACGCCATCGCCGGTACCGCGATCGGCGCCGCCGCCGGCTATTTCCGCAAGCTGGACAATATCCTGATGCGGTTCAACGACGCGCTCATGGCTTTCCCCGCCGTGCTGCTGGCCATCGCCGTAACCGCCGTCCTCGGTCCGTCCGTCAACGACGTCATCATCGCGCTCGGCATCGTCTACACGCCGCGCACCGCGCGTATCGTGCGGTCGTCGGTGATCGTTTTACGCGAAATGGAGTATGTGCAGGCCGCCGTCGCCGCCGGGGCCGGCCACTGGCGCATCCTGCGGCGGCATATTCTCCCGAATGCCATGGCGCCGCTGATCGTGCAGTTGTCCTTCCTGTTCGCCTATGCCGTGCTGACCGAGGCGACATTGTCGTTCCTCGGCGTCGGCGCGGTGCCGCCGACGCCCACCTGGGGCAACATCATGGCCGAGGGCCGGCAATACATGATCGACGCCCCCTGGATCATCGCCATTCCGGGGGTGGCGCTGATGATTACGGTGTTGGGGCTGAATTTGCTGGGCGACGGGCTGCGGGACGTGCTGGATCCCCGGCTGAGGATTCAGTCGTGAGCCCCGGATCTGGACAGAGCCGGGGCGGGCGGCGAGTGCCAGGTGTCGGCCGTGAGCAGCCAATCCTTCCCATTGGCGGGGCATTCGATCCACAGGCGTCCCATGGAAAGCGCGTCTTCGACGACCTCCGCGGGGATATCGCCCAACTGAAATTCCGGATCATGCACCAGAAGAGAAAAGTCCAGCTCGATTTCAGGCATTGTGTGCCGAATTTTGGTAATGACCGGTCGCATGAGCCGCAACACCCATGCAAGGTGGTCTACGGGCCGGATCCCGATCGGACGGCCCTGCGTCGTGATAAACCAAGTCCCGGTTTTCGCGACGACCGGCGGACGCCATGGCGCAGCGGTCAGTGGACGGAGGTTCCCGCCTTTTGGGGCAGCGCGATAAGGAGTCGTCGCCAGGAGCGCGGTAATCGCCTCGGGGTCAAGGCGGTCGCGGAACAGTCGCGCGGTAGAGAGCGGCGGGTCCACAGATATGCTCATGACAGGTCACCCATCGCACACATTGCCCAAATAATCCAGCGAAACCGGATCGTAGACGTCGCCCTGGTCCAAACACAGCCAAATCGAACGGCCTCGCATGCCGTGTCCTTGTTTGATGAGATGGAGATTCGTCGTCACGGCAAGCACGGACATTCTGAGTTCCCTTGCAACGTATGCATGGTCGAGCACTTCTCTCAAATAGGGTTTGATGCAACCTGGGATTATCTACAACGATCTTATCAGAACACGCATAGCGTGCAACGATTCCAATGAGCCTGCTCGAAGTCCGCAACCTCACCACCGCCTTCCAAACCGGTCGCGGCGAAATTACCGCCGTGGAGGACGTGACGTTCGACCTGAACCAAGGCGAAATCCTGGGCATCGTGGGCGAATCCGGCAGCGGCAAAAGCGTTACCGCCCTGACCATCATGGGCCTGCTGCCCCGCCCACCCGCGCGCATCGCCGCTGGTAGCATTCGCTTCGATGGGGAAGACCTGACCAATTTGCCCGACCGCCGCATGCAGCACATTCGCGGCCCGGGCATCGCGATGGTGTTCCAGGAACCGATGACCTCCCTCAACCCGGTGTTCACCATCGGCGACCAGATCATGGAAACGATCCGAGCGCATGAACGCCTGCCGCAACGGACGCTGTTCGTTCGGGCGGTGGAGATGCTGGAGAAGGTCGGCATTGCCTCGGCAGCCACACGGATGACGGATTATCCGCACCAGCTTTCCGGCGGCCAGCGCCAGCGGGTGATGCTGGCAATCGCGCTGGTCTGCCGGCCCCGCGTGCTGATCGCCGACGAACCCACCACGGCGCTGGATGTGACCATTCAGGCGCAAATCCTCGATCTGTTGCTGGATCTGCGCGATGAGTTCGGCATGGCCATCATGCTGATCACCCACAACATGGGCGTGATCGCGGAAGCCGCCGACCGGGTGATCGTCATGTATGCCGGCCGCATCGTGGAGGAAGCGCCCGTCGCCACCCTGTTCGACGACCCCCGCCACCCCTACACACGCGGCTTGCTGGAATGCGTGCCATCTTTGGCGACCGAGCGGGAGCGCCTGATCGCTATCCCCGGCACGTTGCCGGAGCCCGCGCGTCGCCCGCCAGGTTGCCGCTTCGCGCCGCGTTGCCGTTACGCCATCGCCGCGTGCGGCACCGCCATCCCCCCATTGCTGGACCAGGGCAACGGCCACACCGCCGCCTGCATCCGCATCGCCGAATTAGCAACGGTATGACAGTCCTGGTCGAGGCTATCGACGTCAGCAAGCATTACCCGGTGGAGATCGGTGGTTTCCTGCGCCGTAGGACCATCCCGCTCCGTGCGGTCGATACCGTTTCATTAACCGTCAACGACGGCGAGACGCTCGGTCTTGTCGGTGAGTCCGGCTGCGGAAAATCCACGCTGGGGCGATTGCTGATCCGTTTACTGCCGGCGACCGCTGGAACGATCCGGTTCGGCGGGACCGATATCGGGACGCTGCGCGGCAAAGTGCTACGAGACATCCGGCGCTCCATGCAGATCGTTTTCCAGGATCCGTACGGTGCGCTCAATCCACGCATGACGGTGGAGGATATCGTCATGGAGCCACTGGCGATCCACGGTGACACCGCGAACGCGGGGCAACGGGTGACGGATATGCTGTCGCTGGTCGGCCTGCCGGCGCGCGCCAGGGAACGGTTTCCGCACGAGTTTTCCGGCGGCCAGCGCCAGCGTATTGGGATCGCGCGCGCCTTGATCCTGCGCCCGAAATTCGTGGTATGCGACGAACCCGTTTCGGCTTTGGACGTTTCGGTGCAGGCGCAGATCGTCAACCTGTTGCAGGACCTGCAAGGGGAACTCGGCCTGACCTATCTGTTCATCGCGCACGATCTGGGCGTGGTGAAGCACATTTCGACACGGGTCGCTGTGATGTACCTCGGCAAGGTGGTGGAAGTCGCGGCGAAGGCGGCCTTATACGCCAACCCGAAGCACCCCTATACGCGCGGCCTGATTGCCTCTGTTCCGGTCACGCACCCGGCGCAACGGGCACGCGGGCGGGCGGAGCGCAAACGGCTGGAGGGCGATATTCCGAGCGCTCTGCATCCGCCCTCGGGCTGCCGGTTCCACACGCGGTGCCCCCTCGTGCAGTCTGTCTGCCGGGAGCGCGAACCGGCGACGACCGAACCCGCGCCGGGGCACCTGGTGGCCTGCCATATGGCGGAATAATCACCGGTCGATACGGTAGACGATATTACCGGATTTCGGATCGCGCGCGACCTCGTGCAGCCAGCGCGGGATTTGACCCCGATTCAACCAATCAATCAGGGTGCCGTCCGGCAAATCGGCGACCAACAAGGACCGTCCCGGCGTTGGACAAAACATCAGCAGCGTCGCCTCGGTGGCCAGCACTTGCGGTGGTGGTGCCGTATCGGTCGCGGCAGTTCCCGGCTGGCTGCGCCATGCGGCCCACAACCGCAGAAAGGCACGGGGATTGAAGGAATAGAGCGATCCCACCGTTTTCAGTCTGGTTCGGTACAGCAGCTCCGGCGTGATGTTCACGTCGGCCAGCACCACGGCGTCGCCGAACTGGGCCAGCGTATCGGACATTCCGCCGATTTCGCAAGATGGGCCGGTTTGGACCTGTTTCGCGCCGTCAATCGCGAAACCCGCGAGCGGCACCACCAGAATTAGAGCGACAATCCCGATTCGGGCGACCGGCCATTGCCGGCGGACCCTGTCCAGCACCGCTGGAACCAAAAGAGCGGCCGCGACTTCGGGGTAAGGGGAGAAGCGCACATGCATTGCGCTGAATACGATCAGCACGGCCATGCCGACAAAGGCATAGGCGAGCACGACCGATCGGTGACGAAGGGCCAGCCAAGCCAGAAATAACAGACCGAGGAAGGAGGTACATAAATACGACATGGCACCGGTCACGGTCGTAACCGGTTGCATTTCGACGATGTGGTCGAAAACGATATGCCATTCGGCGTTGCTCATAAGCGAAGCGGAACCGTCCAATGCCGCCGGAAAGCACAGCAACCACAGGCCGAAAGCGGCCATGCCCGCCAAACTGGCGCCGATTAGCCTGCCACCCCAGTTTCGGGCCTGCCGGTCGATCGGCACCAAGGCGCAACCAAGTGCGGCGAACACGGCCGAGACGCCGACGAAAACGATGGAGAGCCGGCCAAATTCCACGGCCCTATGGCCATCCGCCGGCGGGTCCACCAACCAAGCCGCGGCCGTCAAAACCAGCAGCGTCAAACCGGCCGCTCGGATCGCGGCCGCTGGTCCGATGCCCCCGCGCTCCACCCACACGACGAACACCGCGCCGAATGCCAGCAATGAAAGGGGCACAGCTTCCGGGGTCAGCCACAGTCCGGCCGCGGCCCAGGCCCCGAGGGCAACACCGCCCGGGAACCCCGCGATCAGGCGTCCGGCCCAACCCCAGCCCATCACCGCGACTACCACCACGGGAATGTGGTGATGCACCACGCCGACCAGCCCATAGCCCCAAACCGCGGGTGCGAGGATCGCCGCGACCGGTGCCATCCATCGCCAATCCCGCGTGACAAACGGCGCGACGGCCCAGGCGGAGGCATAGCCCAGCGCGGCGACCGACAAAACGCCGACCAGCACGCCCGCGGCATGCTGGGCGGTGTCGACCGGCATAAACCAATCGAGCGGCATCGCCAGCAGCAGAATGAAACTATCGAGGAAATGCGACCAATGCAGAATGGTCCCATGGCCGGAGGCATCGTTCGCCACGATATGCAAAGGGCGGTGCGCCGCGACGATATCCCGCAGCCGCACCAGCCGCATATAGCTGTCCGGGTCGAGGAACCTGCCGAAATCCCGAAAACCCGATAAGCTCAGACAGGAGATTGTCTCGATCAGGACGGGGATCAGCGCGCACGCGGTTCCTTCTCGCCAGCCGATCGGGCGCGCGTTTGGCGAAGTCATGCGTTCTCCCATGCCGGAACCGTGTAAGACCGTGTGCGTACCATGCTTTGAGGTTGTCCTGAAGCCGGTTATATGACGGCGTCGACCTGTTGTGGAAAGACATGAACGATCGATTAAAACGTTTGAAATTGCCCGCGTTCGGTTTCGCACTCGGCGTGGCCGCTGGGGCCGCGAGCCCGTGCGAGCAAGCGGCGCTTGCGGCCGAGAAAACCTTCGATGTACCGGCAGGGTTGCTGTCTGCGATCGGCCGCGTCGAAAGTGGGCGTTTCGACGCGCAGGAGGGGCGGGTTGTCCCCTGGCCCTGGACGATCGATGTCGCCGGGGACGGGCGGCAGTTCGATACCGCGATGGAGGTCGTGCGCACAACCCAATGGCTGCGGGATAAGGGTATCGCAAACATTGACGTCGGCTGCTTCCAGGTCAGCCTGATGCACCATCCCAACGCGTTCGAAACGATGGAACAGGCGTTCGATCCGCCCACCAATGGCCGATATGCCGGCAAGCTTCTGGCGTCCCTGAAGGCGCGGCTTGGCAATTGGCCGGATGCGGTGGCGGCCTATCACTCGGCCGACCCCGTTCGCGGAATCCCTTATCGGGACAAGGTCTATGCCAGCCTTCAGGGTGCTCCGCCAGTCACCGCCGGCGCCGTCGTGGCGGAAGCGCTGGTGCCCGCCAGCCCCCGGCAATTGCCCTTCGGGATCCAGCTTTGGACGCCAAGCAGCCCGGGCTCGGCGGCGTCGGTGATCCATATTGGACCGGATGCGACGCGCGCTTTACCGACTGTTAGCAGTGCGGTGCGTTAGGCAACGCCGGCAAATAAGTGCGTCAGCACGCCGGCAAAGTTGCCGTTCAAAACAAGAGCTTAGGCCCTGTCCGATCCGCATGATCGATTCGATTATCTTTGGACAGGGCCTTAGTGCTTGATCCAGTCCGACATGAAGCGGGCGTAGCAGTCCCGCTCCCCAGGCATTTTCGGCCATCCCGCGAGTTGGCGAACGGCTGCCAACAGTAAGCGATCCTTGAGGTGGGTGCTGTTGTTCTCGTATTCCTGTATCGCCGAGTGGGTGATCTTCTGGTTGTGCGGGTCATCCTGGAACTTGCTGGCCGTCACCGCGACGGTCGAGAAATAGGCCTTCACGTCGGCGCCGGATTGCAGATAGGCGTTGGCGACCGCGGTGCTGCCGGCAATGTCGAACGACATGATGGATTCATCAAGCTGCGTTAGCAGTTGCGCTGGCGAGCGTCCCTTGCCGTCAAACCCTTCGATTTCTTCATTCAGGCCGGAGGTGAACCATTTATTGGCCTGCGACGAATCGTTCACGAAATTCGCCATCAGATACAGGATGCGCGGCTGGTAGGGGCTGGTGCTGGTTCGGATCCAGTGGTTGGCGGTGTTGGAATAGTCGAACGGATGCTGCCCATCGGTAAACTTACGTGGGACCACATTGCGCAGGATCAGTTCGGCGGCGGCAATTTGAATAGTATCGCCCAGACTGCGGATGGATTTGCCCACCTTCAAATATTCGGTCAGCTGGTTCCAGACCGCCGGGCCGGTGCCGGTCATCAGCAGGTCGATAAAGGATTCGACCTCGACCGGGCTCAGCGGGATTTTATTTCCCTCCCGCAGGTGCGTGTGGCCATCGGGGAATGCCTCATTCAGCACGACGCAGGCGGCGTCGTAGGCCGAGTAGTAAAGCGGCCCGATCGCCATGTCCGGCACGCCGGTGTAAAAAACGCCGTGGGCGTTGTCCCAGCCGACGTAATCCGCGAGGCCAGTGATCGCGCGTGCCCGTAGCGCCTTGTGGCCGGTGTTCCGAGCCTTGCGGCCGGAAATCGTGTCCTGGATGTCGATCAGCCCGAGGAACATCATCTGATCGCGCAATTGGTCCCGAGCGTCGGGGTCCGCCGCGAGATCGAGGAAAAGCCGATAGGACCGCACGACCTCCCCGCCCATGGTGGCAAGCATGTGGTTATACAGGCGTTCTTCGATCGTATTGCCCTCCCGCAGGGGCTTCTGGTCCTGGTTCCATACCACCGGGCCGTAATCCGGCGGCGGCACATTCATGCCCTTCATGCTGGCGTAGCGGCCGGGGTATTTGCCCAGCAGCTGGTTCCAGATGTCGAGGCCGGCGGTGATGTACCAGACGCTTTGCAACATCGGCAGCATCTCGTAACCCTTGGGCATATAGGGGATCAGGGCCGCGGAGGTGCGGATGCCGAGAATGGTATGATCGTTGTTGACCAGCACGAGTTGGCCGTCTTTGACGTTGATATGATTGGGAACCTGGACGAAGGGTGCCTCCGCCGCCATCACGACGCTGACGGCTTGGGGGATGGATCGACCTTCGTCCTTGACCATGCGGAAGAAGGTGTCCGCGGTACGCGCCGGGTCGCGATCGAGGATCGCGCTGGTGAGCGCGTCAAAGGCTTTGTCCTGACGCAGCGTGTCGGCGGCTTGCAACATGGCGCCCTCCCTTTGGGTTGTGGCGAATGGATCTTCCTTAAGGCGGAAGGTTAACGCCGGGTTGGGCGGGAGGTCAAAGGTCCACCAGCTTGGGCGGCGGTTCGTTAAAGACGAACCGTTGATACAGATACCCAACGCCAATCAAGCACAGCCCCAACCCTGCGAACGATGCCGCCCGATACAGCCCCGTCAATGCCGCCATATCGAACAGGAACACTTTACCGACCGTAACCACCAGCACGCCCAGGGAGCCGTAACGAAGGGTGGCGCTTCGACCGCGGATACCCAACGCCAGCAATACGCCGGACAGACAGAGCCAAGCAGCGGAATAGGCGTACCATTCGGCATCGGATACGCTCCCATTGGAAAGGATCGGCCCTTGGAAATGATGCCGTACTTCTAGGGTCACGTTAATAAACAATAGTACAAGACTGAGTATCGTGGCAATCCGAACCAAGACAGGCTCGCGGATGGCCGAGCGGGTAAATATCAGGATCAGCGCGGCGGGCATCCCGTAAGCAAGCAACAGGTTATTGAAGATTAGCATCGTCCCGACAGCGTCGTTCGACCATAACGGGTTGGCATAAAGCACCTGCATCGTGACGATATGCAGGGCCGCGCCGCCGGCAAGAATGTTCCGTCCCCACACGAATACCGGCCGCGCCCGCCGCTGGACATCGCGCGCGACCCCGATTGCCAGGACCAGCCACGCGATGCTCCGCATGCTCGGCTCCAACAATCCTTCGCTCGCCGCCCGGAGCGATCCCGTCAACACCTGATGAATTTCCATGGTAATCAGAATGGTCGTGAACAGGAGTGCTCCAGCCTCCAGCACGGCGACCAGGGCATCGTCCGCCATGCGGCGAAACCATTTGGCCGCACCGAAAAACGCCGCCGCGGGAATGCCGTAGCCATACAAGATCCAGTTCAGCACCGGCATGCTGGCAAGATGATATTGCAGCAATTCCGGATTGAGGATCAGGCGCACCAGGACCATTCCCGCGACAGCCATCGCGACGGGGCGCAGAACCTTCAGTCCCAGACGATCGCCGATCCAGGCCAAAGCCGGCAATTGCAGCGAAAGGGCGACGGTCAGCCATGCTTCCCGCAGCGTCATGGCCGCGCCCAAGGTGATCGCGGCGACAGCGGCGGCCGCGAATGCCCCGACGCCGATGGTGAAGCTCAGCGCGTCGCTGTGCTTTCGAAGCTGCGATGCCGCCAATACATTGGCAGCCGCGAGCACGATCGAAACGGCGGCCCAACTGAACGCAATGTCGAACGCCTCAATGCGCCAGTACGCGATGGCGAGCAGCAGCACCGGCATCGTAGCGGCAAGGCCGGCCCAAACCGCCGGGCGACGGGCGCGCCACAGGATCGCGAAGCCGCCGACGCCAAACAATGCCCCGAAACCCGCCGTTATCGAAAGAAAGGATGCCAGGGACGGCGCGATGATCGGGCTGGGATTGTAACCATTGACGAAAACCTCCGGCTGGGGCGGATGGATCGGGTTCGGGATCGCTCCAGGCGGGATAATGGCCGGCAAGTGCCAAGCGGCGATCGCGGCTAGGGTCAGCAAGCCAGCCAGCACCGGCAAACCATCGAACGATGCCGCTCGCCGACCGGTGTAGAGGCAAAGGATCGCGAACAGCGCCAGGAAGACAATTGACGTGGTGCCGTAGGAGTCCATGCGGAGCAACACGAATACAAACACCGCCACCAGCAACATCGTCAGCCACGCCAGAACTGCCGATGCTGGGAGCCTGCCCTCCAGGATATCGTCCCAGGCAGGCGGGTCTTGATCGAGCAAGCCGGGCGCCGGGACGAACAAGGCCAGCGCGGCCGCGGCAAGCAGGAAGGCGCCAATTGCCTCCGCGTCCTGCGGTCGCCCATATTCCGCGAAACTCAGAGCCAGCCAAGCGGTGGTCCCGGCCAAGGTGATGAAACCCAGCCACCATGCCCGGGTGAAGCGGACGACCGCCAAGCCGGAGCCGACGATGAACGTCAGGTAGATATACAGGCCCCAGGTCGAGGGGTCCTCGGACGTCACGAGCAGCGGCGTGACGAAGCCGCCGACAATACCCAGCACCGCCACCAACGGTCCCTGCAAAAGCGCCAGAAACACCGCTGCCATCGAGAGGATACCAAGCACGATGAACGCGGCGAGGGGCGGGAGCAGGCTGTAAAGTTCGAACGCCGCATAGGCGCTGGTGTAGGCGATCGATACGCCTGCGGCGGTGAAAGCCGGCGGCACGTAGTTGGGGCGCAAGGCGGCGAGGGCCAGTTGCGGCGGTCGCCGGCGCAACCATTCCCCCCCGGCCATGAGCGCGCAGCCAGAAAGAAATCCCATCAGCGTGCGGGCGGTGGGTCCGAACCAGCCCTGGTCGATGGCGAATTTTACCAGGAAGGCACCGCCCAAAGCGAGCGCGACCGCACCGGCCCAAAGCATCCAGCGATTGGCGAGCTTTTGTTCGAGGGTTTCCGTAGCAGGGACCGGAACGATGGCCAGCTCGGGCGCCACGGCAACGATCGCGGGCTCCAGCGGCGCGACGGGTTCGCTGACGATTGCCACTGGCTCGGGTTGGGCCCCCGGCTCGGCCACGACGGGCAAGGGCGGGATAGGTGGCACCGCGACGGCCCCCCCGCGCAGGGCCTTCACCTCCTCCGAGAGCGCGCTAATCGCTCGGATACTGGCGTCGAGCCGGCTCGTCAGATCTGCCAGCTTGGTCCGCTGACCCATCGCCATGATGAAGGCGACAAACCCCAACCCGATCGCACCCAGGACGATCAGTACGACGAGGACCACCCCCTCCATAGTGCTGTACCTTTCGCTTCTTCAGGGGCTTAGACGGCTGGTTTTGGGGCGGAGCGGCGGTTGGGGCGAACGTCCCTGTTGCGGAAGCAGACATTCATTCCGGCTGTCGGTCAACCGTTTTCCTGCCGAACGCACAGAGGCTTGATCCAGGTCAATCCAACTGCCATGGATGAGGTTATCCACAACGCCAACCCGAGGCCCATTTCAATGGACATGACAATGGCTCAGAAAACCGAACACTTCGACGTGATAATAGCGGGCGCCGGCATTTCCGGCGTCGGCGGGGCCTACCACCTGACGCACCAAATGCCCGGCACCAGCTACGTGGTGCTAGAATCGCAAGACACCTTCGGCGGCACCTGGACGACCCACAAATACCCCGGCATTCGCTCCGATAGCGACCTGCACACGTTCGGATACCGGTTCAAGCCATGGGTCGGTGCCCCGATTGCAACGGCGGAGGAAATCCTAAAATATATGGGCGATGCGATCGAGGAGAGCGGCCTCGGCGAACACATTCGCTACAAGCACCGCATCGAGAAGGCGGAGTGGTCGTCGAAGGACGCCCAGTGGATCGTCGATGCAACCCGCACCGATACCGGAGAAAAATGCCGGTTGTCGTGCAATTTCCTATGGATGTGCCAGGGTTATTACCGCCACTCCAAGGGCTATACGCCCCAATGGGACGGGATGGAGAACTACAAGGGCGTCCTGGTGCATCCGCAAACCTGGCCGGAGGGCCTGGATTACAAAGGCAAGAACGTTCTGGTGATCGGCTCCGGCGCTACCGCGGCGACAGTGATTCCGGCCATGGCGGCGGATGCCGCGCACATCACGATGCTGCAACGCTCCCCCACCTATTTCCGCGCGGGGCGCAATGCCATCGAGATCGCCGAAACCCTGCGCGAGCTCCAGGTCGACGAGGCATGGATCCACGAAATCTCCCGACGCAAAATCCTGCACGATCAGGCGGCCTTCACCAAACGAACGTTCGAGGAACCCGAGACGGTGCGGGAAGAACTCCTGGCCGGCGTGCGGTCCTACCTCGGCCCTGACTACGACATCGAAACCCACTTCACCCCGAAATATCGTCCGTGGCGGCAACGCCTGGCGTTCGTGCCGGATGGAGACCTGTTCAAGGGTATCGCGGCCGGCAAAGCCTCGGTTGTCACGGACGAAATCGAGCATTTCACCGAGACGGGCGTGCTGCTGAAATCCGGCAAACTGCTGGAGGCCGACATCGTCGTCACCGCCACCGGATTCGATCTTTGCCCCCTCGGCGATATCGATTTCGTCATCGACGGCAAGCCTCTGGCTTTCCACGATACCGTTACGTACCGCGGCATGATGTTCACCGGCGTGCCCAACATGGTGTGGGTGTTTGGGTATTTCCGAGCAAGCTGGACGCTGCGAGCCGATCTGGTGGCCGATTTCGTCTGCAAGATGTTGAAGCAGATGCGTACCAAAAACGTTCGGCAGGTGACCGTGGCGCTACGGCCCGAGGACAAGGATATGCCGTTGCTCGATTGGATCGACACCGACAATTTCAATCCCGGCTATATGCAGCGCGGCATGCACCTGCTCCCGCGGCGCGGCAACAAGCCGGAATGGATGCACAACCAGGATTACTGGTCCGAGAAGGACGAAATTCCGGCCACCAATCTGGACGACGCCGCCTTCGTCTACCGCTAGAGCGTGATCGCCTGAGGTTGACTTCAACCTCGGGCGTGAATCACCCTCTCAAACAAAGGCTTAGACCATGATCCAACGCCGAGATCGCATGCAACCTCAAACGATCATGGTCTAGGCTCTGTTGCGAGAGGCCATCCCGGTGCTATGCGCGGCTGCGCTTCACCGCTGGATGACCCATGCCCGATCTCGCCATCACGTCACGTCACTCCATCCGCGCTTTCCTGCCAACGCCGGTTTCGCAGGAAACGTTGGAGGCGATCCTCGACGTCGCCGCGCGGGCCCCGAGTGGCACGAACATGCAGCCATGGATGGCGCGCGTGCTGACGGGGGAGCCGAAAGACCGCCTGATCGCGGCCGTGCAGGCGGTCTTCGACGCCGGGGAGCCAGGCCATAAGCAGGAGGTGCAGTACTACCCCGACGCGTTCTTCGAACCGTTTTTGGCGCGGCGGCGCAAAGTTGGCTGGGACCTTTACGGCCGGTTGGGCATCGCGCGCGGGGAAAACGCGAAGATGAAGGCACAGCACCGCCGCAACTTCCAATTCTTCGATGCGCCCGTGGGGATCGTGTTCACGATCGACCGGCGGCTGGCGACGGGTTCCTGGCTCGACTACGGCATGTTCCTGCAAAACGTCATGACCGCCGCCAGGGCGCGGGGCCTGGATACGTGCGCCCAGGCCGCTTGGACCCACTACCACACAGCGATGCGCCCGGTGCTGGGATTGGCCGACACCGAGGTCGTGGTCTGCGGCATGGCCCTGGGCTACGCCGACCCGGACGCGCCGGAGAATGCCATGATCACCGAACGCGCGCCGGCGCGGGAATTCGCGACGTTCCAGGGGTTTGGTGCGCTGGGCTAGAGCGTGATCGCCTGAGGTTGACTTCAACCTCGGGCGTGAATCACCCTCTCAAACAAAGGCTTAGACCATGATCCAACGCCGAGATCGCAAGCAACCTCAAACGATCATGGGCTAGTCATATCGGTCGGAGTCCCTCATTTCGGCCCCCCATCCCTCTTGACAAAACTAACGGACGATGTTAGTCCACCAACCATGGACAACACGGCGCCGCATTCCGCACGCACC
>JANXTL010000095.1 GCA_025352375.1 Acetobacteraceae bacterium | reverse complement strand
TTGGGTTTTACGGCGCGGGCGCTCTTTGCGCATCGAATCGGCTCCTGCACGGCGGCGTCGCGAGGTGTCCGCCAGTCTTTGGGCGCCGGTTCGCGGCCTATTGCGGTGAAGCGTGCGGTCGTGCCGGACCGCGGCGCTGCGGTTTTTTTTGCCACTCGGCACGAAAAAAAGTTACCCCACCGTGGATTCCGGTCCCAATCGGGAGACCGTCAGCATGGATCGATTGACATCTCCCCTCACGAAGTGGTTTGAAGCATGCAGTCGATTGAGGGACGAGCTTGACGGCGGTTCGAAGGCATGGGTCACCTGCCGGTCGGCAGTGTGGGTTCCGGACAAAGTGCTTGCAAATAACTGAGAATAGTCCATAATTCTGTGGCGCATGAGTCGCTGAGGCGGAGAAGGCAATGTCGACAACAACAGGGATTACAGTGCCGGGCACCGCTGGCGGCAACATTGTCGTGTCCACGGGGCAAGGCGACTACCTGAAGCTTGCTCAACAGATGGCGACCCTCCTGAATGGGGCCCGGTTTGGGAACTCCTTCACAGTCGCCACCGTCACGGCAGGCTCCGCGGTCGGCGCTGCTCCGTCAGGCAGTCCGACCGAACTAGGTGTTACCGGTGCGGGCGGTGTTGCGACCAATGTACCCAGCAGCTGGAACTACGTCGTCAACGTGACGTCGTCGCCCGACACCATCGTGTCGTCGAACAATCAAGTGCTGTCCGGCGACCAGGGCGCCACGATTATCGAGACCGGCACCAACACGGTGGCCGCGACAGGTGGTAACAACTTTGTCAACGACATCGGCAACTACCTGATCTCGACCTCGACCGGTAACGACACCATCTTCGCCAGCGGCTCCGGCACGGTCGCCGCCGGTATCGGCGCGAACTTCGTGTCGGTCTCAGGCTCGAACAACTATGTAGTGGCCGCCGGCAACGGCGATACAATCCGGCAGGGTTCTGGCGCAACCTCCGTGTTGGCGGTCGGTACGAACAGTACGATCGCCGGCAGCAGCAATCCTGCCGACTCCTTGACCATTAGCCTGGGCGGTTCTGGGAACGTCGTGTTCGCGGGCTCGACCCAAGCCGCGGTCACCATTGGTGCCTATAGTTCGACCCTGCCGTTCAATTCGCCGAACGGGGTTACCGATCCTGTGACAACAACGGGCAGCGGTAACATCGTCGTTGGCGGTTCTTCCCCATCCGGGACCTTGACGGTCGTCGACCTTACCGATTTTGCTATCATCTCCGGCGCTGCGGATAGCGTCGTCAGCGCCACGGTAAGCGGTAACAACACCAACGTGTTCGGCGGTTCCGGCGTCCTGAATGTCAGCGCGTCGGGCAGCAACGACAGCGTCGCTGCCGGCTCCGCCGCGTCGTTCGTCACGGTTTCGGGTAGTGCCGCTTACCTGTTCGGTAATACATCCGGTGGCATACTGACGGCTCTCGACGGCAGCAATGGCAGCGTGATCTCGCTTCGAAGTGAAACCACTTCTACGATTACCCTCACTGGCAGTAACTCAAAAGTCATTCCTGGAGGCGGAACGCTCAATCTCTCGGTGACCGGGTCCAACGACACGGTCTATGCGGGTTCCGGGGCCGAGACGATCCAGACGACCAACAATACTCTTGTCTATGCGCCGAGTGGCGGCATTCCCCTCAACTTCGTGGGTGGATCGGGCGGTGTACCGACCCTGGTCGGTGGTACTGGCGGCTCGGAGCACGTCACGGTCGGCGGCAGCGGCATCAGTTTCTCGGCCGGTATCAACGATAACAGCACGATCACCAGCGGCACGGGGCAGGCGACGGTCTTTGGTTCTGCCGGTGCCACCGTCACCTTTATCGGGACCGCTGCTGGCGGGGCTCAATTCCACGCGTATGGTGGTAATGAGACACTGAGCGGTGCCGGATCGACGACGAACAACCTCTATTATGGGTCGTCGGTTGCCGGCTCGACAACCAATCTCATTGGCGGCTCCGGCAGCAATACGTTCTTCGCCGGCTCCAACACCGAGACCATGACCGGTGGCGGAAATAACGAAGTCTTCGCCTTCCTTCGTCAGGCGACTTCGGTGAACGCAGGCGGCGCTCATGTCACGATCACCGACTTCAATTCGACAGACACGATCTTCATGGTCGGCTACGATAGCACCCAGTCCGCCTCCACGCTGCTCGCCCACGCAACCGGTCCGGCGATCAGTGGGTCGGGCCCGGGCTTGACGCTGACGTTATCGGACAACACGACGGTCACCTTCACGAATCTGACCTCGGTTAGCCCGCTTTTTGGCAAGATCGGCTACTTCTAAACCGATCGACCAATCCAAACCCAAACCGCCCGCGATGCCTCGGCATCGCGGGTTCCTTTGTTACCTATCGCAGCAAACGGCGCAGTGCCGGCCGGGCCACATTAACCATTGGCGCCAGTAGACGAGCGAATGCGGGCAGCTCTAGAATCGACATCAGGAGCCGCAACACCAGCCTGATACGCGGCCTGTGCATCGGCATCAGGAAGCGCATGTCGGCCAAAGCCGCCTCAATCGCGGCCGG
The DNA here is from genome assembly GCA_025352375.1 of Acetobacteraceae bacterium. Lineage (GTDB taxonomy): Bacteria > Pseudomonadota > Alphaproteobacteria > Acetobacterales > Acetobacteraceae > Rhodopila. The sequence continues at coordinate 20,187 of JANXTL010000095.1, read as the reverse complement.
TTGGCCTGACCGAAGCGCGATATTGTATTCCCGCACCAGCCAAGGAAAGAAGCGCGGCACGATCAGGTCCTGTGTGTAATTGTTGCCTCTATGGGTATCATTTGGGTACTCCGCGAGCAGCTTGCGCACATAGACCATCCTGCTGACCGACATCCTTGTCGAAAAGGACGAACTGCCACCGAAGATACGCCACCGGGTCAGGGCTTTGTCGAGATAGATATTGTCGTAGCCCGCACGGAACATACGCAGGAACAGATCGTCGTCCTCGAACCCGACCAATTGCTCATCAAAACCGCCGACCTTCTCGAACGCCGCGCGGGACATGACCGTCGCGGATGGCAGAATGAACATATCCGTTTTCAGACAGTGCATCAGGTCACGCTTGGGATGGACCACATTCGCGGCCCTGTGCAGGCAATCCCGGCTGACCATTTTGCCAGATTCGTCGACCTCATCCAGATTGCTGTACACCCATCCGATCTCGGGATAGCGCGGCCGCCGGAATGGCTTGCTGAGTTCGGCGAGGTGGTTCGGATACCAGGCGTCGTCCTGATCGAGCAAGGCGATCAATCGCCCTGTCGAATGCGCGATCCCGTGGTTACGAGCAGACGACTGCCCTGCGTTCGTCTTGTGCAGCAAGGTAATCGGACGGTTGAGCGACAGACGTTCCACGATCGCCGGACCGTCGTCTGTCGAGCCATCGTTGACGACGATAATCTCATTAGGCAGCAGAGTCTGTTTAAGAACGCTGTCGAGGCATTCCTCGATGTATGGCGCCCCATTGTACAGGGGAATCACCGTGGAAATCGTCACTGTGTCCGGTGGCATACGCGACCTCAGGAAAACGGCTCGGTTACCAGCCGCATTGCATGATCGCTTTCCTTTAGCACGATTAGCCGCCGGTCACACTCATGTGGCGACCAACCGCCGGCTTGTCGTGCCGCCGGTCGATGATGAAATCGTGCCCTTTCGGTTTGCGGGCGATCGCTTCCCGAATCGCGTCGTCCAGCCCGTCGTCGCTGATGCCCGCCCGCAGCAGATCACGGAAATCCGCCGCATCGTCCTGGCCCAGGCACATATACAATGTACCAGTACAGGTCAGCCGCACACGATTGCAACTCTCGCAAAAATTGTGCGTCATCGGAGTAATGAAACCGATCCGTTGCCCGGTTTCCTTCACGTTAAAATACCGAGCGGGGCCGCCGGTTTTATAGTCGGTATCCTCGAGGGTCCAGGTTTTTCGCAGTCGTCCGCGCACGATCGAAAGGGGCAGGTATTGGTCTGTGCGGTCGCCGGCGATATCGCCCATCGGCATCGTCTCAATCAGACAGAGGTCGAAGCCATGCTCCCCGCACCAGGCCAGCATGCCGTCGAAATCGTCCTCATTCACGCCCCTCATCGCGACGGCGTTGATCTTGACCGCCAGCCCGGCAGCCTTGGCGGCGAAGATCCCATCCAGTGTCGGTTCGATCTTTCCCCAGCGGGTCAGGGCAGTGAACCTGGCGGGGTCCAGCGTATCCAACGATACGTTCACGCGCCGCACGCCAGAGGCGTACAGGGTCGCCGCGTGCTTGGTCAGCTGGGTGCCATTCGTCGTGACCGTCAGTTCGTTCAGCCCGTGCCCGATGCGTTCGCCCAGCTTGCCGAACAGGCGCATGATGTCGCGACGGACCAGCGGCTCCCCACCGGTGATTCTGATCTTGGTCGTGCCGAGGCGGATGAACGCACTGCACAGGCGGTCGAGTTCTTCCAGCGTCAGCAAGTCGCGTTTGGGGAGGAAGCTCATGTCCTCCGCCATGCAGTAGACGCAGCGCAAGTCGCAGCGGTCCGTCACGGACACCCGCAGGTACGTAATCGCTCTGCCGAAGGGATCGATCATCGTATATTGATACTCCTCTTGCCCATCAATTGCGCTATCCCGCGCGGGGTTCAAGGGCACGCGCGCGCATGGCACCCCTGAGGAGGGCATAATGGCCTACGAAAAGGATGCTTTGAGTCTGGCGGAAATGCTGGCGTCCCGCTTGTGCCACGATCTGAGTGGACCGATCGGCAGCCTGAACCAGGCACTGGAATTGGCGGCGTCCGAGTTTCCCTCGGAGAATGAAGCGTTTGCGCTGGCACGTCAGGCCGCCGCGGATTTGGCCAAGCGGCTCCGGTGGCGACGCTCAGCGTGGGGTTCCAACGGTCCCGCGCTGGACTTGGCGGGTTTGCGGGCAGTCGCCGCGGGTCCAAGGGTCGCATTGGACCTCGGTGCCTTGCCCCCGACGACGATCTTCTCCCCGCCGATGGGTCGGGCGCTCGTGAACGTTCTGCTGCTAGCAGACGAAAGCCTTCCTCGGGGTGGTCGCATCGCGCTCAGCGGTTCAGCCGCCGATGTGTTCATCGTGATCGACGGCCCTGGCGCGGCCTGGCCCGCTGGCCTGCCTCGGTGCCTCGCCGAGGAGGATGCCGCGATGGCCGCCATCGCCGACCCGGGAACGCTGCAAATGCCTCTGACTGTGCTCCTTTGCCGCAGTCTGGGCCTGCGGCTGTCGATGCTTTTGGGGTCCGGACCGGGCGTCCCGCCGCTGCGATTGTCGGAATAGTCAGAAAAATACCATTGTACCCCGTTTCGTTTACCTTTCCTTAATCTTTGCCTGGGCATGATCGGGAACCGCCACATCGCGGAACCAAATCGAGGGCCCCATGGACGACCTGCTCGCGGACTTCCTTACCGAGACGAACGAAAACCTCGCCGAACTCGACGTCGCGCTGGTAACGCTGGAGCGAACGCCGAACGACGAAGCCACGCTGTCCTTCATTTTCCGCCTAGTGCACACGATTAAAGGCACCTGCGGCTTCCTCGGTCTGCCGCGTCTCGAACGGGTCGCCCACGCCGGGGAGAATGTCCTCGGCAAGATTCGCGACAAGGCGCTGACTGTCACACCGGACATCGTCAGCCAAATTCTGGCGGCCTTGGACTGCGTCAAGTCGATTGTCGCCCATTTGGGCGCAGCTGGCACGGAACCGGCCGGCGATGACGCGGACTTGATCGCCACGCTGAACGCGACCGCGTCTGGTCAGACTGCTGCCCCTGAATCGGAGAAAAACCCCGAACCGGAGGTCGCACCCGCCTCGGCCTTAACGGTCACCCCGACGGCAGCGGTACAAACCATCCGGGTGACGGTCGACGTGCTGGAGGACCTGATGACTCTGGTCAGCGAGCTGGTGTTGACCCGGAATCAGCTCCTGCAACTGGCACGCAGCCAGGAAAACGCCGCCTTCTCGGTCCCGCTGCAACGTCTGTCGCACATCACGTCGGATCTGCAGGAGGGGGTCATGAAGACCCGCATGCAGCCGATCGGCAACGCCTGGAACAAGTTGCCCCGCCTGGTCCGCGACCTCTCCCGCGAAATGAACAAGAAGATCGAGCTCACCATGCTCGGTGCCGACACCGAGCTGGACCGGCAAGTGCTGGAGTTCATCAAGGACCCGCTGACGCATATGGTGCGCAACAGCGGCGACCACGGCCTGGAAACGCCGGACGAGCGGCGCGCCGCGGGCAAGCCCGAATCCGGCCGCATCTCCCTGAATGCGTTCCACGAGGGCGGCCACATCATCATCGAAATCGCCGACGATGGGCGTGGCCTGGCGATCGACCGCATCAAGGCCAAGGCGCTGGCCAACGGCCTGGCGAGCGAGGCCGAACTAGCCGTCATGTCGGACGATCAGATCGCCCGTTTCATCTTCCGCGCCGGTCTGTCCACTGCGGCGAAGCTGACCGCCGTCTCGGGCCGTGGCGTCGGCATGGACGTGGTTAAAACCAACATCGAGCGCATCGGCGGCACCGTCGATCTGAAGAACAAGCCGGGTCATGGCACGACCTTTATCATTAAAATTCCCCTGACCCTCGCCATCGTGTCGGCCCTGATCGTCGAGGCTGGGCACGAGCGGTTCGCGATCCCGCAACTCAGTGTGGTGGAGTTGGTGCGGGCGCGACGGGAGGCAGATGGCACAACCGAGAGCGTGATCGAGCGCATCAACGGGACGCCGTTCCTGCGCTTGCGCCGCCGATTGCTCCCGCTGGTCAGCTTGTCGGGCCTACTCCAGCTCGGTGTTCCGCAAACTGACGACGACGGCGCCTACATCGTCGTCGCACAGGTCGGCACGAACATGCTCGGCATCATCGTCGACCGGGTGTTCGACACCGAGGAAATCGTGGTCAAGCCGGTGACCGCCATATTGCGCCACGTCACGATGTTCAGCGGAAACACTATTCTGGGGGACGGGTCGGTCATTATGATCCTCGATCCCAACGGCATCGCACGGGCAACCGGCATCGGTGCGGGAGGGGAGGCCAAACCGGCGCCGGTAGCGGCCACCGAGAAGGCCCATTCGGGCCAAAAAACCACGATGCTGCTGTTCCGTGCAAACGGCGACCAGAAGATGGCGGTACCGTTGGGCCTGGTTGCGCGGTTGGAGGATATCCCACGCGAGCGCATCGAATTGTCGTGCGGCGAGCCGGTGACCCAATACCGCGGCAAGCTGATGCCGTTGGTACCGATCTCCGGCAACCACGACCTGGAGCGGGCAACTCAGCCGGTGTTGGTCTTCGCCGATCGCGACCGCGCGATGGGGCTCATGGTCGATTCGATCATCGATGTGGTGGACGACCATCTGGCCATCGAACTCGGCGGCGTCCGCCCGGGTATGCTGGGCACCGCAGTGATCCGAGGGGAGGCGATGGACATCGTCGACACCGGCTATTGGCTGACCCGGGCGGCGACAGATTGGTTCGATGGTGCCGCCCCGGCCGGGCAGGACGTTCGCCAGCGGCATGTCCTGGTGGTCGACGACAACGCCTTCTTCCGCCAGTTGCTGGTGCCGACGCTGGGTGCCGCAGGCTACCAGGTCAGTGCTGCCGCCGGCGCCGAGGAAGCGTTACGTCTGCGGGACGCTGGCCGTTTGTTCGACGCCATCGTGTCCGATATCGACATGCCCGATATGGACGGTCTGACTTTTTGCCGCACGGTGCGCGCCGGTGGCGCTTGGGCCGCGCTGCCGATAATCGCCATGACCGCGCGCGCCGAACCGCGAGACATCGCGTTAGGCCGCGCGGCCGGGTTCACCGATTACGTCACCAAATCGCGCCGCGAAGATTTGACCGAGGCGTTGCGGGCGTGTCTCACCGAACCGGCCCTCGCATAAGGAATTTCCCATGTCCATCGATGTGCTGGAACGGCCCGAGGCCGTAATCGACGACGAACGCGTGTTCGTCATGCTGACTGTCGCCGGCCAGACCTGCGGCGTGCCGGTCGCGAGCGTGCGCGATATTTTGGGGGAGCAGGCGATCACCCGCATCCCCCTCGCGCCGCCCGAGATCGCCGGCAGCCTCAATCTTCGGGGGCGGATTGTCACTGCCGTGGATTTACGCCGCCGCCTGAATCTACCACCTCCGCCGGAAGGGCACAAACCGATGTCCGTGGTCGCGGAGCACGGCGGCGAACTCTACGCCCTGTTGGTCGATCAGGTGTCCGAGGTCATGAGCCTGAAAGCGGAGGACTTCGAATCCAATCCGCCAACGCTGGAGCAGGCCTGGGCCGTTTTCAGCACCGGCATCTATCGTTTGGAAGACCGTCTGCTGGTAGTCCTCGATGTCCCCAAATTGCTTGCTTTGTCGGGGGAGGACTGAACGGCGATGACCCGCACTTGTCTTGTCGTCGATGATAGCCGCGTCGTGCGCAAGGTTGCGCGCCGCATTCTCGAGGCTCACGGTTTTGGCGTGGCGGAGGCTGAGGACGGGCAGAAAGCCCTGGATGCGTGCCGAGCGGAGATGCCGGATTGTGTTTTGCTGGATTGGAACATGCCGGTGATGGACGGCATTACCTTCCTGCGCGAGCTGCGACGGGAGTTCGGACCCGATGACCCGCCGGTCGTGTTTTGCACCACGGAAAACGACATGTCGCACATTGAAATGGCGATCGAAGCCGGCGCGCAGGAATACATCATGAAGCCGTTCGACGATGAAATCCTGGTCGGCAAGCTGGCGCAGGTGGGGTTGTGAATCCGGCCCGCGTCATGGTGTGCGACGACTCCGCGGCGATCCGCGGCGCGATTACCCGGATGCTCGAGTCCGATCCGGATGTGCGGGTGGTCGCGAAGGTTGCGAACGGACAGATCGCGGTCGAGGAGTTGCGGCGCACCAAGGTCGACGTGGTGGTGCTCGACATCGAGATGCCGGTCATGGACGGCATGACTGCGTTGCCGCTGCTGCTGCGGGCCGATCCGGGAGTCCGGATCATTATGGCTTCCACGCTGACGACGCGCGGGGCCGATATCGCCATGCGCGCCCTGCGGCTGGGGGCTGCCGATTATGTGCCGAAGCCGTCGTCTATCGGCACCGCTGGCGACAACCGCTTCCAGCGAGAGCTATTGGAAAAGGTCAAAGGCTTGGCCCGGTTGTGGCAACGGCCAATACGTGCGGCTGCGTTGCCGGCGGTAAGACCCGCACCTGTCTTGTCGCCTCGGATTTTGGCAATCGGCAGCTCCACCGGCGGCCCGCAGGCACTCTTTACATTGGTGCAGGGGCTGGGTCGTCAGATCGGCGTGCCGGTCGTGCTCACCCAGCACATGCCGGCAACGTTCACGCCCATCTTGGCCGAACACATCGGTCGCCTGGGTGGCATGCCGTGCGCGGAGGCGAAGGACGGCGAGATGTTCGTGCCGGGCCGCATCTACGTCGCCCCCGGCGATCGCCATCTGATGGTGGAAGGGCGCGCCGGCTCGATGCGGGCACGCCTGACAACCGATCCACCGGAGAATTTCTGCCGTCCCTCGGTCGATCCGATGCTCCGCAGTGCCTGCATAGCGACGGATGGGCGCGTGCTGGTCGCCATGTTGACCGGCATGGGCCACGATGGTTTGGCCGGCACGCGCCAGGTGATCGAGACCGGCGGGTGTGCCATCGCTCAGGATGAGGCAACCAGTGTGGTCTGGGGCATGCCGGGCGCGATCGCGCAGGCTGGCTTGTGCCACGCCGTGCTTCCGTTGCCGGCCATCGCAGCCAAGTTGCGGGACATGCTGAAGGCGCCGCGGGCATGAGCGCGCCGCTGAGCCCGGCATCGTTCGCCGCATTGGCGGATCTGCTGAAGTCCAAATCGGGGTTGATCGTCGGTCTGGACAAGACCTATTTGCTGGAAACCCGTCTGGGACCGATCCTGAAACGCACGGGACTGCCCGACCTCAACGCCCTGGCCGACCGGGTCAAGCGTGCGCCGTTCGACCCGCTGGCGCGGGACGTGGTTGAGGCAATGACCACCAACGAAAGTTTCTTCTTCAGGGACGATAAGCCCTTTCAGCATTTTCGCACGCAGGCGCTGCCCCGCCTGCTGGCGGCGCGGCCTGCGAGCGCCACGTTGCGCATCTGGTCGGCGGCGTCATCGTCGGGGCAGGAAGCGTATTCCCTGGCCATGATCCTGGCGGAGTGCAAAGCATCTCTCGGCGGACGGGCCGTCGAAATCTGCGGCACCGATATCGCGCGCGACCAGCTGAATCGGGCACAACAAGGACTGTACACACAGTTCGAGGTGCAGCGTGGACTGCCGGTGCAAATGCTCATGCGCTATTTCAAAAAAGAAGATACCAACTGGCGCTTGTCGGAAGTCATCCGGTCGATGGTGAAATTCCGGGAATGGAATCTGTTGGGCGACCTGCGCGGGTTGGGCCGTTTCGATGTGGTGTTTTGCCGGAATGTGCTCATTTATTTCGATCAACCGACGAAGGCCCGCGTGCTGGAAGCGGTCGCCGCGCAGATGCCGGCCGACGGGGCATTGTATCTGGGTGGGGCGGAGACAGTGCTCGGTATTACCGGACGGTTCGCGCCGATGCCGGGCGAAAGGGGCGTGTACGGCGTAACTGCGGCTCGGGTGGCGGCTTGACAGCGATCGAAAGCCTGCTCGACGATCGGACTATTTCACGCGAACGGTATTCTATTACGGACAATTCACCAGCGATGGGCTCGCTTCCGGGCGATTCGGAAAATTCCGCATGTGGACTGTTACGATGATTTCGCCAAATCATCAATCGTAGATGCATCTTCCAACTGCTCGGTCGTACTTTTGGCGTCGCTGGATCGGGCCAGGTGGCCTGTCGTGCATGCGGGCAGCGTGGTTCGAAAAATGCTGCCGAACGTGCAGCCGGGTAAAAATTTCGAGGACGGCCAGCTCCCCTACGCCCGCATCGGCCTGGCGAATTGGCCATTCGCCACCGCCAGGATCGCGGAACCGAATTGCGAGCGCGGCCACCTGGGTTACGGAGACGAGCAACGAAATTTTGAAGTCATCATATTGCTATTTATTAACAAACAACAGAACGTCGGAATCGTGCACACGGTTTTCGATATACCGTATGCCGGCTGGAAGGAGATCGTTCAATGAGCGCGCCAATTTATCCAGACGACGAAGTCTACCGCCTGGAGGCCCTGCGATCGCTGAATTTATTGGATACCGCCTCAGACTCGGTATTCGATGACCTCGTCCATATCGGACGCGCCTTGTTCGACGTACCGATCTGCCTGATCTCGCTGATCGATAGCAGCCGCCAATGGTTCAAGGCCGGCGCGGGTCTCGATGCACAGGCAATCGAGCGTTGCATCTCCCTTTGCGGTCATGCAATTCTGGGCCGCGACGTGTTTGTCGTGCCCGATGCGCTCCAGGATGAAAGATTCCATGACAACCCATCGGTGACCGAGGGACCCCGTATCCGCTTCAATGCCGGGCGCCGCTATGATTGCCTAGCGATTGCCCCATCGGCACGCTTTGCATTATCTCACCGGAGCCAAGAGGCAATTTCGACGATAAAGAAGCCGAACGACTGTCCATGCTCGCGGGTCTTGTTCTGACGGCCATTACGGTGCGGGCATTCCGGTCCGATATCGATACGACCAGGGCAAAGGCCGACGATTTTTGGTCGGTCTAGCGGGGCTTGCCGCACCCGATCGCATTGCTCGACGTGCTGGGACGCGTTGAAGCATGCAACCGTGCTCTCGCGGCACTATGTCCGCTCAAGCCGCCGGATGGCTTTGACCATTCCCGACCACATAGGGGCCCCGCTTGGATGAACGCCGCTCGTGTCGATGCATGCGATATCGCCCTGCCCGATAACGGGACTGTGCTGCAAATCCGGCGCCGGGCGGATGGCTTAGTCGTTACGGAAAAATAATTAGCTGAACCCGCCCCGTGCCGCGACTGGCCATAGGCACTCCACGCGTCCCTTACGCACGCCCACATACCAATCGAACCGGTCCACCGTCGGATCGCAATGCCCCGGCACAAGCCGCAGCTTTTCCCCGAGCTTCGGCGCAACCGTCTCCGATCCAACCTCCAGCTTGCCGTGCTCGTCCGAGGCGCTGACGTAACGCACATCCGGCCGTTGCCATACTGTCGGCATGCCGGAGTCGATCGACACGGCTTTGTGCCCGGCATCGAGCACCGCCACACCGGGGCGGGATGCGCTCATGACGGTGGACAGCACGAACAGCGAGTGCCGGAAGGTGCTGACCGGCGCGCCGTTTTCGTCCAGGTTGCGGGCATAGTCGGCGTCCATGAAAACGTAGCTGCCAGCTTGCATTTCGGTATAAACGCCGGATGACGCCTCAATCTGAAACGACCCCGTTCCGGCGCCGCCGACGATTGGGCAGGGCAAACCTTGCTGGCGCAGTTGCTCCACAGTGCGCCGGGAGGCATCAATGGCCGCGCCGATCAGCGTGCGGCGTTCGCCGACGGTGCGTTTGTGCTGCGCGCTGCCCTGGTAGGCCTGCAATCCGCCAAATATCAAGTGCTTGGACGCCGCGATGCGCTGCGCCAGCGCCACCGCTTCGGGTCCGGCGTCGACCCCTGCCCGGCCCGCGCCGACGTCGATCTCCACCAGGACCGATAGGCGCACGCCGGCATCGGCCGCCGCGGCTTCGATGGCAGCGATTTGGGCGCCGTCGTCCACACACACCGCGACCTTGGCAATGCTGGACAAAGCGCACAGGCGGGCCAGCTTGGCCGCACCGACGACTTCGTTCGACACGAGTATGTCCGGGATGCCGCCCCAGGCCAGGATCTCGGCCTCGGCCACCTTTTGCACGCACTGCCCGACCGCGCCGCGCGCCATTTGCAGTTTGGCGATGACCGGCGATTTGTGGGTCTTGGCATGCGCCCGCAGTTTCACCCCAGTCGGTGCCAGCAGCGCGGCCATATGGTCAAGGTTATATTCGAACGCGTCGAGATCGACGATCAGCGCGGGGGTGTCGATCTCGTCTTCGCGCATGCCCGGTTGGGCGGGGGGGGACTGCAACATCGGGTTCCTCCAGGGCGTCAGCCGTCCCAGTAGCGGAATGCGGCGAAGCGGGGTAGGGATCGGGCGAACAATTCATCGGAGCGATACGTGCCTCAACCTCTCTTGTTCCAGCCGCTTACCATCCGTGGCGTCACCCTCAAGAACCGCATCGTGCTGGCGCCGATGCACCAGTATGCCTCCAACCAGGGCTTCGCCACCGACTGGCACCTGATGAACGCCGGCAAGTTCGCGGCTGGCGGCTGCGGTTTGGTGATGGTGGAATCGACCAAGGTCGAGCGGCGCGGCTGCGGCACCGTCGGCGATCTGGGCCTGTGGGACGACAAGTTCGTGCCCGGCCTGAAGCGCATCACCGACTTCATCAAGGCACAGGGCGCGGTGTCGGCCATTCAGATCGGTCACTCCGGCCGCAAAGCCCGGCTAACCCGCCCGTGGGAGGGCCAACAGCCGCAAACCGCCGATCATCCCGAGATGTTCGATTGGGAAGGCTGGGAACTGGTTGCACCGTCTGCCCTCGCGCACAGCGACCGCATGCCCACCCCGCGCGCTTTCAGCCGCGATGAAATCCCGGACGTCGTGACGCGTTGGGGCCAGGCGGCCGCCCGGGCCAACGCCGCCGGCTTCGAGGTTCTGGAAATCCACGGCGCGCACGGCTATCTGATCCACCAGTTTCTGTCTCCGGTGTCCAACCGCCGCAACGACGAGTACGGCGGGTCTGACACCAACCGCATGCGCTTCGCCCTGGAAGTGGCGGAATGCGTGCGCGCCAATTGGCCGGCGGAAAAGCCGCTGTTCATGCGCCTATCCTGCGAGGACGACGCCGGCTGGGGCCCGGAACAGAGCGTGGCGCTATCCAAAGAACTGAAGCTGCGCGGCGTCGACGTGATCGACTGTTCGGGCGGCGGAATGCTCGAACGCTCCCCCATGGATGGCATCCGGTCGCAGAAATACGGCTATCAAGTGCCCTATGCGGAAAAAATCCGCGCCGAGGCCGACATGATGACCATGGCAGTCGGCCACATCGTGCACGCCGACCAAGCCGAGGCCATTCTGCGCGAGGGAAAAGCCGACCTGATCGCGATCGCGCGGGAGCTGTTGTACAACCCGAACTGGGCGATGGACGCGGCGCAGAAACTGGGCGCCGATCCCGACTTCACCTCCGTCCCTCCCGCCTATTCCTACTGGCTCGGCAAGCGGGCGAAGTCGAAGTTCGAGGGTGTGCCTTCGACGTTCCGGCAGGGGATGATGGCGGCGGAATAATCCGCCGCTACGCGAACGCGTCGGTATCCATGCGCAGCACGCCGTACGACGTGCTCGCATGCAGCCGCGTCGCTTTCGTGCCACCCGCACCCATCGCCACAAATAGCGGCAACAAATGCTCATCGGTGGGATGCTGTGCGACGGCGTACGGCGCAAGCCGGCAGTAATCCAGCAGATCGTCGGTTCGCCCCGCGATCAGCGCGTCGTGCATCCAGTCAGCGAACGCATCGACATCCGGTGCGGCGGGGCTGTGCGTCAGGCCCCCGGAGCCGAGGCGGGATTGCAACGATAACTGCATAACGCCGCGCGTAGAGCGCAGGCGGGAAGCCGTAGAAATCGTGAATCGTGTCGTTCACCGCGACCCCGCCGATCTCCGGCCGTTACGGGCCGTATAGGGCCCTGGCATTATCGAAATAGAAAGCACGCTTCTGGGTGTCCGTAACCGGGAAAGGCAGAACTGCATCGGGATCGTCGAAGTCCCAATGTGGGTAGTCCGAGGCAAATAGCAACCGATCCCACCCGATCCACTCGATCAGATCGAGCGCGTGCGGCTTGTGGGGTGGTTCCTCCATCGGCTGGGTCGTGGCCCACACCTGGGAGCGGATGTATTCCGACGGCAACCGCGATAGCGGCGGGCCGTCGTTGGTCAGGCGCTTCACCAACTTGTCCAGCCGCCAACAGAACGACGGCAGCCAGCCGAAACCACCCTCGATCATCAGGAAGCGCAACTTCGGCAGGCGTTCGAATACGCCCTCCACCACCAGACTGGCGAGGTGCGCCTGGAAGGCGTTGGCGTGGGCGACCATGTCCTCCAGATAGAAAGACGGCCAACCGGCTGCGGTGGGTTTATGGCCGGCGAAGCCGAAGGCGTGCATGGCAACGGGGAAACCAGCCGCGACGGCCGCTTCCAGGATCGGGAAATACTGACGTTGGCCGAGCGGCGCGGCGGTGCGGGACATGAACATGACATGCCCGTAGCCAGGGATCGAGGCGCAACGTTCGATCTCCTTCACCGCCGCGACCGGATCCTCATAGTTGATGGTGATGGAGGCGCGCAGTCGCGGTTCGGGACGCACGAGTGCGTCGATCTGCCACTGGTTTAGCGCGTGGCACATCGCATTGCCCAAATCGAAGTTCATAAAACTCTGGCTCGGCAGCGGCGGATTGATGCAGCCAAGCTGCACGTTGTAGCGGTCGAGGTGCTGGAGGCGGGTGAACTCCAGGTTCGTGCCGGGCGGGCCGCCATCGGGCGGGAACGCGTCGCGCCGCGCGGCGAAGGGTGCGGATTTCGGGTAGGCCGCGTTGCCATCCTGGTAGGCGATGCGATGCGATGTGCCGTAGGTCTCGATGTAGTCGATCCAACGTTTTGTCAGATACGGATACAGGTCCTTGTTGGAGCGTGGACCGAGATGGAGATCGCAATCGGCGATGGCGAGCCGGGATTGCGCGTCCTGGGCGGGAAGGTCACGGACCTGGATGTTCATGCGGATTGGTTCCCGGTGCGGCTTAACGGCCATTCTACGCGTCGGCGGCTGCTCCGGCAAACACGCTCTTGTTACCGGTCAGCTCGGTACAGATGACCTATAACCGCCCCCAGATCGAGGAGGCACACATGGCGAAAAACCATTTTGGCATTTATCCCGCGACCGTCCTGAACGTCAACGATCCGATGCGACTGGGTCGAGTACAGCTCATGATACCGAGCGCCGATCATCCGATGTCCGGTTGGGCATGGTCCTGCGTTTCACCCGGCGGCAGCGTCGACGGCGTCAAGGTCGGCGATGAAGCTTGGGCGATGTTCGAGGGCGGTGACATCCAATTCCCGGTGTTCATGGGTGTCCGGCCGGGCTGAGCATTACCCCTTCACCGCCCCGAACGTCAGGCCCCGAATCAAATGCCGTTGCACTGCGATGGTGAACAACACCACTGGCAGCATGATACCGATCGCGCCAGCGGCGGATAGCGACCAGTAGGCGATATCCTCCCCGCCATATTCCGCTATCGCGACCGGCAGCGTTTTGGTGCGGCTTCCCGTCAGGATCAGTGCGAACAGGAATTCGTTATACGCCAGCAGAGCGCTGAACAGGGACGTCACCGCCAGACCGGGGCGCACCGCCGGCAGCACGATCATCCAGAACGCCTGCCAGCGGTTGCAGCCGTCGATCATCGCGGCCTCATCCAGCTCGATCGGCACGTCCACGAAAAAGCTGCGCATCAGCCAGATGGTGAAGGGCTGGTTGATCGCCACCATGGACAGGATCATCATCCAGTACGAATCGATCATCCCCAACCCGCGCGCCATCACGAAGAACGGGATCGCCAGCAAGATTTGGGGAAACATGCGTATCGCCAGCAACCCGAACAGCAATTTTCCGGAGTGTCTGGATTTCATCCGCGCCAGCCCATAAGCCGCCATGGTGCCGATCGGCACCGAGATTCCGATGGTTCCCGCCGCGATAATCAGGCTGTTCCACAGGAAACTGAGAAACCCCCGCTCAAACCAAACCTGATAGTGGAAAATCAACGTCGGGTCGAAAATAAGCTTGGGCGGGATGGAAAATGCGTCGCTCGGTTGGCGGATGGAGATCATGAATCCCCAGATAATGGGGATGAGATTGATGAACGTAAAGACGATCAATCCCGCCATCAACGGGATTTGCAGGCGCGACGAACGGGACATTCAGAACGCCTCCCGCCCGCGGCGGGACATGGACCAGATCAGCACGCCGACGATCGCCGCGACGATCATAAGCGTGAGGACACCGAGGGCCGAGGCCTTGCCGACCTCCAGTTGATGGAAGCCGAGCTGATAGGTGTACAGTGTAATGGTTTCGGTCGCTGTACCCGGTCCGCCGTTGGTCAGCACGTAGACCAGATCGAAAAAGCGGAACGCGTCCATGGCGCGTATGGCGACTACGAAGAGAATGAGCGGCTTCATCATCGGTAAAATGACGTAACGCAACCGCTGCCACCCGTTGGCGCCGTCGATCTGTGCGGCCTCGAGCAGTTGCGTGTCGAACGACTGCAAACCAGCGTAAAGCACCAGCATCAGGAACGGCATGAATTTCCAGGTGTCGGCCATGATCAAGGTGAATTTCGCCCAAAATGGATCGCCGAGCCAATCGGGCGGGAAAATATCGAGCGAAATCATCGTGGAATCCAACAGGCCGAACCGCCCGATGAACAGCCATTTCAGGAAAATGGCGCCCACGACCGGTGTGACCACGTTCGGCAGGAAATTCAGCAACGAGATCAGCCGCACGCCTCGGGTCAGACCGTACAATGCCAAAGCCAGCGCCAGACCGACCAGCAGCTGTAGTGCCACGCTGCACCCTACGATAATCACCGTGTTAAGCAGGTCGGACCAAAATCGCGCATCGGCCAGCAGTTCCGCATAATTGGCCAGACCGATAAACTCGGTCGCGCCACCGCCAAGGTAGTAACGCAAGAAACTAAAATAAACAGCCGAACCCAGCGGGTATAGAAGCACCACGCTCATCACCGCCAGGCTCGGGATCAGGAACTTCCACATGGTATTATTTGTAATAACCACGCTGGGTCAGCATTGCCACCACCTCGGTCGCCGCCGTGTCCAGCGCTTCTTTGGTTGGCATCTGCCCGACGATCGCCTGCGCCATGCGCTTGCCGATCAGTTCCGAAGCTTCACTGAATTCCGGAAGCTGCGGCATCGACATGCCAACGGCCAGGCACTGCGCCACCGCTGGGTACCACCGGAATTTCTTTACCAACTCCGGATCGGTCAGCACCGCGGATCGTGAAGGAGTCGCCAAAGCGGCCCCGCCACGTTGATTGGCTTCGTTCAAAGCGGTGGCTAAAGCGATAAACAATTTTTCTTTATTCTTCCCGCTGAAGCGAGAAATCGTATACATGTCGCTGATTGTCGCCTGCTTTCCGCCGGCCGGCATGGTGGTCCAGGCAATCTTACCGACGACGCGGGATTTGTCCGGATTATCCATGCTCGCGCAGCGCGTTGCCCATTGTTGTCCCTGCGCCGCGATGTCCTGGCCCAAATTGATGGTGTGCTCGTCGTTATGAGCCGACGTGAACCCCGGCACGCAGTACGCGGCCAATTTCTTGTAGGTTTCGATGGCCTCGATCCCGCGCGGGCTGTTGAACGTCGGCCGCCAATCCTTATCGAACCAGCCGCCACCAACGGTGTTCATGACCGCGTGCAACTCATTCGGGATCATTTCACCCTTGAGCGCCAGTGTCACGCCGTAGCGGCGCGGCGGCGCGTTCAATGCCTTTGCGTTTTCGATATAGTCCGCCCATGTCGTCGCGGGCTTGAGTTTCTTGTCCTCGAACACGTCCGAACGGTAGGCGTAAAGCGTCGTGTTGGTGGTAATCGGCATGCCGTAGATATGCCCGCCGAACGAACACCCGGCGATCGAGCCCGGGTTGATGTCGCCCAGTTTGAATTCGTCCTTATGCTTGGCCCACAGGTCGTCCAATGGCTCCAGCCATCCGCTTTTGGCGAAGGATGCCATCGACAGGCTGTTGGCCCATACAAGATCGAGCTGCGATGACGATCCAGACAGCGCCAGGCGCTGTAACTGAATGGCCTCGGTCGCCTGCATCAGCCGCGGTTCTACCGGCATGTCCGGGTTGGCGGTCTTCAGCTTGTCCGCATAGTACTCCAGCGCGGGATAGCGGTGACTGATCAGCGACGCGGCCTCCGCCGCCCGTGCGCCCCTGCCCAGGAATGGTGTCGCAAGGGCTGCGGCGACAACCGCTCGGCGGCCGATGGTGTGGTTCTTCATGCCAGATTCCTTCTATGGGGAGGACACTGGCACAGGCAGGGCTAGCGGTCGAGCCAGACGTCTTCCATCCGCCAGCCGTTGAAAATGCTGTTCACCATGATCGTCAGGCCCTTCACTTCGGGGCGGCGGCAGGTCGCGGAACGTTGGTAATACAGCATGGGTCGCACGACATCCTGTTGCAGCTTGCGGTCGATCTCCCACACGATCTGGCGCCGCTTCGCCTGATCCGGCTCCATGGATTGTTTGTCGACCAGCGCGTCGATCGCCTTGTCGCAGTATCCCATGTAGGTGCGGGAACCGCAGACGTAGCTTTCGTAAAACTGCTGATCGGGATCGTCGACTCCGTTGCCCACCAGGCTAAGTCCCATCTGGTAATCTCGGCGGATCAGTTTCGGCTGCCAAATCGCGGTTTCAACCGGGTCCAGCTCCCCATCGATCCAGACTTCCTTCAGCTGGCTGATCAAGATGGTCGCGGAGTCACGATAGGTCGGCAGATTGCGGGTGGATAATTTGACGGGCAGATGCTTGTCCGGACCATAGCCGAGGCCGCGCATGATCGTGCGGGCTTCTTCCCGGCTTTTGGCGACGTCGGAGCTGAAACCGGGCAGCGTTTGCAGCATCTCCGGCGGCAATCCCCAGGCGCCGTCCGGTGCCGGCATCATGGCACCGCCGACGTCGGCCTTGCCCTCGAACAGGATATCGACGAAGGCCTTGCGGTCGACCGCCATAATGACAGCCTTGCGCAGATCGAGGTTGTCGAACGGCGGGGCGATATTCATCACGATGTTCGCAGCAACGTTTGTGCTGGTCAGATCGCAGATCGCCGCGGGGTATTGCGATAGGATGTCCTTCAGTCCTTGGACGGTGACCTCGTATGGGAAAGTCATGTCGAATTTGCCAGCGATAAAACTGAGTATGGCAGTGGCGCGGTTGGGAATGACGGTATACTCGATGCCATCCAGGTACGGTCTCCCCGCCTTCCAGTAATCTGGATTGCGGGTCACTTTCATGCCCTCGTTGCCCTTGAATTCGACGAACTTGAACGGCCCGGTGCCGATCGGGTGAATCCGCATGTCGCGCGGCGGAACGTGGCAGGGATAGACGGGGGAAAAACCGGAGGCCAGCAGCGCCAGAAATGCCGGTTGCGGGCGTTTCATGTGCATCGTTGCCTCATACAGGCCATTGGTCGTGATGCTCTCCAGGTTGAAATACCAGCCAGAGCGGTTGTTGATCTTGAATTTCTCTTTGGCGGTGCCGTTTAGCAGTTCCCACGTGCATTTCACATCGGCGCTGGTGAACGGCTTGCCATCGTGCCACTTCACGCCTTCGCGCAGTTTGAAGGTCAGCTTAGTGAAGTCGGTGTTCCACGACCAACTCGTTGCCAACTCCGGCACGATGGTTTCCAGGCTGTTTTGCGGCTTGTGCTGGTCGTAGACGACCAGATTGTTGAAAACGCCCATGACCGGCAGGACGGTCGAAATCGTACCCTCCTCATGGATGGACATACTGCTGGGGCTGTCGCGATGCTGCACCCGTAAAATGCCGCCTTGCTTTTGCGCGTGCGCCAGCGCAGGGAACAAAGCCAGCGCAAGCGCCAAATACCAATATCTCATCCGGTTCAAACCCCCTGTAAAGCCGCTCGCGCCTGTCGTCGCCCACGGAGCCCGAGTGCCACCATTGTTACGGTGGCGGTTGCCGCTGTCAAGCAGGTCGCCAAAAATATCTGGCGCGGCGGCAGCCCCATCCCCAGCAGCACGCCCCCGAGCCAGGGCCCGGCGATGCCGCCGAGGCGGCCGATACCAAGGGCCCAGCCCATCCCGGTATTGCGCACCCGCGCGGGATACAGCGCCGCCGTCATGCCGTTGATGCCGGTCATGCTGCCGACGGTCCCCGCGCCGATCAGGAAGATCACTGGCAGCAGCAGGTAGTAGGGCAAATTGGTCAGCCCCATCCAAGCGATGCACAGCATGCCCAGGAACAGCGTGAAGCACAGCACGTTCGGTGGCCCGTACTTCGTTGCCAGCGGCACGATCAGAAAGATACTCAACAATGGCCCGGCATCCTGCATCGACGAAACGAACACCGCGTCGGCCGGGGTCAGACCTGACAGCGACAGCACCGTCGGCATCCAATAGCTGATCATGTACATGCTCAGCAAATTCGAAAAATACAGAATCCACACCAGGATCGTCGTACCCCCAAGCCCATCGCGGAACAATCCGGCGACGGGGTTGCCCTTGACGACGTCGACCTCATCGCGTGGCGTGCTGAGGTCGATGCCGAGCTGCCGTAACAACCGCGCGGCTCTGTCGGTCAATTGGCCTCGCGCCAGCAATACCCGAGGCGATTCCGGGCACCAAATCAACAACACCGGAATCAGGCCCAACGGCAGCAGCCCCCCAATCCAGAAAATCACCGGCCACCCATAGGTCTGCAACAACTGTGCAACGATAATTTTACCCAGGAAGCCGCCCAGCGGCGCACCGGTGAACACCACCATGATGCCAACGGCCCGCAGCCGGTCCGGCAAATAATCCGATGCCAGCGCGACCGAGGCCGGCATCAGCGCGCCAATGCCCATCCCGGTCACCAGCCGCAGCCAGACCAACTCGGGGATCGTCGCAGCCTGGGTGCAGCCCAATGACGAAAGCGCCAGCAGAACCAGGCTGGCGATCAATACCGGTTTGCGTCCGACCCGGTCACCGATCGGTCCCGAAGCCAGCGCCCCGATCATGATCCCAACGCTGGACATCACGAATGTGTTTGCAAACGCCGGCCCCGGCAAATGCCACGCCCGGATCAACGCCGGCACCGCCATGGAGATCGAGCTGATGTCGAACCCATCGAACGTCTGCGCCAGCATGCAAAGAAATGCGACCTTCAGCTGGAGCGGCCCCAATTTTTGGTTTTCAAGCCGGGACTCGGTGTGAGACATGGTCTGCTCCTGGGACATGGGTGATCTGGTGGGCTTGCAGAATGGGCAGCACGTCGCGGCCGAAGCGGCGGATTTGTTCGACGAACATTTCCTGCGGCATTGCGCCCCGGTTGAAGTTCACCTGCACCGTGCCGGCGTCGGTGTGTTCGGCGAGTCGGACGATTTTGGCCGCGATCTCCTCCGGCGTGCGTAGATTCTCCGCGCGCACGTAGTCGGTGGATGATTGTGAACTGTAGTCGGTTTCCCGCTGCATCGCCGTTTTGGGTGAAGTTGCCATGGCTGAACGTTGTGCGATTGAAATGCAGCAGATAAGGCCCGCACTCACGGATTGCCGCTTCCTTGCTGTCGGCCACATAGGCGGACGTGCCGACCGACATGTGATCGGGTGTGATCCGAAACCGGAGATCAGGCGCCCATTGGACAGGCAGTCGAGCATGGCGAGTTATTCTGCCAGCCGCAACGGCGCATGCAGCGGCAGCAGGTTTCGGTAGATCAGCAGCTTGCACCGCTTGGTCCTCTGCGCCGCCGAGGCCGCCATCAGATTGGGCGAATTTATCAGCCCATACGGGGAACAATGATGCTCATTGAACCCCAACCCGTCGTAGCCCAATTGGTCGATCAGCTCCCACGCATCAAGATGTTCCGCGTAGGTGCGCAACGCGCTCACCGTAGGCCAGCAGGTCGAAGACGAAGACTTTCATGGGCTTCCGATCTGATATGGCGTGTGCAGCGTCCCGGAGCGGTACTCCGTCGGGATCAGCACGATTTCGGTTTCGGGCTTGCGGAACTGATCGAGGTCGTTGCCCTTGATCCCCTGAAACTGGGTCCAAACCAGTCGATTCTCTGTCCATTCGCCATCTTTGGTAAAGGCGATGTCGCCTACCACGGTTT
>JANXTL010000068.1 GCA_025352375.1 Acetobacteraceae bacterium | reverse complement strand
AGGAACGCGTCGGGCAGTTCCTTTTCGTTGTTCGAGGTTATGACCACGATCGGGCGTTCGCGCGCGGCGATCGTCTCGTGCGTTTCGTAGACGTCGAAGCTCATCCGGTCGAGTTCCTGCAGGAGATCGTTGGGAAACTCGATGTCGGCTTTATCGATCTCGTCGATCAGCACCAGCACCTGCTTTTCGGCGTCGAACGCGTCCCAGAGTTTGCCGCGCACGATGTAGTTGCCGATGTCCTTCACCCGCTCGTCGCCAAGCTGGCCGTCGCGCAGGCGGGACACGGCGTCGTATTCGTAAAGACCCTGTTGCGCCTTGGTGGTGGATTTGATGTGCCACTCGATCAGCTTCATGCCCAGGGACTGCGCGACCTCGTGCGCCAGCACCGTCTTGCCGGTGCCGGGCTCCCCCTTGACCAACAAGGGCCGCTGCAAAGTCACGGCGGCATTGACCGCGACTTCGAGGTCGCGGGAAGCGATGTAACGTTCGGTGCTCTTGAAACCGGCCACGCGGGGAGATCCTTTTAACAGTCCCCGCGATTGTCGGGCCAAAGCGCCGGTCAGGCAAGAACCCCGGCCAGCTCGGCCGCCGTCGGGAATTGACCGGTCGCCTTCTTGGACCAGGCCAGCCGCCCGTCCACGACGATCTCGAACACCCCTCCGCCCGACTTCCGAAGGGCAATATCCGCACTGGGCACCACCGTCAGCAACTGGTCACGGGCCGCACGGGCGCGTGGTTCGTAGCCTCACATGCCGCAGTATTCGATCTCTATCCGCATGAACGTGCGCTCCACTGTCACGGGAAAGAGCTTGGCATCCGGCGGGCGATTGGGCAAGGAAAGACCATCATCACCGACTAGGCGCTCATGACCCAAGCACGCATCGTTCCCGTCATTCTCTCGGGCGGCTCCGGCACCAGGCTGTGGCCGGTGTCGAGGGAGAGTTTTCCCAAGCAGCTCTGGCCGCTGGTCTCGGAACGCACCATGATTCAGGAAACCGCGTTACGGGCAAAAGGGCCAGAATTTACCCCGCCGATCGTTGTCTGCAACCAGGAGCACCGGTTCCTGATCGCCGAACAACTGCGCAACGCCGGAATCGAGGGCGCCCGCATCGTGCTGGAACCGGTTGGCCGCAACTCCGCGCCCGCCATTGCCGCTGCCGCCGTCCTGGTGGCCGAGGATGACCCCGATGCCGTGCTGTGGATGATGGCGGCCGATGCCGCCATCGCCGATGTGCCCGCGCTGCTGATCGCCTTGCACTCCGCCATCACCGCCGCCCGCAACGGCCGCATCGTCACCTTCGGCATGCGCCCGACCGCGCCGGAAACCGGCTACGGCTATATCGAGCAAGGTCCCGAATTGGCCGATGCCCCTGGGGTTCACGTCGCCGCCCGTTTTCTGGAAAAGCCCGATGCGGCGACCGCGGCGGCTCTCGTCGGAGATGGCAAGCATCTTTGGAACTCCGGCATGTTCGTCTTCACCGCCCGCACCCTGATGGAGGAGCTGGAGGCCCACGCCCCGGATGTCCTGCCCGCCATCCGCAGATCGGTGGCGGACCGCAGCATCGACCTCGATTTCATTCGCCTCGGGGTCGAAGCCTTCAGCGCCTGCCCGTCTATCAGCCTCGATTACGCCGTCGCAGAACGCACGCATCGTGCCGCCGTCGTCCCGGCGGCGATCGGGTGGTCGGACGTCGGCAGTTGGAGTGCGCTGTGGGAACTCGGCGCCAAGGACGCGGCGGGGAACGTGACCCTCGGCGACGTGGTGCTGGAAGGGGCGGAGAACTGCTACGTTCGGACCGATGGCAAGCTCGCCGCCGTCGTTGGGCTGAAGGACACCGTCCTGGTCGTGACCGCGGACGCCGTTCTCGCCATGCACCGCGACAAGGCGCAGGACGTGAAGAATATCGTCGACCGCCTGAAAGCCGCCGGCCGCTCCGAAGCCACCGCCCATAACCGCGGCCACCGCCCCTGGGGTTTTTATGAGAGTCTAATTCAAGGCGACCGCTTCCAGGTGAAACGCATCGTGGTCTACCCCGGCCGCCAACTTTCGTTGCAAAGCCACTACCACCGCGCCGAACACTGGGTCGTGGTGAATGGCACTGCCATGGTGACCCGCGACGGCGAGAAAATCATCCTGCGCGAAAACGAGAGCATCTATCTGCCGCTCGGCTGCGTCCACCGGCTGGAAAACCCCGGCAAAATCCCGCTGACCCTGATCGAAGTGCAATCCGGCGCGTATCTGGGGGAGGACGACATCGTCCGGCTCGAGGATACGTATGGGCGTGCCTGACGCGTTCAGCTACCGCGACGACCCCTCGGTTCCCCCGTTCCCGGACGACCGGCCACCATTTTTCGAGGGACGCGACCTCCATGCCGGGATTTGGGATTAACCGGTTATCAATACTGCTTTTTGCTGGTGTTGCGCCGGTGGTGCGCATTCGGTGTGCCCCTGCCGATGCGGTTATGCCCGCGCTCCGAGGCGCATGAGCGTTTCCATGTGGAAATCGGGCATAAACTGACCGGACCGATTGTCCGCTACCGGGGTTGGCTTGAGTCCTGACACCACGCCGGGAACCACGCAGCAGCGGTCGCGGCTCGACCGATGACGACCTCGGCCTCCAGGTGGCGGCCGTGGAACAGGGCCAGGACGAACACGGCGGTCAGCACAATCGGGCGTACCCGCAGGGGGGGCGGCGGGCCTGCGAAACGTGCCATTGCCATCGCACCGGCAACCCCGATCGCCGCGCCCAACACGACCTCGGGCCACGAGTGCTTGTTCAGCCCGACCCGGGTCAGGCCGATCGCGATCGCAACAAGCACCGACACCAACGGCACAGCCCCGCGGCGGCGACCATAGATCGCCGCCAAACCGCCGCAGACAACGGTCGCCGCCGCCACATGCCCGCTTGGGCTGTGCATATCTGCCGGCCCAAAGACCCCGGCGCAGCCAAGGAACCCCAATTTCAGAACCAACATGACCGAGAACGTGCCGCCAATGGCGAACAGCCACGCAGCCGCGCCACGGGTCCACCGCTGGAATGCCAGCACGACCGCAACTGCCAGTACCAGCGGCAGCACCACGGCCTGATCCGCGAAGTCGGTGAGGAAGGTCAACGGTCCGGCTGCGCCCATGGGCGGCCGGATCGGTCGGCGGTCAGGCCTATATACGCGCGTTGCGCGGCATCCGGCGCGCTGGCGGGGTGCGGCACGACAGCCGTTACCGGCTTGGGGTCGGCGATGGGCGGTGTCCGCACATGCGATGGGGCATAGCGGTCTGCCACACCGAATGTCAGATCGGGCCGGCGCAGCGCGCACCCAGCGTGTCGAAGCGTGCCAAAGGCGTGGAACCCGCCGTCATGGACGAGATGCCGGTCGATCCACAGCAAAGCGGTTCCGTCCTCGCGGGTCACCACGGCGTGTGCATACCAAATCTTGTCGAACAGGGTCTGAGCCATGGCAGCAGGCTCCCGCTTCCAGGGCCGGTTGGCAAGCGCCGCCGGATCGCATTGTTCGGACCTGCGCGGCATCGTCGGCGTATGACCCACTGCTTTCGGCTCGATCCTGGGCCGGGATCGCCGGGGCAAGTTGCCGGAGGAGCGTGGCCCCGACGGACGGGTCGCGCCACCCACGATCGTCCCGCGAAGCACAATGATCCGAATCTCGAAAAATAACGCAGAGTCAACGCGCTGCCACCAGCCGATGGTTGACAACGGGGGCCGTCCGTTTACTCTGATCATCGATTTTGTCGTGTGCCAAGCAACTGGGCATACGGTAGCAGTCCCGGGCGGAGGGGCAGGGAGCATTTGGCGATGAGGCAGGTAAGAACGCGGAACCGGCTGATGCACAGGCCCGTTCTGGGATTGACCGCCTGCTTCGCGGTCATCGCCGCGGCGTCGTCGGCCGAACCGCCGGTCCCACAAGGCTCGCCACTGCCACGCATGGTACCGCCCGCGTTGCCTTCGGCCGCCCCTGGCGTGGAATTGCCGTTGTTGCCGCCGCCCGGGACCGAGGTCCCCAACCGGCCGGTGAAAGTTATCTCGACAACCATTGAAGGCGCCACGGTTTACCTGCCGGCCGACCTCGCACGCCACACTGACGGATTGATCGGTTCGGCGACCTCGCTACCGAAAATCGACACGGCCCGCCAGGCGATCCTGCAACAGTACCGCTCGCAGGGGTTTGTGCTCACGACTGTGTCGGTCAAGCTCGACGCGGTTGGTCACCTGCGGTTCATTGTCACCGAAGGCCGAATCGCCGCCGTGAAGCTGGACGGCGATATCGGTCCCGCCGGCGTGCAGGTGCTGCGCTTCCTCAACCGGCTGACCGAGACGGTGCCGATCGATTCCCTTACGCTGGAGCGATATCTGCTGCTCGCGCAGGACGTCCCCGGTGTGACCGTTCGCGCGGTGCTACAGCCGTCCACCGATCAGCCGGGCGCGCTGACCCTGGTCGCCCAGGTCAGCCGCAAGGAATTCAGCGGATCGATTTCGGTCGACAACCGAGCATTCAACCAGACCGGGCCTTATGAGTTTTTAGGCGTGCTGGGCGCCAACAGCTTCACTTCGCTAGGCGAACGGACCGAGGTTTCGTTCTACCACACCTTCCCGAACAGCCAGAATTTCGGCCAGGTGTCGGAGGAATTCTTTGTTGGCTCATCCGGCCTGAAAGTAAAAATCTACGGCGGCTACGGCCAGGTGAACCCGACGGGCGCGCTGGGTCGGGGCGGCTACCAGGGCACCACGACGGTGTTCGGTGCCCAGGCAACCTACCCGGTCATCCGCACCCGCCAGCAAACCTTGAACCTCTATTTTGCGTTCGACGGACTGGAGTCGCGAATCGACACCGGCACACCGCCCACTCGGGCGAGCTTCGATTCGCTGCGCGTGTTGCGTCTAGGGGCGGATTACGTCCGCTCCGACAACTGGTTGGGCGCGCAACACTCGGCGGTGAGCGCGGCGTCGCTCCGCATTTCTCAAGGACTGCAGATCCTGGGCGCGTCAACGACCGGCACGGCCGCGACATCTCCGCGGCAGCATGAGCGGACCGATTTCACCAAAATTAATTTCGAATTCAGCCGCACGCAGACCCTGTTCAGTCCCTGGGACGGGGCGACGGTGGCATTGCTTGGGCTGGTCGCCGGGCAGTGGAGTAACGACGTTCTGCCGCCGGCGGAACAATTCTACCTTGGCGGCAACCGTTTCACCCGCGGCTACTATTCCGGCCAGGTGCCCGGCGACAAAGCGCTGGCCGTGACGGCCGAGCTACAATTGAACACCAGCTTC
The DNA here is from genome assembly GCA_025352375.1 of Acetobacteraceae bacterium. GTDB lineage: Bacteria > Pseudomonadota > Alphaproteobacteria > Acetobacterales > Acetobacteraceae > Rhodopila. The sequence continues at coordinate 7,787 of JANXTL010000068.1, read as the reverse complement.
AGCGCCCCGTTCCTGCGCGACGACGGCGATGTCCCGACCCAATTTTATGCATTCTACGACTGGGGTGAGACCTGGCAGAATCAAGCCGTCGATCTGGCGGTGCGGGTTGCCTCGGCCGGCGCCGGCGCGCGCGTGCAGGTGACCCGTTACGCCGAAGTAGATATTGAAGCTTTGGGCCGATTCAACGTGTACCCGACCGGCGGTCAGGGTAACACCGGGGTCTCGGCGCTCAACGGCTTAGGTCTGTATTGGCGCGTGCTGGGCCATTTCTAAGAGTGTGGCGCTGCGCCACTGGCGCGGCATGGGGAAATTTCAATGACGAAGACAGTTTGGCGGGCCGATGCGGTAAAGGTGTTGGGCGTCGCCCGGCGCAATCGCCCGGCGCTGATGACGAGCACTGCATTGCAGGCGGCCGCCATCGTGGTGGTGTCTCTCCCGGCCTTCGCGCAACTCTCGCCGAACGCGCGTCCTACCGGCGGGACCGTGGTCGGCGGGCAGGCGACGATCGGCAACACCGCGACCACCACAACCATCGCGCAGACCACGCAGAAAACGGCGATCGACTGGCAGAGCTTCAACGTCGGCAGCCAGCAGACGGTGCTGTTCGTCCAGCCGAACGCGAGTGCCATCGCGCTCAACCGGGTCGTTGGACCCGATCCATCGCAGATCGCCGGGAGAATCACCGCCAACGGCCAGATCATCGTCCAGAACCAGTCTGGGGTGATGTTCCTCGACGGCGCCCAGGTCAACACGAGCGGGCTGATGGTGACCGCCGTTGGGATTTCCAACAGCAACTTCATGGCCGGCAACATGGTGTTCGACCAGGCGGCGACGCCTGGGGCCAAGGTGACGAACGCCGGGACGCTGACGGTGAAGGGCGCGGGCCTCGCCGCTTTGGTGGCGCCGTCCGTGGCCAATTCCGGCACCATCGACGCCAAGATGGGCAACGTGGTGCTGGCCGGGGCGCAGGCTGTCACCTTAGATATGTACGGCGACGGGCTGGTGTCGGTGAACGTCACCAAACAGGTGACGCAGGCGCCGGACGGGACAAACGCACTGGTGACCAACACGGGCGTTATTCGGGCCGCTGGCGGGACCGTGCGGTTGACCGCCGCGGCGGCGGACGGGGTGGTCACCAACCTCGTGACAGCCGGCGGCACGATTACGGCCAACACCGTGGGCAACAAGACCGGCACGATTTCCATCGCCGGCGTCGGCGGCAATATCGAGATCACCGGCCAATTGGGCGCCGAGGGCCTGGCTACCGGCACCACCGGCGGCACGGTCGCGATGACCGCGACCGGCAACGTGGCACTGCGGAATACCGCGGTCGTCAGCACCTCCGGCAAGGCCGGCGGCGGGACGGTGGCGATCGGCACGACGCTGAACCGCACGCAGACGGCGACGAACGTGTCCATCGCGGCGGGCGCGACGGTCAAGGCCGACGCGACAGATACCGGCAAAGGCGGTTCGGTCACGATTCTGTCCACCGCGGCGACCAGCATGGCTGGCAGCATCACCGCAAAGGGTGGGCCGAACGGCGGCGACGGCGGGTTCGTGGAGGTTTCGGGCAACACCGGTTTCTCCCTGACCGGCATGGTCGATGTTTCGGCGCCGAGCGGAAAGCAGGGTTCGATCCTGATCGATCCGAGGGATCTCGACATCGTTGCGGGCGGCTCCGGCGACGCCAATGTCACGGCTATCGGTGTGGACGTGGCCGCACCCGACCAGAACACAACTATCTCAGTCAGCGCGTCGGCGTTGACCGCCCTAACCGGGTCATTGACGATCGAGGCCAGCCAGAATCTGACGGTGAGTGCGCCGCTGTTGTTCACCAACCAGGTGGCCGGCAATTCGGTCACGATGTTTGCCGGCAAAGATTTGACGGTCAATGCGGCGATCAGCACGGCGGGCGGCGACCTGACCTTGAAAGCCGCGGTTTCGACCGACGGCGTGACGGCGTTTAATCACAGCAGTCCGGCGGGCTCGCTGACCATCAGCGCGGCTTTGGGCAGCGCCTCGACCGGGAATATCGTGCTGGCGGGCGGAACCGGCGGTGTTGCGCTTGCTGCAAGCGTTACGACCGCGAGCGGCAAGACCGTGACGATCGGCTCGACCGGTACCATCAATCAGACCAGTGGGTCGATCGTTACGCCCGGCTTGGCGTTGACGGCCGCGAACGCGATCGCACTGACGGGTCCTAACGCGGTCGGGACAGTGGCGGCTTCGGTCACCGGTGCCAGCCAGGGATTTTCGCTCAACAACACGGCGACGTCGCTGGCGGTCGGTATCGTCGGCGCCGTGACGGGGATCGCGACCAACAACGGCGCCGTGTCGCTGACGACAACGACGTCGGGCGATATCAATCTCGGCCAGGCCATCGGCGCGGGCACCGGGACGGTTGCGCTGACCTCGGCCGGCTCGATCGGCCAGTCCGGCGGATCGATCGTCGCCGCGAACCTGGCGGTGATGGCACTGAACGCGGTCGCACTGACGGGCGCCAACAAGGTCGGGACAGTGGCGGCTTCGGTCACCGGTGCCAGCCAGGGATTTTCGCTCAACAACACGTTGACGTCGCTGACGGTCGACACCGTCGGCGTCGTGACGGGGATCGCGACCAACAACGGCAATGTCGTGTTGTCGACGACCACGTCGGGCGGCATGGCGCTGAACCAGAACATCGGTGCGGGCACCGGCAACGTGACGCTGACGGCGGCTGGCGGGATTAACCAGACGGGTGGGTCGATTACCGCGGCCACTCTGACCGGCAGCAGTTCGGGCGGCGCCGCGACGTCGCTGACGAACGCCAATTTGGTTACCAATCTCGGTTCGTTCAGCAGCAACGGCCCGTCGTTCGCGTTCACCAACAACCAGGCGTTGACCACCACGGGCGTGCTCAATGCGGCCGGCAACCTGGCGCTGACGACGACCACGGGCGACTTGACCCTGGGTGCCAATGTATCGGCGAGCGGCAGCACCGTCACCCTCATTTCGGCGGGCACGATCGGCCAGTCCGCCGGATCGATCGTGGCGAGCACGCTGTCCCTCACTTCGGCCGGCGGCGCCACGCTAACCGGCACCGCCAACGCAATCGGCTCGCTCGGGAGCATCCAGATCGGGTCCGGCGATTTCGCGCTGGTCAATACCGGCAGCGTCGGGGTCGCCGGCCCAGTGACCGGGGCGACCAATGTCTCGATCAACTCCGACACCATCGGCGTCACGGGCAGTATCGCCGCCGCCACGGCGTTGAGACTGGTGGCCGGCACGGGCGGTATTACGCTGGGGGCCGGCCATATCCTGAGCGCCCCGACGATCGACCTGTCCACGACCGGCGGCGGCATCGCACAGAACGGAGCCGGGACGGTTTCGGCCAGCAGCATCCTGCAAAGCGGCTCCGGCGTCACGGGCACGGTCGCCCTGCTGGGAACCACGAACGCGATCGGCACCCTGGGCAGCTTCGCCGTGACCAGCGGCGACTTCCTGCTGGCGACCAAGTCGCAGTTGTCGGTGAACGGCAGCCTATCGGCCAGTGGCAACATCCTGCTGCAAGACACCAACGTCGCCAGCCAGATCACCGTCGGCGCGGGCGGCCAGATCAACGCGGGCGCCGCCAAGCTGGCCAGCGTCCAGGCCGATACGTTCTCGATAACCACGCTCGGCACCGTCACCGGCGGCACGTTCGAACTGGCACCGAACACGCCGTCCACGCCGTTCGTCCTGGGTGCCGGCGGCAATTTGGTGGATTATACCGGCATCGGATCGGCCAGCGTCCGGATCGGCGCCGTCACGGTCGGCGGCACGCTGCAAACCGCGACCGCAAGCACGATCATCATCGCGTCCAATTTCGGCTCCAGCGCGGTCGCGCTCGACCTCCGGGCCTCGGGTGCCATCACCCAGCTCGCCGCGACGACCTTGACCGCGTCCACCCTCAGCGGGGCGGCCAGTTCCGTCGCGCTCGGCAACACCATCCATGCCGTCAGCACGCTGGCCAACGCCATCATTGCCGTCGGCACGCTGGGCAGCTTCAAAAGCACGAACGACTTCACGCTGGTGGACGGTCAGGCGCTGACAGTCGCGGGGACGGTCACCGCCGGCCCGATTACTGCCAGCCCGACCCTGGCCAATACCAAGACGCTCACGCTGTCCACGAACGCGGGCGCCATCGTCCTCGGCAGCGCGGTGCTGGACGCGGGCACGGTGTTGTTGAATTCCAGCGGCACCATCGGCCAGACGACCGGCACCATCATCGCCAATGTGCTGACCGCTTCGGCCGTCGGCGACCTTATTCTTAAGTCCGCCGCCAACAATGTCACCGTGTTCGGCGGCCTAAGTGCCGCCGGTGGCGACGTCGTACTGGTGACCAATCCTCCCACCGTGCTGACCGGAATTTTCGCCGGCACCAATCTGTTCTTCGAGGTCGCCGTCAACGGCGGCACCCTGCAACTCGGCTCCATCGCGGCTGGGGCGACGCTACAGGCGACCGCGGTATCCAACCCGCGCATCACCTTCGTATCCGATAACGTCACCGAGAGCGGGATCGCTAATTCCATGACCGCCACCGGCGGTTCGGTCGAGGTCGCGCCCTTCCATAGCAGCACCAATGTCGCAGTCGGTTCGAACTACGACGCGGGCCTGTTCAGCCTGATCGGGGCCAGCGCCGCCAAGACGCTCAAGGTCGGAACGTTCACCGATGCGCCGAACGGCGGCACCGTTGCCACCATGACCGGCAGCCTGTCGGTCGCCACGGTCATCGCCGCCCCAACCATCGTGCTGAGTGCCGCCACGATCGGGATTTCCGGGTTCGTGAACGCCGGTACCCTGCTATCGCTGGGTTCGGCCGGGGGCGGCATCACCGAGCCCGGATCGATCGTCGCCGGGACCCTGACCAGCGTCGGCACCATCGCGGGCGGCGCCACCCTGACCGGCACCAACACGATCGGCGCGCTCGGCAGCATCGTGCTCAGCAGCGGCACGCTGGCGCTCACAACCACGGGCAGCCTGAACGTGGCGGGCAATGTCGGGGCGCCGAACATTTCGCTCACGGCTGGCACCATCGGCATCGCCGGCTTCCTGAATGCACCCAGCACGGTGGCGTTGGGCGCGACACTGGCCGCCATCGGTGAGTCCGGTTCGATCACCGCCGGCACGCTGGTCAGCATCGGGACCATCGCCAGCAGCGCAACGCTGAATGGCACCAACACCATCGCGGTATTGGGCAATTTCAATGCCGCCACGGGCTTCGCTCTAACGGACACCGGCAGCCTGTCGGTGGCAGGAACGGTTTCCGCGGCGAACATCCAGCTCAATGCCGACACCATCGGCATCGCCGGGTTCCTGAACGCCGGCACCACCACGACCCTCGGCGCCGCCGCGGGCGGGATCACCGAGTCCGGCAATATCAACGCCGGGACCCTGGTCAGCAATGGCACAGTCGTGGGCGGCGCGACGCTGACAGGCACCAACACGATTGCGACGTTGGGCAATTTCGCGGTCAGCGGCGGCGACTTCTCCTTGACCAGCACCGGCAACCTGAGCGTCGCTGGCCAGATCTCCGGCCCGAACGTCGCCGTCAACACCGGCACGCTGAGCATCGCCATCGGCGGCTTCCTAAACGCTACCACCACGGTCGCGTTAGGCGCCAGCGCGGACGGGATCACCGAGAGCGGCTCGATCACCGCCAGTACCCTCGTCAGCGTCGGGACCATCAACGGTGGCGCGACGCTAACGGGAACCAACACCATCGCCGTACTGGGCACGGCTAACGTCGCGAGCGGCGATTTCACACTGACGAATTCGGGCAGCCTGAACGTCGCCGGTGCCGTTGCGGCTCGTAATATTTCGCTGAACGCAACCGCCATTGGGTTCGGTTCGGGAGGCTTCCTGAACGCCGGCACGACGGTCGCGCTGGGCGCCAGCGCGGGCGGCGTCACCGAATCCGGGGTTGGGTCGATCGCCGCCGGCACGCTGATCAGCAACCCCTCCCCGATCGTGGGCGGGGTCACGCTGAACGGGACGAACACGATCGCGACGATCGGCTCCCTGGCCTACGCGGGCGCACTCGTGTTGAACGACACCACGGCGCCGACCATCAGCGGTGTCGTCGACAGCGGCACCGGATCCGGGGCCCTCAGCGCCATGTTCGCGGTGCCGAGCCTGACGATCGGCAGCGGCGGGATTTTGAACGCCGGGTCGGTGACGATCACCACCAGCGCCGGCGGCGTGACGGAGACCGGGACCGGCCGTCTCATTACAAGCTCGCTCAGTATCGCCACGACCGGCGCGTTCGACGTTTCGTTGAAAAACGTCAACAACCAAATTGGTGCCAGTAACGGCATCCAGGTCGGCAACGGCAACCTGATTCTTGTCGACGGTTCGTCGCTGACGCTGACCGGGCCGTTCACCGCCAACAACCTATTCTTCCAGATTACCCCGGCCGGCAGCACCATCGCGCTTGGCACCCTCGGCACCCCCGCGACCCTGACCGCGGGTGGCCGCATCTCGATCGTCGCCGACAATCTGACAGAGAACGCCAGCACCAAGATCGCTGCGACCGGCGGTACGGTGGAAATCGCACCGTTCTCTACGACGGTGGCGATGAACCTGGGCGGCGCGACGCAGCTGGCAGTGGACAGCACGCTGCTGGGCAACATCGGCACCGGCACGTTGACGATAGGCGGCTACACCGATGCGACAAACGGCAATGCCGCGAAACTTACCGCCGCGAACATCACCCTGGCCGCCGCGGTCGACCTCACCGGTAAGGCCGCTACCCTGAACCTGCTAACGCTCGGGTCCATCGCCGGAGGGTCGAACGCTCTGACCGTGGGCACCCTGAGCGGCACCGCGGCGAGCAGCGTTAACTTCTCGTCGGCGGCCAACAACATCCAAACGCTGGGATCGTTCGGCGTCGGATCCGGCAGCTTCACGCTGGTGGACAACGGCAACACCGGCAACCTGACCGTGGCTGGGCCCGTGACCGCGAGCAGCGTCACCATCGGCGACGCCAATACCGGCACCATCAGCGTGACCGGCACCATCAACGCCACGACGCTGCTGTCCCTGGCGGCCGGATCGGGTGGCCTGAAATTTAACGCTGGCACCATCTTGACCGCCTCGACGGTGGATTTGTCGGCGGCGGGCGGCGGGCTGACGCAGGGCGCGGGCGACGGGATTTCGGCGACCATCCTGCGAAGCACGTCCGGGGTGACCGGCACCGTCACGCTCGGCAATGCGGTGAACAACGTCGCGACGCTGGGCCAATTCGCGGTCGCATCCGGCGATTTCACCCTGGTGAACGACGGCAATACCGGCAACCTGAGTGTCACGGGGCCGGTCACCGCGGCCAACGTCAAGATCAGCGACGCCAACACCGGCACCATCAGCGTTGGCGGCAGCATCGGCGCCACGACATCGTTGGTTCTGGCATCCGGTGCCGGCGGCATCACGCTCAACAGCGGGGCGATTCTGAACGCCCCGACCGTAGATCTTTCGGCGACCGGCGGCGGCGTGACCGAGTCCGGCACCGGTTCGATCATCGCCAGCGCCGTCCTGCAAAGCACGAACGGTGTGACGGGAACCGTCAGCCTGAGCAACACCGCCAACAATGTCGCGTCCGTCGGATCGTTTGCGGTGACCGGCGGCAACTTCGCGCTGGTGGACAACGGTAATACCGGCGCCCTGGCGGTGACCGGCCCGGTGACGGCGGCCAACGTTTCCATCGCGGATGCCAATACCGGCACGATCGTGGTGACCGGCAGCATCGGCGCGACGACGTCGCTGGTGCTGGC
>JANXTL010000341.1 GCA_025352375.1 Acetobacteraceae bacterium | reverse complement strand
ATGGGTCAACGGCGGTTGGTATGAGTCTTGATTTGGCGCGCGGCCGCCCCGCCAACCCCGCGCGCATACCAACGGCCCGAAATAATGGAAGAGTCATTATTTCAGGCCGTTGGTCTAAGTGTCTGACTCGTAATTACCCCCACCATTTCAAACCCTCGCGATCGCGCGTGCCATCCGTCGAATGGAAGCGAGAAACAGCCATGCCTCGGACGAGGCAATGGAAGCTTCCCAGTCCTTGGCGAGCCGGCGGCAGCGGCCGAGCCAGGCAAACGTCCGTTCCACGATCCAGCGTTTGGGTAACACGACGAAGCCCGCCGCGGTGTCGGAGCGTTTGACGATTTCGAGCACGAGTCCGTCGATATGGGCGATGGCGGCCGCGAGTTTTTTACCGGCATAGCCGCCGTCGGCGTAGATCCTGGTCAGCGTCGGGACGCTCTCCCTGACGCTTTCGATCAGGCCCGGCGCGCCATCCCGATCCTGAATGTCGGCGGTGTGCACAACCGCATCGAGGACATTTCCCAGCGTGTCGGTGATGATATGGCGCTTGCGCCCCTTGATCTTCTTTCCCGCGTCGTAGCCGCGCGGCCCGCCACTTTCCGTGGTTTTGACGGACTGACTGTCGATGATGCCCGCCGAAGCCGTTTCGGTCCGACCAGCGATGAGCCGGGTCGTCGCCGTCAGCGCCTCGTTCACCGCGACGATCAGGCCGCTGTCGCGCCAGCCGTAAAAATAGTGTTGCACGGTCGAATACGGTGGAAAGTCCTTGGGCAACAGCCGCCATTGGCAGCCAGACGCCGCGAGATACTGAACCGCGTTCCATACGGTCCGGATCGCGTGTGTGGGTGGCCGGCCGGCCGTGCGGGACCTCGCCAGGAAAGGTCCCACGATTGCCCATTCCTCATCGGTGGCGTCGCTTGCGTAACGTAGTCCGGTTCTGTCATGCTGAGCGCGTGTGGTTTCGGTCCAGGCCATGGGATTCTCCGTTGTGCTTACAAAACACAGACAACCATAACCCACTAGAATTACATACATTAATTTTCGGTCAGACACTAATACTAACCGCCCTTAATGTTGACCCATGAAGAATGGGTCAACGGCGGTTGGTATGAGTCTTGATTTGGCGCGCGGCCGCCCCGCCAACCCCGCGCGCATACCAACGGCCTGAAATAATGGAAGAGTCATTATTTCAGGCCGTTGGTATAAGCCTTTGTTTGAGAGGGTGATTCAGGCCCGATGTTGAAGTCAACCTCGGGCGATCACGCTCTAATCCCACCCAAGCCCCCCGCCCCTTGACCCCGCCGCAGGTTCGCGGACACTGGACCCGACCGGAGGAAACAACCCATGACGGACCACGCTGCCTTCCGCCAAGACACCCGCGCCTGGCTCGAATCCAACTGCCCGCCTATCATGCGCACCTGGATGCCCGAGGACGAACAAGTCGCCGGGGGCCTGCGGGCGGACTATGTGCGCCCCGAGCAGAAAATCTGGCTGGACCGGATGGCGGCGAAGGGATGGACGGCGCCGACATGGCCGACGCGCTACGGTGGCGGCGGGCTGTCGGCCGAGGAGGCGATGGTTCTCGACGAGGAAATGCAGGACCTCGGCTGCCGCACGCCGCTGCGCGGTATGGGATTATCCATGCTCGGCCCCACCCTGCTGGAATACGGCACGGAAGAACAGCGCCAGACCCACATCCGCAAGATCGTGTCAGGGGAAATCCGCTGGTGCCAGGGCTATTCAGAACCCGGATCGGGATCGGACCTCGCCAGCCTGTCTACCCGCGCCGTGCTGCAGGGAGAAAAATTCCTGGTGAACGGGCATAAGATATGGACGTCGAACGCCCATCTGTCGGACTGGATCTTTTGTCTGGTCCGAACCGACCCCACGGCGAAAAAGCATGAGGGGATCAGTTTTCTGCTGATCGACATGGCCGATCCCGGGGTGCGGCCGCGGCCGATCAAGCTAATTAGTGGAAAATCGGTGTTCTGCGAGACGTTTTTCGAGAACGTGCAAGTGCCGGCCTCGCATTTGGTGGGGCAGCTCAACAAAGGCTGGACCATCGCCAAGCGGCTGTTGGAACACGAACGCAAGGGCATCGGCGGGATCGGTGCCCGAGCAGCGGCGAAGTTCGAAATCCCGCCGGAAACGGTGGCGAAGATGCATGTTGGGGAAGTGGACGGGCGTATTGCCGATCCGATCCTGCGCGACCATATCGCATCGTTTTCCATGGATGCGGCCGCGTTCCAACTGACCCGCCGCCGCGCCGCCGAGGAATCCTCCACCGGCGCGTCCCCTGGCCCATTGTCGGCGATGTTCAAATATTACGCCACCGAGCTGAATAAGCGGCGCTACGAAATGCTGCTGGAAGGCGAAGGATTCCAAGGCCTCGGATGGGAGGGCGACGGGTTCTCCGACGACGAACTGCGGTTCACCCGCGAATGGCTGCGCTCCAAAGCCAATTCGATTGAGGGCGGCACGTCGGAAATTCAACTTAACATCATTGCCAAGCGGGTGCTTGGTCTGCCGGATTGAATGCCCATGACCCTGACATTGAACGAAGAAACCCGCATGGTGCGGGACACCGCGCTGGAATTCTTCCGCGAGCGATCCCCCATCGCGGCGCTGCGCAAACTCCGTGACGACAACGATCCCGATGGTTTCGACCGCAACCTGTGGCGACAAATGGCGGACCTCGGCTGGACCGGGTTTCTGGTGTCGGAGGACTACGGTGGTTCGGCATTCGGCGTCACCGGATTGGGCCAGGCGATGGAGGCCGCCGGCCGCACCTTGGCCGCGACCCCGCTGTTGTCGACCGCATTGTTGGGCGCCAGCCTTCTGGACCTCGGCGGTTCCACCGACCAGAAAGCCGAGCATCTGCCGCCGCTGATCGCGGGTGAACGCATCTTTGCGCTGGCATTGGAAGAAAAAACCCGCCATGCGCCGCACCAAATCGCGACCACCGCCGACAAATCCGGCCGGTTGACCGGTGTGAAAAAATTCGTGCTCGACGGCCACATCGCCGATGTGCTGATCGTCGTTGCCCGTGACGAACAAGGCATCGGACTTTTTCTCGTTGACGCTACTGCCCCCGGCGTCACCCGCACCCGCACCATAATGGTCGACAGCCGCAATGCCGCGATCGTCACGTTCGACAACGCCCCCGGCGAACGCCTGCCGGGCGGCGCCGATGTCTTGGAAACCGTCCTCGACCGTGCCCGCGCCTGCCTCGCCGCCGAAATGCTCGGCAGTTCCGCCGAGGCCTTCGAACGAACCGTGCAATATTTGAAAGACCGCAAGCAGTTCGGCGTGCAAATCGGCTCGTTCCAAACCCTGAAACATCGCGCCGCCCAAATGTTCTGCGAGATCGAAGTCACCCGCTCGGCTGTTACCGCCGCGTTGTCCGCACTGGATGAGCACGCCAACGACGCGGCAGCGCTGGCCAGCCTTGCGAAAACCAAAGCCAATGACACGCTCTATCTGTGTGGCAACGAAGGTGTGCAGATGCACGGCGGCATCGGCATGACCGACGAGCATGAGATTGGCTTCTTCATGAAACGCGCCCGCGTGGCGCAAGCCACGTTCGGCGACGCGGCGTTTCACCGGGATCGTTATGCGGCGTTGATGGGCTATTAGACCATGATCTTTTGAGGTTGCACGCGATCTCGGCGTTGGATCATGGTCTAAGCCTTTGTTTGAGAGGGTGATTCACGCCCGAGGTTGAAGTCAACCTCAGGCGATCACGCTCTAAGCCTTCGTTTGAGAGGGTGATTCACGCCTGAGGTTGAAGTCAACCTCAGGCGATCACGCTCTAAGCCTTTGTTTGAGAGGGTGATTCACGCCTGAGGTTGAAGTCAACCTCAGGCGATCACGCTCTAAGCCTTCGTTTGAGAGGGTGATTCACGCCCGAGGTTGAAGTCAACCTCAGGCGATCACGCTCTAGGGGCAATATTTCCGCACGAACGCGGCCGCGGCCTGGACCGCGCCGTAGGGGCCGAGGTCCTCGTGCCCCGCGCCTTCGGCCACCCATAATTCGGTCGGCCCCTTCGCCGCCGCGATCATGGCGCGCCCCATCGCCGGCGGCACCAACCGGTCGGCCGAACCCTGCATGACCAGAATGGGCGCGCGCACCCTTGGAATGCGGGAG
>JANXTL010000307.1 GCA_025352375.1 Acetobacteraceae bacterium | reverse complement strand
GACCGTTACACCTTCCACCCTACCCAGTCGCAATAGGCCCGCCCCATCACCAGTTCCAGATCCTCCTCCTTCAGCCAGGGCAGTTCCTCGGTGAACAGCGTGATGCACTGCTTCCAGCTGCAATGCTGGCGGGTGATGTCGGTGCCCCAGAACATCCGCCGAGGGCCGAAGGCGTCGTAGACCGCCTTCAGATGCGGATGGAGGTCGCGGAACGGGTACTCCTCAGTCGAACAAGCCGCCTGTCCCGTGGCTTTGATGCCGATGTTCGGATATTTCGCAAGTGCCAGAAGTAGCGGCATATTCCGGTAAGCGGACTCGCCGGCCGAGGCCCGCGGCACCCCCATGTGATCGACGATCAGCTTCAGGCCCGGATGCCGCTCGGCGATCTGTCCGACCACGGGGAGGAAGTTCGCGGCGGCCAATGACAGTGGCAACCCGAGCCGCTCGCATTCGGGCCAAAGCCAGTCCATGGTGCCGTCGGTCGGCCACGACTGCATGCGGGGTTCGTTGAAGTAAAAGCGCAACCCTTTCATGCCCGGAAGCTGCGTCCAGGTCTTTATCAGGGTCTTGCCCTCGGGCTTGTCGAGATAGAACCAACCCATGATCGCGAACCGGTCGGGGTGGGCCTGTACTGCTTCCACGGCCAGTTCGTTGGAGTCCGGGTCCCACATCACCGGGTGGATCATCGCGCGTTGCACCCCGGCCTCATCCATCAGGGCCAGCGCCTGCTCCTTGGAGAACGGCTCCTGCCGGTGATGCGCCGAGGGCGTCCCTTTGGCCCACAAATGGATTTGGGCGTCGCAAATCATCATGGCGTTGGTTTCCTTCCGTTATGGGCGGAAGCATACGCCCAGACTGAGCCGGAGACGAAGCGCAGGGCACGTTTAACGCTATCCCTCGTGGGGCACCGTCAACCTATCCCCTGAATTTCACCAGTTTGCCGGTCGGCTCGCCCTGTATCTCATCGTCCCGCATCACGATCTTGCCGCGCACGATCGTCGCGACCGGCCATCCCACGATGTCCATCCCCGCGAACGGTGTCCACCCGCTCGGCGACACGATCCACGACTCCTCGATCGTCCGCTGCTTCTTCATATCTACGATGGTGAAGTCGGCGTCGTACCCCGCCGCGAGCCGCCCCTTGTTCACCGCGCCGTAAACCCGCGCGGGGCCGGCCGACATCAGATCGGCCATCCGGCCGAGCGACAACCGCCCCATGTTCACGTGGTTCAGCATGATCGGCACCAGCGTCTGCACGCCCGTGAGGCCCGAGGCGCAGTTCGGCCAGGGCAGCATCTTCTTCTCGCGCGCGTGCGGTGCGTGGTCCGACCCGATGGTGTCCACCATTCCGTCATTCACCGCTTTCCAGGCGGCTTCCATGTGGATCTGCCCGCGGATCGGGGGATTCATCACCGCGAACCCGCCCAGCCGTTCGTAGCAATCGGGCGCGACTTGGGTGAGGTGATTGACCAGCACCTCGCACGTCACGAGGTCGCGGTAATCGCGCAGATATTGGAACTCCTGCGCCGTGGACACGTGCAGGATATGCGCCGGACGACCGGTTTTTCGCGCCAGAGCCATCAGCCGGCGGGTGCCGAGGAAGGCCGCTTCCTCATCCCGCCATTCCATGTGCGTGGCATAGGGATCGCCGACCTTGAACATGCCCTTGCGGGCTTGCAGACGGTATTCATCCTCGGAATGGAACGCGATGCGGCGGCGGCCGGAGCGCATTACTTTCTCCAGGTTCGCATCGTCTTCCACCATCAGATTGCCGGTGGAACTGCCGGCGAAAATCTTGATTCCGCAGCAACCGCAGGTCAGTTCGAGGGCGCCAAGTTCAGGAATGTTGGTCTTGGTGCCGCCGACATAGATGCCCATGTCGCACCAAGCCACCGACTCCACGTAGTCGCGCTTCCAGGCGAGCCCGGCCGCATCGACCATCGACGGATCGGTGTTCGGCATATCGAACACCGCCGTCAGCCCGCCCAGGATGGCGCCCTGCGATCCTGTGGGGATGCTTTCCACGCTGGGATCGCCGGGATCGCGGAAATGCACATGCGGGTCGATCAGCCCGGGCAGAACATGCAGCCCCTTGGCATCGAACATGGTGTCCGCAGTGTCGTCCGCGCCCAGACCGATCGCATGGGTGCGCCCATTCCGCACGCCGACGTCGGCCGGCTGGATGCCCCAGGGCAGAACGCAATGCCCGTTGCGGATAATCAGGTCGTAGTGAGTGGGCATATGGGGGTCATCCCTCTTATTTCGTGCATCGTTGTTTCCATTTTTTAGGCGACGGCGGCCAGCACCGGCTCCACCCCGGCAATGGTTGTCCGGTGCATCACCCGGCGTTCGGTGGGATCGAAGGGCGTGACCTGGTGCATGGTGCAGCGATTGTCCCATTGCACGATGTCGTGCGGCTCCCACCGGTGCGGATAGACGAACCGCCGTTCGGCGGCGATTTCGGACAAATCCCGCAGAAGCTTCCGAGCCTCGGCTTGCGGCATGCCCTCGATCTCGTCGTTGTAGATGGGGCTGATGTAGAGCGAAACGCGTTTCGTCACCGGATGGATACGCACCATCGGCTGCCACACCGGCGGCATCGCGGCCTTTTCTTCTTCTGTCTGCGGCTTCAGATTCGCCAGCTTATGCAAATGCCCGAAATCGTGCAGCGCCCGTCGGCCCTGAATTTGCCGCTTCAGCGAGTCCGGTAGCGCCTCGTACACCGCATACATGCTGGTGAAATGGGTTTCGCCGCCGGTGCGACTGATTTCCACGCCGTGCAACACCGACCCGATGCAGGGTTTCTCCCGGAAACTGCTGTCGGTATGCCAGAATTGCGCGAGCGACACCTGCCGCACCGTGGGATGGTCCGGCGGCATCAGGATCCCGTCGTCGTTAACGTTGGAAACCCGGAAAATCTCCGGCAGGAATCGGGACCGGATAATCTTCTGGTGGTGCACCTCCAGATCGCCATGGCGTCGGGTGAAAGCGACGTGCTGTTCGTCGGTGATGGCCTGGTTGGGGAACACCAGGACCAAATGCTCCATCCAGATGTCATGCAACTGCTGAAATGTCGCGGCATCTGGCGGGATGCGCATGTCGACGCCAGTCACCTCGGCGCCGAGCGCGGGGTGCAGCTTGCGCACTGTCAGGTTTGGCATGGAATCCTCCCGGTCAGGTGTTCGGTTGTTCGGCGAATTCGAAACCCATCGCACGCGCGTGGTAAAAGATGCCGCCGTCCTGAATAATGAGGAAAAGCGCCATCTCGTTGCCGCCGTTATGGTGGGAATGCACGCAAACCGGCGGCGTGATCGTGGTGGCCCAGGGCGCCCAATCCTTGCGCTGGCCGTCAATGACGGAAAAGCAGCGCTCTCCCTTGATGACCAGCGAAACCGCCACCGAGTTGTGCCGGTGCGGCCGTTGCACCGCGCCGCCGGGCAGGGAGTTCATCGCCGCCGTCAGCGTCGGCAGGATGTTGCGCGTCGCCTCCTGCCGCTCGGCCGAAAAAATCAACGCTGACCCGGCGATTTGTTCCCCACGCCCGATGTCGTAGAGCAGATCGATTTGCCGGCCGATTTCATCGCCGCGGTAATGCACGACGTCGGTCGGAGCCTCCCCGGGTCCTGGGGCGCGCAGGTTCTCGAACGCCAGTTGGGGCTCGTTCGTGACGATCCAAAGCACGGCATCGGTGTCGCCGGCCGTGTGCGAGGCGGGCGCGCCACCCGGCAGAATAAACAGGTCGCCAGACTGCCAGGCGACATCCTCGTTGTCGCAATGGGTAACCCCGCTGCCGGCAATGACGTAGGCGATGACCCCGCTGGCGACGAAGTCGGTCTCCAGTGTCTCGCCGGCCCGAATACGTCCGTACTGGGCCAGCACCAGTGGCGTGGTGGCCGGGAACGCGCAGGCCAGATCGCCGGAAATGTCGCAGGCAATCAGCCCGGTCGGAGTCGCCGGATCCAGCGCCCGCTGGGGCTCGTCGGCGAAGATGCGGTCCGGCACTGGTGGCAACTGCACGTTGAACCCATTGCCGGTATTGAAGAACCGGCCGCGCGCCTCGGCCGCCGTGGCGGGGGCGGCGGGGTGCTGCACCGGCATCTCGGCGATACTGCGCGGGATCCCATTGGGGCGGACGTCATCGGGCATTCTGGATACTCCCATTGTCCCCGCAGCCTATACGCGCCGCAGCCGCGATGAAAGGAAGGAGCACCTTATCTGACGGCCGTCGCGGTGACCGCATTGTGCGACCGGACCCTGCTCGCCGCCAATTTTATGGTACCGCTGACGCTGCGGCCCCCCGCGACCGCGCCAGCACAAGCCGAGCAATCGCCGCCGGGGCCTGATCCGGAATCGCGAACACCGAGCTGACGTTGATCTCGCACAGAACATAGGTGTCCTCGCCGGACGCGGTGCGCGGCCCGTACAGAAAATCCGCGTCCCAAATAATCGGCAACGACCCGGCGTCGAGGCCCAGCGTCGCCATCATCCCCGGCACCCACTCGGTCTCCATTTTCACCCGCAGCGCCTGGAACGGCGCGGCGTCGGCCCCGTGCATGATGCGCGGCCCCGGCTGGGCCTCGGGCGAGTCCGGCCCTTCCGGCGGCGGGGGGATCAGCGCCTTGATGAACTGGTGGCCGTAGCCGACGACTTTGTCCGCCCCCATGTAGCAGCGGATCATGCCGTCGGGCAGCCGCTTTTGGAACGCCTGGTCGAGGACGCATCCGTCCGGCGTCAAATAGGCCTCGCAGCGGGTCATGAAATCGTCCAGCCGCATCTCCTCTGGCACACTGCCACGCTGGGCATGCAGCACGCGGACGGTGCCCGCGGCGAGCGACTCGACCTTCCACACCCCTTGTCCACCATTGCCCCGGTTTTGCTTGAGCACCCGAGGCCCGGCGGACCCCAGCCGCGCCGGAAAAGCGGCGCGGAATTCGGCGGCGGTGCGGTACAGATAAGTGTCGGTGCCCCAGCCCAGGTGTTTCGTGCGGAACAGCACCTCCTTCACGCCCATCTTGAGAATGGTGTCGGGATGCGCGCTGACCCAAGTCCCCCGCGCCGCCACGTCCCGCAACATGGGATCCAACACCGCTCGGTTCATGCCCTCATGGATCGGATCGACCCAGACGAGCACCCCGTCGAACGCCAAAAGCTGGTCGCGGACCTCGTCCACGATGTCGTCGGCGTAAACCGCCGGGACCGCCTCGATCCCCAGCTCGGCGAGGGCCTCGAACACGCGGTGGAACCGGCTATTCGCGGGGGTGGCGGTGCGGCGGGTTTCGTCGTTGCCGCGGAAGAGAATCGCTACTTTGTACGGTGTGCGGGGTGCCATGACAGCGTCCTCCATGTCAGGGAAAAGGACGCGATACTTCGGCTGACGCCTCACGAGGCCATCGCGATGACCCCTTAACGGCATTCTTTCATCGGCGGAAAGGCCAAGTCAACGGGAAACGCTTGCCCCCTTGCCTTCGCCGCCCGCCTGCGCGACCTTGTGCCATCAATCCAGATCACCCCTGACCGAACTGCGAGGCTGCCGTGAACGACACAGCAATCGTCACCGATTCCGTGAAACGCTTTAAATGGGTGGGCACGCGCCCGATCCGGCCGGACGGTATCCCCAAAGTGACGGGGCGCGCCCAATACGGTGCGGACCTTAAGCTTCCGGGCATGATCTATGGCAAGATCCTGCGCTCCCCGCACGCGCATGCGCGCATCATCTCGATCGACACCTCCGCCGCCGAGAAACTGCCGGGCGTGAAGGCCGTGATGACGGCCGCCGATCTGCCGGTGCAGAAATTCGACTACATCGGGCCGGAGCGCGTCGCCGTTAACTTTTGGCACGTCACCCGCAACATCATGGCGCGCGAAAAGGTCTACTACGAAGGCCACGCCGTCGCCGCCGTCGCCGCCATCAGCAACAGCATCGCCGAAGAGGCCTGCGCGCTGATCAAAGTCGAGTACGAGGTCCTGCCGCACGTCATCGACGTCGACGAAGCGATGGCCGACGACGCTCCGCTGTTGTTCGAGGACATGATCACCCGCGGCATCGAACCCGCGCCGACCAAGCCGTCCAACATCTCCAAGAAGCTGTCCTTCGCGATGGGCGACGTGGACAAGGGCTTCGCCGAATCGGACGTGGTGATCGAGCACGAATTCAAAACCGCCGCCGTCCATCAAGCCTATATCGAGCCGCATGCTTGCGTCGCGAAGTACGAAGCCGACGGCCAGTGCGAAATCTGGTCCTCCAGCCAGGGCCACTTCCAGATGCGCGCACTGACCGCGCAGATCATGGGCAAGGCGCTCGGCGATCTGCGCGTGACCCCGGCGGAAATCGGCGGCGGCTTCGGCGGTAAGACGGTGGCCTATCTGGAACCCGTCGCGGCGACCCTGTCGAAGAAGTCCGGCCTGCCGGTGCGCGTGACGATGAGCCGCGAGGAAACGTTCCGCGCCTCTGGCCCGACTTCGGGTTCGTCCATGTGGGTAAAGGTCGGCGTCAAGAACGATGGCACGATCATGGCCGCCGACGGCATCTTCAAGTTCCAGGCTGGTGCCTTCCCGGGCTCGCCGGTGATGAACGCCTGCCTGTGCGCCTATGCCCCGTACGACATCCCGAACCAGCGCGCGGTTGGCTGGGACGTGGTCAGCAATCGCCCGAAGGCGGCCGCTTACCGCGCGCCAGGCTCGCCGATCTCCGCCTTCGCGATGGAGAGCGTGCTGGATATGTGCGCCAAGAAGATCGGCATGGACCCGCTGGCGATCCGGCATAAGAACGCCTGCCGCATCGGCACACCGACTTTGTCCGGCCCGAAGCACGCCCATGCCGGCTATATCGAGACGGTCGAGGCGCTACAGAAGCACCCGGCATACCAGGTGAAGCTCGGCCCGAACCAGGGTCGCGGCGTGGCCTCGGGCTATTGGTTCAACGGCGGCGGCGAATCCTCCGCCACCATCCAAGTCAACGCCGACGGCACCGTGTTGGTGGCGACGGGTAGCCCGGATATCGGCGGCTCGCGCGCGTCCATGGCGATCATGGCGGCGGAGACGCTGGGCGT
Organism: Acetobacteraceae bacterium; assembly: GCA_025352375.1. GTDB lineage: Bacteria > Pseudomonadota > Alphaproteobacteria > Acetobacterales > Acetobacteraceae > Rhodopila. The sequence continues at coordinate 1,560 of JANXTL010000307.1, read as the reverse complement.
GGATTACAACGTCGTGCGGGCGATCGTGGCCGATACGGCGTCGGTCGGTTACACGCACGTCACCGGCGGCTCGCGAGTAACCTTCGCCACCGGCACCGCCGTGGTAAATGCCACCAAGACCATCGTGAAGACGATGATCGAGCGCGCCGCGATGATCTGGGGCGTCGAGCCCGACGCCGTGATCTGGGAAGATGGCTACGCCAAGCCGGCGGGTTCCAATGTCGGCGACTTCAAGCCGCTGTCGGTGAAGGACATCGCGGGCAAGGCGGCGGCGACGGGCGGGCCGATCACGGCCTCCGCCGGTGTCAACGCGGGCGGCCAGGCTCCTGGCTTCGCGACGCAGTTCTGCGACGTGGAAGTGGACCCGGAAACCGGGCACGTCAAAATCCTGCGCTTCGTGGCGGCTCAGGACGTGGGACGGGCGATCCATCCGTCCTACGTGGAAGGCCAGATCCAGGGCGGCATCGCGCAGGGCGTCGGCTGGGCGCTGAGCGAGGAATACATCTACAATTCCAAGGGTTTGCTCGATAACGCCGGCTTCCTCGACTATCGCTGCCCGGTCGCGTCCGACCTGCCGATGCTGGACGCGGTGCTGGTGGAAGTGCCCAACCCGACGCACCCCTATGGTGCCAAGGGCGTGGGAGAGGTCTGCATCTGCCCGCCGATGGCCGCGATCGCCAATGCGATCGAGAACGCGATCGGCAAGCGCCTGACCGACCTGCCGATGTCGCCGCCGAAGATTCTGGCGGCGCTGTCAGCGTAATGGAACCGGCCCGCGTCGTCTTCACCAGCGGCTTCGCCGCCCGTTACACCAAGGGTGTGCGGGAGTTCGAGGTCCAGGCGAAGACGATGCGGGACGTGATTAAAGCGATGGACGATATGTTCCCCGGGCTGGGTTTTCATCTCGAGGAAGAGACGACGCTGGCGATCAACGGCGAGTACCACGAGACCGGCATTTTTCAACCCGTCCCGCCGGGGGCCGAGGTTTTCTTTATCCCGCGGATCGAGGGGGGATAGCAGTTCCATGTTTCATCATGGTCGGGCCTGAACCGACCACCTCGTGGCGTTGCGGGGCGACATCGATCCGGGTGCAACTGTTTTGCGACGGTACACCGGTTGACCGAGAACGGTCTGACCGAAGAGCAGGAGGCAGCGATTTTGGCTGCCGAGGCCGATGTCGAAGACGAATTTTTCAGACCGGTCGCGGAGATTATATCGGAACTCCGCCGCATAGCGCGTGAATAACGTCATTGAGCCGGCTCACGGCGGGCGAACGAGAGGCCGTCGCCCATACGGTCGACTAGAGCGTGATCGCCTGAGGTTGACTTCAACCTCGGGCGTGAATCACCCTCTCAAACAAAGGCTTAGACCATGATCCAACGCCGAGATCGCGTGCGACCTCAAACGATCATGGTCTAAGCGCCGGAGTTGAACCCAATGGAAAACGTCTGGGAATACCTGCGGAGCAACACCCTGTGTGCTGTTGTCTGGGACAGCTACGATGCCATTGTCGAAGCGTGCCGTAAGGCTTGGAAGTTCCTGATCGACGATCCAGCGCGT
>JANXTL010000292.1 GCA_025352375.1 Acetobacteraceae bacterium | reverse complement strand
ATCGGCTTGCCTTTCCGCCACTTTCACCCGCTGCCACCCGGCTTCCATTTCGTCCAGCGGCAAGCCCGTCAAGCTTTTGCCGTCCGTCTCAAACGCGTACTCCATGGCATTGAATCGGCGGGAGAATTTGGCGTTGGCGTGGCGCAGGCAAGCCTCCGGGTCCAGGTCCAGTTTGCGGGCCAGATTGGCCAGCACGAACAGCATATCACCGACTTCGTCCATCAGGCGAGCGGGATCGGCCGCCGGGAGTTCGGCCTTCAGTTCGGCGACTTCCTCATCCAGCTTGTCCAATACCGCGGCGGCATCCGGCCAGTCGAAGCCAACCCGAGCGGCGCGCTTGGTAATTTTCTCGGCACGGGTCAAAGCGGGCAGGGCGGTTGGCACCCCCATCAGGGTGCCGGTTTCGTGGCGGGCCGCGCGTTCGGCGGATTTCTGTGCCTCCCAGGCGTGCGTCTGGGCGGCGGCATCCCGAGCAGCGGCATCGCCGAAGACATGAGGATGCCGGCGTGTCATTTTGTCGGATATAGCTTTCGCTACATCGGCGAAGGCAAAGCGGCCTTCCTCCTCGGCCATGCGCGCATGATAAACGACCTGGAACAGCAGATCGCCCAACTCGTCCGGCAGCGCCGAAAAGTCCCGCTCGGCGATGGCGTCGGCGACCTCGTAGGCTTCCTCGATGGTGTAGGGCGCGATGGTGTCGAAGGTCTGCTGCTTATCCCACGGGCAGCCGGTATCCGGGTCGCGCAAGGCGGCCATGATGTCGATCAAGCGGCGGAGTTCGGCTTCGGCCGTGGGCGCTGGTGCGGGCATGAACGGCGGATAGGGCCGGGCGGCGTGCGGTGCAAGGCCGTTATCGCGCGCTTGTGCCCACGGTGGGATGGGCGCACCGTCCACGCTCGCCAAAGGGCGCACCACCGCTGGAGCATAACGCCGATGGCGGCCTCGACCGAAGCCAAATTTATCGCGCTGACCTCGGAATTCCACGAATGGATGCGGCTTCGTTACCCGCTGTCCGCCCTCGTGGCGCCCCCGGTCGATGCAGGATGGGAGGTCGACGACCTGTCGGATGAAACCCAGACCCAAACACGCGCGTTGGCGCAACGGTTATACGATGCGCTGCAACCCCTGAAACACGACCGGGATTTGTCCGTAGGCATCGATATTTTCGAGCGCGGCCTGAAAACGGTCATTCAGGGCCATGAGCACCGCGTGTTCGAACGGGATTGCCGATCCGACGATATCCTGGAGAGTTTCACGTTTTTCGAACCAATGGACATCGAGGATGTGCGGAGCTGCGCCCTTCGCTTCCAGGCAGCCCCGCGGGTGCTGAACCAGCGGGCCGACGCGCTGGTGCGCGGTTGCGCCAACGGTATGGCGCCGCCGAAATTCATCGTCGAAGGCGTTTTGGCGTTGCTCGCGACGTCCATCGACGCGCTGGGAAGCAAAACCGCCGCCAGCGCGGGGTTCATGAAGGGGCTCTTCCAAGCAACCGGCGACGCCGGCGCGACGGAATCGAACGACCTGATTTGGCGGGCCGCGCAAGACTACCTGAAACCCGCGCTGATGTTATACCGCAGCCGGCTGCTGCATGAGGTGCTGCCCAAGGCCCGCGACGACGACCACGTTGGTGCGTGCTGCACCGGCGGCGGTCAACGCTATTACGATTTTTGCATTTGGCGCGAAACGTCTCTGCGCCTGACAGCGCGGCAGATCTACAACCGCGGCCTGGCCGAGGTCGTCCGATATGAGGCCGACATCCGAAAACTCATTGCCGAACAGATGGCAACGCCCGATCCGGAAGGTCCCGATGCCACACGTGTCATGGAAACCCTGTCCGAAGGCGGCAGGCAACCATCGGTGGGCGAGATTTTGCGCGCCTTCTGCCCGCCGACCCTGAAACCGGTCTGGGCCGATGTTGAAAGCGCGATTACGCCACTGGTCCGGCGGCTTAAGCACCTGCTGGACCCCATGTGGGGCGTCGAGAATGTCGCATTGTTCGTCGTCGAACAGAATACGGACAAGGCAAGCGCCGGGTCCGCCGCCTGCACCATGCGGGCAACCGGCGACTACTACGCCTTCGCCGCCGACCTGAACCGCGCTTCTTGGACAAGCACGACAATACACGAATACATCCACCATCTTCAGTTCCACGTTCTCAAACCCAAGAATAATCCTTCGGAACTCGAACAGGCCATCGCGAACCTGGACTGCTGGGTCGATTCGAATGCCATGTCCGAAGGGACCGCCGTCTATGGCGAGATGCTGGCGAGAGAGAGCGTGGAGGGCAGGGGCCTGCTCGAAGACTTCACCGACCGCCTCGGTTCCCTCGGCGACCGCCTGTACCGCGCGGTGCGGCTGGTTCTGGAACCCGCAATTCATGCCGGCTGCGATGCCACGCTGCGAACGCGAGCGGGCGCCACCGCCTATCAGTTCGACCACACCAGCGACACCTGGGCCAACGCCGGCCTCGCGGTCGACCGATATATCGCGTGGCCCGGTCAGTCATTGTCGTACGCACTCGGTGAGCATCGGATCGCAGCCGCTTGGACGGACGCCAAGGCTCAATTGGGACCGAAGTTCGACCTGGCCGCGTTCAACCGGACTTTGCTCCAGTTGGGACCCGTTTCGCTGGTGACGATGACGGCGAAAATGAAGGAGTGGGCCGATGCCGCTGTTTCAGGGGTTAAAGCGTGAGGTGTGGGACCGCGCGACCCCCAGGCTTCGTCGGGCGTTTGACCAACCGCTTCGTCGGGCGTTTGACCAACGGCTTCGTCGGGCGTTTGACCAACGGCTTCGCCGGGGCCCAGGCGATGGTGTCGGTCCATGGCTGCATCGTCGTATTCGCCCTTGTGGCAGCTCTCACCATGGCCAATTTCGTTCTGTCGGTGCCGCTGGGGGAGGGCAATGACGAGACCAACCACGTCATCCGCGTGGCGAGCTTGCTCGACGGCCAGATCTTCGGCCAACGACGCGCGGCACCCGTTGGCGACGACGGAACGCGTTTCGTGGAAGCCGGGTTCGTTGTCAGCAGCAGCTACCTTGACGCCATGCAATACCGGCAACGCGGACCGGATGGCCACCCGCAGCCCATCGGCCGTCTCGACGTCGCGGCACAGGACCGTCTAACCTGGGGTGGGGAAGCCCGTTTCGTTGAAGCATCCAACACCGTCCTTTATCCGCCGTTGCTCTACCTCCCGGCGGCCCTGGGCGTCAGGGCCGGCCAGATCGCGCAACTCGGTCCGGCGGCCGCGATTAAGTTGGGGCGCCTGTTCAACGCGATATTCTACCTCTCGATCGGCAGTACGGCCCTGGCGATCGCCACGCGTGGGCGGTTGGCGATCCTTACGTTGCTGTTGACGCCGATGTCGCTGTTCCTGGCCAGCTGCATCAGCCTGGACGGGCCGATTATCGCTTTGGCAGCCCTCGCCAGCGCGGCCCTTGGCCGGCCGCCCGAATCGGCTCGGGCGCCGGTGCTCCATTGGACAGGCATAATCTGCCTGTCGCTGATCGCGATCGCCAAGCCGCCCTATATACCGTTGGCGGGGCTGGTATGGCTGGCTGCGCGCCGGTTGCCGACATGGCAATGGCGCGACGCCCTGGCGCTTGGCGTTACGATCGCGCTTCCGGTCCTATGGGCCGGGTTGGCGGGGCACGAGGCTTCGGTGCCGTTCGGCAGGGACGCTTATCGTCCCGGACCGCTCTGGAGCGGCGCGGCGGATGCGATTTTCCACACGACCGATCCCGCGGCGCAGGCCACCGTCCTGCTGGCCGATCCGCTGCGAGTGCTGACCGTGCCAATGCACACATTCATCGCCGAATTCGGCCTGATGTGCCGCGAGGTGGTGGGTGTTCTCAGTTGGCGCGATGTACCGCTCCCGGCGTGGCTTTATACAGTCTGGTTCGGGGTCATTCTGGCCATGGTCGCGCTTGACGCTGTAATGCCCGGTGGGGGATCGCAAAAGGGGCGAAGCTGGCGGACGGCGTTCGGTGCCCAGATGGTCCTTTGGGCCTGCCTGGTTGGTTCGATGCTCTCGATTTATCTGGCGCTGTATGTGACCTGGACGGCGGTCGGATCCGCTTTGGTGTCCGGCGTTCAAGGCCGTTACTTGATTCCCTTGCTGCTGTTTGTGCCGCTGGCGCTGCCTTGGCGGCCGCTTGCGGAAGGGCGGCTTCACAAGCTTGCGATGTTGGTGCCGCTGGCGCTCGCTGCGATTGACTGCGTGGTGCTGCCGTCGGTGATCCTGGGTCGCTATTATATGCAATAGGCTGCCTTGGTTGGGTGAACTCGGCACGCGCCCAAAGACCGCAGAAGGAATATTATGTAAACTAATCCTGATTTAACCCCGAACGGTTAAAACCATCCCATCGAACCCGGCCTCGACCCCATCCGGCAGATTAGCCACCATCCAGGTCCAATCCATCGTTGTACCCATATGCGTCAGGATGGTGCGTCTCGGCCGCAAACGGTCCACCCATTCCAATACCGTTGACAGATTCGCATGCGTCCAATGGGACTCGCCGCGCAGGAAGCAGTCGACAACCCAGGTGTCCACACCCTTCAGCACGGCGAACGCGGTTTCGTCGAGCGCCACGACATCGGTCGAATACCCGAAGGACCCAACCCGCAGTCCCAGGCTATCGATCTTACCATGATTTTGCCGGAATATCTTGACGTTAAGGCCCGCAACCTCCAGCACATCGCCAGGCTCGACAGGGCGCGCCACGAGCACCGGGCGGTAGAAATGCGGCGGTTTCCAGGGGTTGAAAGCGTAGCCGAAGCGACGCGACACCTCGTCCAGCGTGATCTGCATGCCATACGCGTCCAGCGGCCGCTGCGCGATACGGTTCAGCAGCCTGATGTCGTCGATCCCCGCGATATGGTCGGCATGGGCATGGGTGAACAGCAGCCCGTCCACACCGGGAATGCGGTTATCGATCAGCTGGTTTCGTAGATCGGGTGAGGCATCGACCAGAAGCCGTTGGCCGCAATCGCTTTCCACCACGATGCTGGACCGGGTCCGCCGGTTCTTCGGTTCCAGCGGATCGCATTGTCCCCAGTCGCCGGCACCGTCCGCGCCGCCGATCATCGGCACACCGGCGGAAGCCCCACAACCGAGGATCGTGATCTTCATGCGGCCTTCCGGAACAGGCGGCGGAAATTGCTCGTCGTGAGCGCGCCCAGTTCCGGTTGCGACAGGCCCCGGACCTCGGCCAGCACCTTCGCGGTATGCGCCACCCAGGCCGGTTCATTGCGTTTGCCGCGAAACGGCACCGGCGCCAGGTATGGCGCGTCGGTTTCCACCAGCAAACGATCCAGCGGAATGTCGCGTGCAATGTCCCTGAGTTCGCTCGATTTCGGGAATGTCAGAATGCCCGAAAAGCTGAAATACCCATCGAGCGCCATCGCCGCCTCCGCCAACGCTCGGGTGGAACTAAAGCAGTGCAGAAGGAAATCGAAGTGCCCTCCCCTGTCCCGTTCCTCCCGCAGGATCGCCGCGATATCGTCGTCGGCATCCCGAGCGTGGATCGCCAGCGGCAGGCCGGCCAAACGGGCGCCGCGGATGTGGGCGCGGAAATTCTCGGCCTGTACGTCGCGCGGGGCTTTGTCGTAGAAATAATCCAGACCGGACTCGCCGATTCCGATGACCCGCGCGTGGGTCGCGAGTTCGGCCAGGCGTTCCGGCGTCGGGATTGGCGCTTCATGCGCATGGTGCGGGTGGACGCCGACGGTGCACCAAAGGTTGTCGTGCCCTTCGATCAGCGCTGGAAGCCGTTGGGACTGCTCGATTGTCGTTCCAATGGTGACCATCTGTCCCACCCCGGCCATTGCCGCGCGGGCAAGCACGTCCGGCAGTTCGGCTTGCGTGTAGTAATCCAGGTGGCAGTGGGAATCGATCAGCATTACGCCGGCTCCACATAGCGCGGGAATACGCCCTGCGGCGTCGGCAAGGAAGTCCCATCGGCCAATGGGGCTGCCAGCGCGGCGAGCGACCGTGATTCCAGCGGTACGCCAAGCTGATCCATCATCCGTCCGATGCTGACGGGCATGAAGGGTTGCAGCAGCGTCGCGACGACCCGCATCGTGTCCACCAGTACACGCAGCACCACCGCCATCCGAATCGGATCGGTCTTCTTCAGTGCCCAGGGAGCCTGATGGTCGATATAAGCGTTGGCCGACCGTATTACCTTCCAAATGTCCTCCAGGGCTTCATGGAAGGTTTGGCGGTCCATGTTCAGTCGCACAAGATCCGGTAGCGCGTTGGCGGCATCCAGCAGCGCCGTATCCTCAGCGGTGGCGGGACCCCTGCCCGGCAATTTCCCGTCGCAATTCTTCGCAATCAGCGACAACGACCGCTGCGCCAGATTGCCCAGGTCGTTCGCCAACTCCACGTTCATACGGCTGATGATCGCCTGGTGGTTCAGCGACCCGTCGGCGCCGAACGGCTTTTCGCGCAGCAGGAAGTAGCGAATCTGATCCAGCCCGAAGGTCTTCGCCAAAGCGCGGGGTTCGACCACATTGCCCAGGGACTTGCTCATTTTCTCCCCGTCAACGACCCACCAGCCGTTGGACGATACCCGCTTGGGCGGTTCGAGGCCGGCGGACATCAGGAACGCATGCCAGTAGACCGCGTGGAAACGGATGATGTCTTTGCCCACCAAATGCACATCGGCCGGCCAGAAATCCCAGCGCGGCGCCGCGGTATCGGGGAACCCGACGGCGGTGATGTAGTTGGTCAGGGCGTCCAGCCACACATACATGACGTGATCCGGCGCGCCGGGCACGGGGATGCCCCAGCTGAACGTCGTGCGGCTGACCGACAGGTCGCGCAGCCCGCCGCGGATGAAGCTCAGAATTTCGTTTTTACTTGAGGATGGGGCCAGAGCATCCGGATTTTCCTCGTAAAATCGCAAAAGACGATCGCCCCAGGCCGATAGCCGAAAGAAGTAGGACGGCTCCTTCACCCACTCCACCGGGGCCTTCGACTTCGCCGCGATCTTCGTCCCGCCGGGCAGCGTGACGAGCTCGTCCTCATCGTAAAACGCCTCATCGCGCACTGAATACCAGCCCTCGTAATGGCCGAGGTAAATGTCCCCCGTCGCCTCGATCCGCTTCCACAGTTCGGTGCAGCTTTCGATGTGCCGTTGCTCGGTCGTGCGAATCCAATCGTCGTACGATACACCCATGGCGTCCGCCATGTCCCTGAAATCCTGAGATATCCGGTCGACATAGGCCTGAGGCGCCACCCCCGCCGCTGCCGCGGCCTGCTCCACCTTCTGGCCGTGCTCGTCGGTGCCGGTGAGGAAGAAAACGTCGTAACCGTCCAACCGCTTGAACCGCGCCAAAACGTCGGCGGCGATGGTGGTGTAGGCGTGCCCGATATGGGGTGCCCCGTTGACGTAATAGATCGGCGTGGAGACGTAGAACCGTTTGGTCATGGTGTTGTTCCGGTAAGCATGCCGAGACCGGCGACGATCGCCTGCCGCTTGTCCAGGGCGAAGCGTTCGGTCTCGTCCTGCAGGCGGGTCAGCCCCTGCCACAGGTCGTCCCAGGCATCAATGGGGCGAACCGCAACCATCCGTTCCTGCTCGGGGTCCGCCTGGCCGCGCGCGGCGGCGCGCACCGCCGACGATACGCCGGCCCGCAGCAAATCCATGAAGGTGGAGAACCCGGTCTCGCTTTTGGCCAGCGCGTCGGCGATTTCATAGCCGCGCGACATCCGGAATGCCGGAATGTTGGCCAGCAGCCCGTCGACGATGGCCGAGATCGCCAGCCCCTCGTCCTCCGCCATCATGATGGCGCGACCGGGGGACCCTTCGGCCAGCGTGACCAGCCGGCCGCGCTCGTCATCCGACAATGCGGGGAGATATTGCCGCAGCAGCGTGTCCATCGTGGCGTCGTCGAGCTGCCCAAGGCGCAACCGGCGGCAGCGGCTGCGGATCGTCGGCAGCAGCCGGCCGGGGGATGACGACACCAGCAACAGCACCGCGCGCGGCGGCGGTTCCTCCAGCACCTTCAGCAACGCATTGGCCGAGGCGGCGTTCATCTCCTCCGCCCCGTCCACGACAACCACCCGCCAGCCGCCTTCGGCCGGGGTTAGGTGCATGAAACCGTTGACCTTGCGCACATCGTCCACCGCGATCTGCGTCCGCATGCGCTTGCTCTTGGGGTTGTAGGCGCGTTCGATCGTCTGCATGTCGGAATGGGACCCGGCGGCGACGCGGCGGAACACCGGATTGGCGGCATCCAGCGCCAGGCTCTGGTCCATCGGCCGCCCCGCCAGCAGGCGGCGAGCGAAGCGATAGGCAAGAGTCGCCTTCCCGACCCCCTCCGGCCCCGTAATCAGCCAGGCATGGTGCATCCGCCCAGCGAAAATCGCGTCCAGGATCGTCGCCTCGGCGGCGTCGTGGCCGAGCAGAAGGGGGTTGGCGCGAGGTTCGGGGGCGGGCATGGGGGCAGTATAACCGATGGCCGGTCAGGCCGCGAGAACACGTCCCACCGGTTCGGCGACGTTCGCCGGCGCCAGCCCGGCCTGCGCCGGGATGGCACAGGGAGGACCATTGACATTTTTCTCATATTGGGCTTATAGTCCTTTTTCACCCGTCCAGGACATGCCGCCATGACCGCCTCGAAAATCGACCCCAACACCCCCTTCACCCAAAACCTCCTCCGCACCCTCGTCGCCACCCTCCCCGCCCAGCGCGACGAGACCGAAGCCGACTACGAAGAACGCTTCGCCACCGCCTCCGCCGCCTGGGCCGCCTACC
>JANXTL010000277.1 GCA_025352375.1 Acetobacteraceae bacterium | reverse complement strand
CAATCCCTCGCACGCGGGTCGTGCAACAAAAAGGGGCGCCCACAAGGGGCGCCCCAATCCGTTTCGCCGAGGCGAAGTCGCTTAGCGGATGACGATTTCCACGCGGCGGTTCTGCGGTTCCCGCACGCCCGGGCCGGTCGGCACGAGCAGGTGGGTATCGCCAGACGCGGTGATCGCGATCGCGGCCTTCGGCACGCCGTCCTTGACCAGTTCGTTGGCGACGGCCACAGCGCGGCGCATCGACAGGCCCTGGTTGTAAACGTGGCTGCCGGAGGTGTCGGCGTTCCCGTTTACGTCGATCTTCGTGTAGGCGACCTTGGCGGAGTTCGCCGCGGCGTCGCGGATGATGCCACGGGCGCGATCGGTCAGGTTGGACTTATCCCAATCGAAGAACACCAGGTACGAGCGGGCCGGGGCCACAACCGGCGGCTGCGTCACAACCACTGCCGCGGCCGGAGCGCCGAAAGCGTAGCGAATGCCGAGCAGCAGGCTGTGGTTGTAGTTGTCGGTGGACTGGAAGGTGCCGTAGGTGCGGTTGCCGGTCAGGCCCAGGAAGCGATACTCGGCCGTGATCGCCAAGCCGGGGGCCGAGGCGACCGGGAACGCGAAGCCACCGATCGCCTGATAAGCGAACGAGCCCTTGGTCTGGTTGACGCCGGAGAGCCGTTCGGCCTGATAGCCGATACCGCCGCCGATATAGGGAACAACCATCGGGGACAGGCCGTTGAAGTCATACAGAACATTGCCCATGGCGCCGTATTTCTGCTCGTGCCCGCCAGTGGCGCTATTGTATCGGTAGTTGCCTTCGATCTCGGTGCGGAAGCCATTGCCGAAGCCCCAGCCGAGACTGAGCACACCGACGAAGCCGGCGCGCGGGTTCACCGTCGCGGTCCCACCGAAGATGGTGCTCTTGAAATGTTCTTGCTGCATGAAGTTAACGCCAGCGCCGCCGCCGATATAAAGACCGTCGATGGGTTGCGCGTTAGCGGCAAGCGGTAGGGCTACCATCGTGGCGGCCAGTAGTGCGCTCCGAAGCGTCATATGCTCTCTCCTTGGTATCATGTTTGCGGGCGATGCCCTCGGCGCGTCGTGCCGAGCCCGCATACTGTCGCGGTGAAATAACCTTTAACCCAGTGCGCCAGCTTTGACGAGGGCTTCGAACCGCTTTCGAGCCAGTTGTTGCGTCAAAGCCACACTCGGTCGGCGCTGGGGCAACAGATTGGAGGTGGCGGAAGAGAGCAGGAGTCGAACCTACCCGGGACCGCTTTGCCGCCCCAACCGGGTTTGAAGTCCGGCCGGCCCACCGGGGCCGCTTCTCTTCCGCCGCGACTATGACGACTTCACACCAGTTGGGGAAGTTGCGCCTCGAACGCGGCCTCCTCAGCCGGTTCCAGGCAGCGGCAGTCCAGCCACATCCGGTCTTGCGCGATCCGTCCAATAACCGGGCGGGGCAACGCTCTTAATGCGGCGGCCAAGGATTCAAGCGCCCCACCGCCGATCGCGACCGCCGCGGAGGGCAGCAAATCCACCGGCATTGCCCCCGATCCGATCTGGCTTCGACAGAACTCCACCGAGACCGGCCGGTTCGGCCAAGCCCGTTTTATCACGGCAGCCATGCGCTCGGCGGTCGCCACGATGTCGGCTTCCACCCGCGTCAGCAGACGAAGTGCGGGCAATTTCTCCACCAACCGGTCAGGGTCCAAATACAGACGCAACACAACCTCCAAGGCCGCGAGGCGGCCTTTGTCCAACCGCAACGCGCGCTTGAGGGGGTTTGCGTTGATTTGCGCGATCGCTGCCTTGTTCCCGACGATCAGTCCCGCCTGCGGACCACCGAGCAGCTTGTCGCCGGAAAAGGTCACGACGTCGGCGCCAGCGGCGAGAGCTTCAGTCGGAGTCGGTTCGTGCGGCAGGCCCCATCGGGCGAGGTCAATCAGGCTGCCGCTGCCCAGGTCCTCGATCAACAGCAGGTTCGCATCGTGTGCTATGCGGGCCAGGGTGTCGGTTGGCACCGAAGCGGTGAAGCCGGTGATGGCATAGTTCGCTTGATGCACACGCATCAGCGCCGCCGTTTCCGGCCCAATCGCCTGGACATAATCGCGCGGATGGGTGCGGTTGGTTGTGCCGACCTCGTGCAGGATGGCACCGGCGCGGCTCATGATATCGGGGACACGGAAGGCCCCGCCAATCTCGATCAGTTCACCGCGTGACACCGGTACCCGTTTGCCGAGGGCCAGGGTGTTAAGCACCAACATGACCGCCGCGGCATTATTATTGACGACTGTCGCGGCCTCGGCCCCGGTCAGGCGGCACAAAAGCGGCGCGATGTGGTTGTCCCGTTCGCCGCGTTTGCCTGTCCCGAGGTCGAATTCCAGGCTGGTGGCCGATCGCATCGCCTCGGCGGCAGCCTCGGCTGCTTCCCGCGGCATCGGGGAGCGGCCGAGGTTGGTGTGCAGCACCGTGCCGGTCAGATTGAACACCGGCTTCTGCGAGCGTTCGAACAATGCGGCCAAAATGTCGGCGGCCTGATCCAGGATTTCCTCGTCTGGGGCATGGAACCGTTGGCCGGCGCGCCGGTCGGCCAGAACGTGGCGCAGCGTTTCCGTGGTCGCCGCACGGCCGAAGCGCGCCAGCAATACGGCGACGCTGGGCGTTCGCAGGAGGGAGTCGAGGGACGGGAGCGGGCTGGCCATCATCCGCGCATCCTAGGGGGGATGGGTCGGGGGGCAAGGCACGCTTGTTCCATCGCCATGAAGTGACCGGCCCGCATCTGGGTTTGCAGTATTACTTGGTTGGGCGCGAGGGCGCCGATGGCCGAAAACGCTCGTCAGAGGTTAGGGCGCGTTGAAGGTCCCGCCGCATGGCCGGGGACGGGGTTATCACCCCAGGAAACGCCCGCTATCATAAATCGTGCGGCCAACCCGAGAAAGCGACACGATGAATTCCCTCGCGACCCAGCTTTGTCCGTGCGGCAGCGGCCTGCGTACTGTGCGGTGCTGCGGCCTGAACGCCGCCGCCCTGCCGCCCGCCGATTCCACCCGCCATTTGGTTCCCCTCGTCGAACGGGCCGTACAAGCGCACAAGCAGGGCGCGATCGAAACCGCCGAGCGGCTGTGCCTGGACGTGCTGGAAATGGCACCGGACCGGCCGGGCGCGCTCAGCGTTCTTTACCAAATCCGGCGCGGCCAAGGGAATCTCTCGGCGGCCGAGGCTTTGTTGCGGCGTGTCGTGAGCTTCGACCCCAACAACTTCGTCGCCACCAACGAGCTGGCATTGATGCTGATGGGCAAAGGCAACCTGGGTGAAGCCGAGGTCCACGCCCGCAACGCCATCCGCATCGCCCCACAAAACCCGCAGGCCCATAATCTGATGGGCATGATCATGACCGAGGCGCAACGCCCGCGGATCGGAGAATACCATTACCGGCAGGTACTGGAACTCAGCGGTCAGCGCGATCCGATCCTGTTAGCCAACCTCGCCTGGAACCTGAAAAACCAGGGCCGGATGGAAGAAGCCCGCACGCTCTACGAAGAATCCATCGCCGCCGCCCCCGAAATCAAGCAAACCCTGCTCGGCTGGGCCCGTCTGGAGGAAGCCGACCGGCAATTCGCCGCGGCCGGCGAAAAGCTGGATAAAATGGATGCGTTATGGCCGAACGATGCCGGCGTGATGATGTCGCGCGCCGTGCTGCTTGGGCGGGAAAAGAAAAACGACGACGCTCTGGGCGTGCTGGACGCCGTCGCAAGGCAGAATCCCGATGGTAAGCTGGGACCGAACGAACTGCTGGAAAAGGGCCGCTTGCTCGACCAGATGGGCCGCTACGACGAAGCGTTCGCCGACTTCGCCGAGGGCAAGCGTCTGGCCCGCGAACTGAGCGGGCATCAATATCTGGATCAGCACGCCCTGGAGCTGACCAACCGGTTGAAGGGGTTCTTTGTCTCGGGTCGTTTGCGGACGCTGCCGCGCGCGGGGGTGCGCTCCGACGTGCCGCAGCCGGTATTCGTGCTTGGCTTCCCGCGGTCCGGCACCACGCTGGTCGAGCAGACCTTGACCGCTCATCCGCGGATCGCCGCCGGCGACGAGCTGCCGCTGATCAACGACATCACCGGCATCATGCCGCGCATGCTGAACAGTCCGCTGGGCTATCCCGAGGCGCTGGCCGAATTGTGGATGGGCGACCAGCGCGCGGGCCTCGACAATTTGCGGGACTGGTACCTGCAGAAGGTCGAGCAGATGGGCATCCTCACCGAAGGTGCGGCCTGGTTCACCGACAAGATGCCGCTGAATGAAACGCATCTGGGCCTAATCGCGCTGTTATTCCCTGAATCGCCGCTGGTCCATGTCATCCGGCATCCGCTGGACATCATGGTTTCCGCCATGTCGAACCATTTCACGCACGGTTTTTTCTGCGCCAATGCGCTGGAAGCCGCGGCGACGCATTACATGCGGGTCATGGACCTCGTGCAACATTACCGAGCGGAAATGGCGCTACGGTATATGCCCATTCGGTACGAGGAGATGGTCGACGACCAGGAAGGTTCGGTTCGTGCTATCCTCGATTTCATTGGCGAACCATTCGATCCGCGCTGCCTCGCCTTCCATGAAAACCGCCGCTACGCCCGGACCGCCAGCTACGCACAGGTGACCGAGAAGTTGTACGACCGGTCTCGGTTCCGCTACCGGCACTATCGCGAACACCTTGGACCGGCGATCGAGATCCTGCGGCCGGCGATCGAACGCCTTGGCTATTCGGTCGACTGATGGAGTCGATCCCGCCCCCCACCCACGCCACGACAGGTCTGGTTCCCGTTCCGCTCGGGGAATTATTCACACTCGCCGGGGAATGCGAGCGTTCCGGCAAGCTGCAACAGGCTAACAGTCTGTTGGGACACATGCTGGCGACGATGCCGAACCAGCCGGATTCGTTGCATCTGGCCGGCATCGTGGCTTTCAAGCTGGGCGAGATCGAACGCTCATTAGAACTGATGCAAAAGGCGATACAATTCGGCGTTGATACCCCGCTTTACCTACGCAATATATGCGAAGTTTACCGCAGCCTAGGTCGTTTGGAAGAAGCACTGGAAACCGCGAGCCGCGCGGTGGAATTATCACCGAGCGATCCGCTGTGTTTGCATAATCTGGCGATTATTCATTACGAGCGGTTGGAGATCGACGAAAGCATCGCCTGCGCCGAACGGGCGTTGCTGATGAACGACCAATTGCCCGGCGCGCATTTCGAACTGGCCGAGGCGCTGCTGCTGCAGGGCAAGTGGGAAAAGGGCTGGGACGAATACGAGTGGCGCTTCCTGATCGCCTCCGCCGCGCCATTGATGCCGACGACGACCAAACCGCAATGGCAAGGAGAGTCATTCGCTGATGAAACATTGCTGCTGGTCGCCGACCAGGGGTTTGGCGATGTCATCCAATTCAGCCGCTACATTCCATGGGTGGCGGAGCGCTGCCCGAAAATCGCGGTGGCCTGCGCGGCGGAGGTGGCGCCGCTGTTGCGCCAGATCCACCCAGACTTGGAGATATTCCAGAAATGGGAGGATGCGCCGCCCTACCGGGCCTATGCCGCTTTGTCGGGCTTGCCACGGCTGCATGGCACCCGGATCGATAATGTACCGGCGCGCATTCCGTATATGCACGCCATCCCCGAGAAGGTGGCGTCGTGGAAGGCGCGTCTGGACCGTTTGACTCCGCGTGGCTTCAAACGCGTTGGCATCGTTTGGGCGGGCCGCCCGACGCATAACAACGACCGGCGGCGGTCGGCAACATTGGCGGCCTTCGCGCCGTTGTTCGCGCTGCCTCGGGTCGCACTGGTGTCGTTGCAGAAGGGGCCGTCGACGGATCAGACCGGCCGGTATTTCGGCCGCGCGCCCTTGATCAATGTCGGTGCCGAGATCCAGGACTACGACGACACCATGGCAATCATGGAGAATCTTGACGTGGTGGTGACGGTCGATACCTCGGTTGGCCATCTGGCCGCCGCAATGGGCCGCCCGGCCTGGATCATGCTGGCGACGGCCCCCGATTGGCGTTGGTTGCTGGATCGGTACGATACGCCGTGGTATCCCACCGTCCGCCTTTTTCGCCAGACCGTCGCGCGCCAGTGGGGCGACGTGATGCAACGCGTGGCGGATGGGCTGCGGGAGCGGTTCGCTCCGCCCGTCGTCGAGGCCGAAGTGGAAGAGCCAGCACAACGGCCTCGGCGGGCCAAAGTCGCGTCCTGAGCGATCCCGGCATGATCGCCTTCGCCGGTCTGCTCGAACGTTTGGCCTGCACGACCGACCCCGATGCTCGGGTTGCCCTCCTGCGGCGGTATCTTGAGACGCAGCCGGACCCGGAACGCGGCTACGCGCTGGGTATAATGACGCGGGCGGTGCGGTTGCCGACGCTGCGACCCGCTGCCCTGCGCGCGCTGGCGATGGACCGCTGCGATCCCGCCTTGTTCGATTGGTCGCACGAATTTGTCGGTGACCTGACCGAGACCGTCGCACTGATCTGGCCGCAAGCGCGCGGCAATGCGCTGCCTCCGACGATAATGGAGATCGTGCGAACCCCCCGCGCCGAGCTGCTCACGGCGATTGTCGGTTGGCTGGACGCCAGCGACGCCGGGGTGCGGCTGGCGTTGCTGAAGTTGCTTACGGGCGGATACCGGTCGTTGGCAAAGGGTGCCGAAATCCGAATGGCGCTTGGTGGCGCGCGGGTCGAGGAGGTTTGGCACGCTCAGACCCCGCCCTATTTGGCGCTATTCGCGTGGCTTGAGGGACGGGCTCCCCGCCCGGCGTCGGGTGGGTTCCTGCCATTCATGCTCCCAGGGCGCGTTGGACGGGGCGAATATCTGGCGGAGCCGCTTTGGGAAGGGGCGCGGGTGCTGGTGTCGGGGGGACGCGTGTTTTCCCGGCACGCGGACGATGTCACGTTGGAATACCGGGAATTTCGCCTTGGCGGAGTCGTGGTGGACGGCGTGGTGACCCGGGAACCGCGATGCCTGCGCCTGTTCGATATGCTGTTCGACGGGTCGGACGACCTGCGCGCCCACGGATTTTCAACGCGACGGGCTCGGTTGGAGGCCTGGTTCGATCGCGTTCGGCCACCCGATGTGGCGCTGTCGCCTTTGTTGCCCTTTCGCGACGGCGACACCGGGTTGATCCTGAAACGAGCCGATAGTCCGTATGTCCCAGGGTCCTCGCACGATTATTGGGTCGCGCGCCCGCGTTTGCCACGCTCGGTCGCGGCGGTTTTGCTGTATGCCGAGGCTGGTTTGTACACGGTCGGCTTGCGGCGCGACGGGGCGCTGGTGCCGGTTGGGCAGGCTATGTCGGACGACCCGACAGCGTTAGATGTTTGGATCCGCGACCACACCGTCGCCCGCTATGGTCCCGTGCGCGAGGTCGAGAAAACCCTGGTAGTGTCGGTCACGTTCGGATCGGTGCGGACCGCCGCACGACGCCGCGCGGGCGTTGTCCTGGAAGGGGCACGCATCGTTGCCGTACTGGCGGACGGGACGGCCGACGATCTGGACGTGCTGGGAGCTGGGGTCTAGCCTTCCAGTCAAAGACACCAGGAGGACGCGATGGACCCGATCGTCGGCAGCGGACGCCACACCTATCATGTGAATGAGAACTGGGCCTCGGTCCCCGATGGCATCGAATTCAAACCGGCCGCGGTCGCGGTGGACTCCAAGGATCGGGTGTGCCGCGGGTTATTGGAGAATCGGGATGTCGTTCCGATATCGGCGTGGCACCGGACCAGCCGGGCCGCTACGGTCTTGTAATCGCGCTGCCCAACGACGTGTAGGGAACCGGCATAGCTAGTTCTGGCCACCAACCGACCGAGTGTCCCCCTCAAAACGCCCCCGCCCAACCGTCCCGCCGCGGGTCCGATCCAGCCGCCAGCACGCCATTATCCATCACCCGAATGGCCTGCACGCTGCACGGCCCTTCCAGCGGGCCGACGCGATTCAGGCGGTGGCCCAGTCGCTCCAAGCCGGCCAGAACGTCCGCGCCAAAGCCGGGTTCGATGGTCAGACGCCCGTCGCCTTCGTGCGGCCAGTTGGCGCCCTGGCCCTGTTGGATGGAGGTCCACCGGGGTGCCTCGACCGCCGTTTGGGGATCGGCGCCGAGGTCCATCATCGCGGTCAGAACTTGCAAATTCACCTGCACCTGGTTGTCCGCGCCGGGAGTGCCCTCCACAGCCCAAAGACGCCCGTCCTTAAACACCATCGGTGCATTCATCGTATGGCGGACGCGCTTGCCGGGGATAAGCCGATTGGCGTGGCCCTCCGCCAGGTGCCAGTAGGCCATGCGGTTGTTCAGCAGCACGCCGGTGTCGCCGGCGGTGACACCAGAGCCGAAGCCGGAGTTGATGCTCTGGATGCCCGACACCGCGTTGCCGGCACCGTCCACTACGCAGAAATACGTCGTGTTACCATCGGGTTGTTCCGGTTCGGCCAGCGAGATCTCAGCCGCTCGCGATAGGTCGATGGACGCGGCCAGGACGTCGGCATGCGCATCCGACAAGAGGCGGTCCAACGGAACCTCCCCGAAACGAGGATCTATTCCGTAACGTTCCCGGTCCTGGAAAGCACGCTTTTTAGCCTCGACCAGGACGTGGATGCGCTGTACCGGGTCCATCGCCGCGAGGTCGAAGCGTTCTACGATTTTCAGCATTTGCAGATGGGTGAATCCGGTGGAATTCGGCGGGGTCTGGGTCACCCGGAAGCCACGGTAGACGATCTCGATGGGGTCCTGAACCTCGTGCCGGCATTCTGCCAGGTCGTGCTCATCGACCAGCACGCCGGCCTCCTTCATCCCGGCGGCCAGACGCCGAGCGAGCTTGCCGCGATAGAAGGTATCGGCGCCGTCGGCGGCGATTTCCTCCAGCGTGCAAGCGAGGTCGGATTGCACGATCGCCGACGCCAGCGGCGGTTCTCCCTGCGCCTGTCCTCCCAGGAACACCGCATGGCTGCGGCGGTCGGCGGCAACCACCCGGCGAACATCCTTCACGAAATGGCGGTAATGGTGGGTGGCGGGGAAGCCGTCCCGAGCATGTTCGATCGCCGGCGCGCACAGCCGGGCCCAGGGGAGCGTGCCGTGGGCGGCGTGAACGGCGCCTATGCTGGCCAGGAAGCCGGGGGTTGAGACGCTCAATGGCCCACGCACCGAAATGCCCTTGGCCTTGAACCGCTCGGGCGTCGCGGCGCGGGGCGCGGATCCCGTCCCGTTCCAGCATTTGGTCAGCCCGGCATGATGCACCTGGTAAAATCCGTCGCCGCCGAGGCCGGACATCATCGGTTCCACCACGCTCAGCGTCAGTGCGATGGCGACGGTGGCGTCGACGGCGTTCCCGCCCTCTCGCAGGACATCCAATCCCGCTTGCGTCGCCAGCGGGTGATTGGTGCCGACCGCGCCTTTGCGGCCCATGATCAGCGTGCGGTGGGTGCGGGATGGCAGGTACATAGGGGCCTCCGGGTGGCGATCCCCCACCATAGGGCGCCGTTCGAGCTTGGAAAGTGGCGCTGACCAGCGAGACCGATTGGGCCGGGTGGCGCGCTGCCACCCGCGCAGTGGGGGCGTGCGCGTGCCGGAGGGCACGCTGCCGGCAATTCGGGCGCTGCTCTAACGATCGAGCCACACGTCTTCCATGCGCCAGCCGTTGTAGATGCTATTCGACATGACCGTGAGCCCCTTCACGCTGGGGTCCCAACAGATCCCGCCGCGACTGAAGTAAACGAGCGGTTTGGCACCATCCTCAACCAGGCGGCGCTCGATGTCCCAGACCATCTGCCGGCGCTTCGTCTGATCGGCCTCCATCGATTGCAGGTCGATCAGCTTTTCCACCTCGGCATTGCAGTAGCCGTCGTAGTTGCCGATCCCGTTGCAGGTGTAGTTTTCGTAAAACAGGGCATCGGGATCGTCGACCACCGTCCCGGTGAGATTGAGCGCGACGGTGTAGTCCTTGCGCATGACCTTCGGATACCATTGGGTGGTATCGAGCGGTTCCAGCGCGGGGTCGAAGTAAATTTCTTTCAGCTGATCCAACAGAATCACCGCGGGGTCACGGTACGCCGGGACATCCCGGGTCGAAACCTTGATCGCCAGCCGCTTGTCCGGTCCATACCCGAGTCGTTGCATGATCGCGCGGGCGGCGGCGCGGTTGGCGGCGATGTCGGGGCCGTAGCCGGGGAGTTTCGCCAGCATCTCCGCCGGCATACCCCAAAGTGCGCCGGGCGGTGGCGGCATCGCGGCGGCGCGCTGCCCTTTTCCCTCGGTCAGGATGTCGATGAACGCCTGACGGTCGATGGTCAGCGCCATCGCTCGTCTGATATCCGGATTGTCGAAGGGGGGCGCGGTGCGGTTGACGATCAGATTGGTGCTGACGCTGCCGGCCGGTAGCTCGCAGTGCGCGTCCGGCCGCTGGGATTGCAGATCGTGGGTGAGCGATATTGTGAGTGTTCCGGCGAAGGTCAGCTCGTACTTCCCGGCGGCGAAGGCCAGGATCGCGGTCGAGCGGCTGCGGGTCAGCGTGTACTCGATACCGTCGAGATAAGGCCGGCCGGGCTTCCAATAGTCGGGATTGCGCGCGACTTTGATGTACTCGTTCGATTTGAAATCGGCGAATTTGAACGGTCCGGTACCGATCGGTTTTTGCCGCATCGCGGCAGGCGAGACATGACAGGGATAGACCGGCGACATCCCCGACGCGAGCAACATCAGGAACGCCGGCTGCTTGCGCTTCAGGACAAAAACTGCCTCATGATCACCTTTGACGATGACCTCCGCCAGGTTGTCGTACCAGGACTTTCGGGGGTTAACCCGCAGTTTCTCGGTCGCCACGCCGCGCAGCAGATCCCATGTGCATTTGACATCGGCCGCGGTAAACGGCTTGCCGTCGTGCCATTTCACACCTTTATGCAGGTGAAATGTCAGGTGTGTGCCGTCCGCGCTCCAAGCCCAGTCGGTCGCGAGGTCGGGGACAATGGATGAAAGACTGTTTTGGGCGACTTGCTGGTCGAACATCACCAGGTTGTTGAAGACAGCCATCATGGGCCGTTCGGCAACGACGGTGGTTTCCTCGTGTATCGACATGCTCGCGGGGCTGTCAACAATGTACTGGCGGAGGATGCCACCAGGTTTTTGGGCGACGGCGGCTCCTCCGACTGTCATCATGACTAATAAATATGACGCGATGACGCTGGCCTTTATTTTCGGTGCCATCAGTGCCTCCCAGGCTTATGTGTCCCAGGTTGCTCCCTTTGGCAGGCCGGTGTCTACGACGTTTCGCGTCGGCAGAATGGGCGACTACCCCCGCTGGATCGGCTCGATCGACACGTTCCGCGGCGCGGTAAGTGACGCGATGGTCGTGCCGGGTTCGGCAGGTCGATTAGATTGGATCCATCCGCCATCTTCGTGCGTATAATCAAGGTACCCAGCGTGTCGTGGTGCCACTGAGCGGTTTCCTTGGGATTGGGGGTGCGCAGGTGAACGTGTTCCCAGGTGAAAGCGACCATGACCGGTTTCCTCGTGCCGATTGCAGAAGGGGTATTTGCCCACCGGCCGCTTGCCGGCACTATAGGGCATGCCGGCCCGCCCACCCGAGATCACCGCGACCATGCTGCTCCAGGCTTACGGGATAGGCATGTTCCCCATGGCGCGCTCGCGCGACGACCCCAGGCTGATCTGGCTGAGCCCGAAGCAGCGCGGAATTCTGCCGCTGAATGCATTCCATCTGCCGCGCCGGCTGCTGCGCACGATGCGGTCGGAGCTGTTCGAGGTTACCTGCGACCAGGACTTTCCGGGCGTCATCGCCGGTTGCGCCACCCCCGCACCGGGCCGGGAAGACACCTGGATCAACAACGAGATCGTTCGGCTGTTCGGGGAACTTTTTTCCATCGGCCACGTCCACACGGTGGAATGCCGCTACGACGGGCAGCTGCTCGGCGGCCTCTACGGCGTGTCGCTGGGCGGCGCCTTCTTCGGGGAGAGCATGTTCAGCTTCGCCACCGATGCCTCCAAGGTCGCTCTTGTGCATCTCGTGGCGCGTCTGCGGTTGGGCGGGTTCGTGCTGCTGGATACCCAGTTCATCACCGGCCACCTCATGCGCTTCGGGGCGCGGGAAATCCCCCGCGATGACTACAAAGCGCGTCTGGCCGACGCCATCGAGATTCCGGCCGTTTGGCCGTCAGACCCCGCCCCGGCGGCACTCGAGGCGGAATTCCTGGCGATGGCCGGCAAGAATCCCATGTAACATCGGGCGGTCCGCCGTGTCAGAGAGGCGGATCGAGGAGACCAGCAGATGATCGTCCCGTGGAGAGACCGGCGCGGCAATTTTTTACCCGTAAAGGCGGCGGTGTTCGCTTCCGCATTCGTGCCGGCGATGTTCTACGCCTACTGGTGGATGGCCGGGGACGCGCAACCGCGCCCGGTGACCGAGGCCATCCATGGCGCCGGCCTTTGGACGATCCGGTTCTTCCTGATTTCGCTGGCGATCACGCCCGTCGCGCGCATGCTGCAGTGGCCTGGGCTGCTGTTGGTGCGGCGCATGGTCGGCCTGACCGGGCTGGCCTACGGGGTAACACATCTGTTCTTCTATACGATGGATCAGAAATTCGCCCTCGGCACGGTCGTGAGCGAAATCCTGACGCGCTTCTATCTCACTCTCGGCTTCGTAACTTTGCTCGGGTTCTTAGCGCTCGGCGTCACGTCCACCAACGGCATGATCAAGCGCATGGGACGCTGGTGGAAACGGCTGCATTACGCCGCCTACCCGCTCGTGGCACTCGGCACGCTCCACTATTTCATTCAGGTCAAAGCCAATGTGTCGGAGCCAGTGTTCGTCGCCGGGCTGTACGTGTGGCTGATGGTGTGGCGGACGCTGCCGATGGGTTGGCAGCGCGGCGTGGCGGTCTACCCGGCGCTGGCGGTACTGGCCGCGCTGGCGACGGCCGGAATCGAGTTCGCCTGGTACAGGTTGGCGACGAACGTCAATCCGTGGCGGGTCCTGGCGACGAGCGAGAGCCTCGATTTTGGGCTGCGGCCGGCGCACTGCGTGTTTATCGCCGGGGTGGTCGTGGTTGTGCTGGTGGTCGGGCGGGGTGTCGTCGGACGGTTCGGACGGTCGGCGGGGCCAATGGCGGCGCGTTCCGCGTAAGCTCAGCGCATCCCCAGCATTTTATCCCATTCCTTGACGAACTGGGTATGCGTCTTGAGGAAGTCGTCCCAGTTCTCAGGCACGATCAGCTTGAAATCCGAGATCGGCACGCCGCCCGGTGGAGGTTTCACATCGCCGCGGGCCGAATAGTTCTTGATGCCGTTTGCCATCACGGTCTGACCGGGCACGCCGAGGTACCAGTCCATGAACAGGCGCGCGGCCTCCGGGTGGGGGGCATGGTCGACCACGCCCATAACGCCGGGAATGGCCATCATGCCTTCCTCGGGGATGACGAATTCGATGGGCGCGCCCTTGGCCTTGGCGATCAGGTAGCCGGAGTATTGCGCGATCGCGACAATCTTGTCCTGACCGCTGACCATGCGATCGAACTGCTGCACGTAAGAATCGAACCCGCGCGGCTTAAGTTCCCCGAATTTCTGCCAGAATTCGGCCCCGTACCGCTGGCGCAGCGCATACCAGGCCAAATGTTGCAGGCCCGAGGTCGATAGTTTCGTATTGATCCCGTCCGCCCAGAGCGGGTTGAGCAGGTCCTTATAGGTTTTCGGCGCCTGCGCTGCCGTCACCAGATTGGGGTTGTAGGCGATGCCGGCGACGATGACGCTGTACCAGGTGAAGTAGCCTGGCGGTGCGCTTTGTTCGCTCGCTTTGTAGGCATATGATTCCGGTGAGACATACAACTGGTAACCGCCGCGCTTTTGGAAATCGATCGCGAAACCGACCTCGGTAAGCATCAGCGTATCCGGTGTATACACCTTCGCCTGCCGCTCGGCTGACAGCCGAGCATAGAGGGCACCGGTTTGGAGGCGCATGAAATTGGTCTGTATCTGCGGGAACGCTTTGTGGAAGGTCGCCATGTACCCGGCCATCTCGGATTCCGGATCGGGAGCGTAATGCACGATCAGGCCTTCCTTGAAGGCTTTTTCCACATCCGCGCAGGTCTTGAAGCCATCCATTTGGCGGGGGTGGTCGCAGGCCCACGCCGGAACAGCGGCCAGCAACGCAATGGCAAGGAGAACGAACCGTATCATCATCGCATCCCCACCATTTTGTCCCATTCCTTCACGAACTGGCTATGCGTCTTTAGGAACGCGTCCCAGTCGTCGGGTATGAGAAGTTTGAAATCGGAGATCGGCGCGCCCCCGGCCGGAGGAGCGATTTCGGCGCGTAGCGAGTGCAACGACGTCGCCTTCACCAGCGCGGTCTGACCGGGGACGCCCATGAGCCAGTCCAGGAACAGTTTGGCTGCCTCCGGATGCGGCGCTTCGGCGATCGCGCCGTAGATGGACGGCGTTGCGATCACGCCTTCTGTCGGGGCGACGAAGGCAATAGGGGCACCCTTCGCCTTGAACTGAAGGTACCCCGAATATTGCCCGTTCTCGATGATTTGGTCCTGGCCGCCGATGGTGCGGTCGAATTGCTGGACGTAGCTGTCGAACGCGCGCGGATTCTGCTTGCCGAAATCCTGCCAGTATTTCTCGCCCAATATCTGGCGAATCGAGTACCACACTTGATGCTGCGTGCCCGCCGTCGAGACCTTGACGTTGATCGCATCTTTCCAGCGGGGGTTCGTGAGATCGGCCCAGCTTTTCGGGGCGTCCTCTGGTTTGACCGTCGTGGGGTTATACGCAATGCCGGAGATAATCGCGGCACCCCACACGTATTGGCCCTCGGGCGTGCTTTTATACTTCGCCAAATAGGCGCCGCTTTCCGGGGATACGTATTGCATCCAGCCCTTCCGTTTTTGGAAATCGAGCGTGAAAGTCATATCCGTCAGCATCAGAATATCGGCGATGTGAGTCTTGGCCTGCCGCTCCGCCATCAACCTGGCATACAGCGCGCCGGTTTGCAGACGCAGATAATTGGTTTTGATCTTCGGGAACGCCTTAGCGAACTCCGCCATCAGCGTCGCCTGATTGGTTTCTGGCTCGGGGGAATACACCAGCACCATCCCCTCCGTCTCCGCTTTGGCGACGTCGGCGCAGGTCTTGAACCCGTCCATCTGGCGGGGCTTGTCGCAGGCCTGGGCGGCATGAGCGCACGCGAGCGCCACGACGAGGGCGATCGGAACCCGGCGCATCAGCGGTGCGCCCAGGCGGCGGCGCCGCTGCCGGCGATGCGCCCAAACGTGACGCCCGCGACCAGTCCGGTACCGCTGCCGTAGTTGTGGTAATAAAGACCGCCCACAATCTCGCCGGCGGCGAACAGCCCGTCGATTTTTACGCCGTTGATGTCTTCGACTTCCGCGGATGTTGTCACTTTCAGTCCTCCGAATGTGAAGGTTACGCCGGCTGTCACGCCATAGGCATGGTACGGCGGGGTATCGAGTTTCTGCGCCCAGTTGGTCTTTGGGAACGGGATGCCGTTCGTGCGCAATCCGTCATGGATGTTGGGGTTGAATTTCACGTCCGGCCGCGGCGCCTCGTTGAATGCCTTCAACGTCGCCAGCGCCTGCACCGGATCGACCCCGGTGAGCTTGCCGACCAGTTCTTCCAACGTGTTTGCGACCTCTTTGGTGATACGCGGGATGCGGTATTCGCTGCGGAGCAGATCGTTTATTTTCGAGTCGAATACCTGCCACGCAAACAGACCAGGCTGCTTCATCACCTCATGTCCGTAGGCGGCGTAGGTGTAGCTGTGGAAATCCTTGCCTTCGTCCAGGAAGCGATCGCCTTTGGCGTTTAGCAGCACGCCGAACGGATAGTTGTGTTTCTGGAACTGATCGCCCACCGTCAGGTCGCCGTAGGGCGGCGCGTTCATGTCCCATTGCACCGCGTGCGCGCCGGACCAGTGCCCGAAGGGGGCGGCGCCGATGTCCATGGCCATCTTGTGCCCATAGCCCTGGTTGAAGCGGGTGCCGCGCACTTTCGCCAAATCCCAGTTCGGCCCGATGTAGCGGGCGCGCATTTCCGGATTGGACTCGAACCCGCCGCAGGCCAGGACGACCGACCGAGCATGCAGGTCGTGCAGCCGACCGGCGTTGCGGACACGGACGCCTTGGATACGAGCGTCATCGTGCAACAACTGGAAGCCGGTCGTGTTGTAATAGACGGGGATGCCGGCCTTCCCGAGCGCCTCGTGCAGGGTTTTAACCAACTGTGCACCGCCACCGTTCAGGTGGCAGGCCAGCCCGCCCCAGAATTTGAACTTGCCGTCGACTTTGAAAGCCTGTCGCCCCAGCGCCGGCTGGAATTTAACGCCGTGCTTCTTCAGCCAGAGGGCGGCTTGGTAGGACCCGCCGATCAGCACCTCGGTCAGCTCGGGGTCGCAACGGTATTCCGTCAGGCGGCCCATGTCGTCGAAATACTGGCCTTCCGTGTAGGTGCCGAAATCGATGTTCGCGAGGTCCAGGTCGGCGATGTCCGGGGCCAACGCCAGCAATGCGTCGATCCCGTCGTAGACGAAGCGGAAGGCCCCGCCGGTAAAAGCGGAGTTGCCGCCGCGCGCGGATTCCGGTGCGGTTTCGAGCATCGCGACCGAGGCGCCAGCTTCGTGCGCGGCCAACGCGGCGTTGGCGGCGGCGTTGCCCGCGCCGATCACGAGGACATCGACGGGCTTGTATTGAGCGGG
>JANXTL010000243.1 GCA_025352375.1 Acetobacteraceae bacterium | reverse complement strand
TCTTCACCACCGCCAACGGCCTGGATATGCAGACCCCGTTGCTGCACTTCCTTCGCACCACCGGGCAGAAAGCGTGGTTCGGCTGGACCGACAGCCCGAAGATCGAGGAATTGCGCTCCGCCTGGGCCGATGCGCCGGACGCCCCGACGCAGAAGAAGCTCGTGGACGAAATCCAGAAACAGTGCTGGATCGACGTGCCGCATCTGCCGGTGGGTCAGTGGTTCCAGCCTGTGGCGTGGCAAAACTCGATCGACGGGATCCCGGATGGGTTTCCGCTGTTCTGGGGGGCGAAGCGGGTCTAGCCTCTCGGGGAGAGGGGCAGGAACCACGCAATCCCCTGGATCGTTGCCCCCTCCGCCCTGCCCCTCTGCGATCGTCCCGGCCAAAACTTTCTCAGGTTACATGGGGTCATCCGTACTCTTTTCTCCCGCGCGATCCCTCTACCCCGCGGCAACCTTCGCCCGTGGCCGCATGTCCCGCTCGACGCGGGGTGCCGCCCGGAGGCGTTCGTGCGGCCAATCCTCGTGTTCGGGCTGCCAGGGGCTGGGTGTCGGGTTCGGTGCCGCCTTCTCCGGTTCGGCCGGGGGTTCGGGCGCGGGTTCGGCGGTGTCGCGCGGGCGCTCCCACATAGTCTGAGGCGGGAACAGCCGCCCGGCCCTGGCGCGATGGGCGGTCGCGGCCAGTTTCATCATGGCGGCGTGCAGGCACAGCGCGTGCTCCATCGGCATGCCCGGGTCGGGGAAATGCATACCGGTAGTGTCCCGCACCTTTTCCAGCAGCGCGATCAACTCATCGTTCAATCCAGGCGGTAGGCCGACATCCTTGCGCGCCTGTATAAGCGCTCGGGTCAGGACGACGACCGAGCGGTAGAGACGCAGCATGGTCGGGAGGGGGAAGACGAGCTGCATGGCGCGTTCGCAGGCATCGCGGAGGGTGTCCTCCATGCCTTTGAAGGACGGCGGGTCATGGTAGGGGTTGGTTGGGGCGAGGTGCATGGGGGGCCTTGGGTGGGTTCAATTAACATTAATGTCTGAATATCTAACTGAACGAGAATGCCGCGCCAAGGGGAAAATGGGGGCGTTCCAATCCCGTCATGGCTCGGCTTGACCCTATGGGTGTTACGTTGGGCCAAATCGCCCCCATTTCGTCATGGTAGGGGCATCATGCCGGGTATCGCCGCGTTCCGCCGCATCGCCTGCTTTAGTTACGATAAATGCATCTGGCGCCCCTACCGCGGCGATCTCGTTGGGGCGGATCCGGCATTTTCGTTAAAATCCATTATCACGAATAAATGGGATAGAAACCAGTCGATCTTTCAAAAAAATAATTTTCATGCGCTGTGACCTAAATCACACATATATTGGGAGTTATGGAGGATAATAATTTTGCCATCCCGACATCGTCTTGTGGACGTCGGTGACACGCGATCGACCGCAGGATGGCTGAGAAGGGCATTTGAGGAAATGTCGACCTGCGGTAGTAATGAACCTCAACAGGAGGCCAATATGGCAGTCGCTCCAGTAGACGTGAAACGCGAGATTCTCCACACGGCAGCCCATTCTGTCCTAACCCCCGGGGCGGTGCTGCTAGCGCAGGTGAAGACATGGCATCACATCAACGAGCCGAATGCGGCAGCAGCAATCGCATTCATCAACCGCGCGCCAGCTCAAGGCGCCGGTGAGGCTTCGTTTACCAACGGAGCCAACGGGACTGTGGATGTCTATTATTTCCTGTGAGCAGCATCCTCCCTGGAAATAAGTTTTGACACGGGTCCGTCTTATTCATGGCATGCCAGGAATAAGACGGGCTGGGTCACCGACTATATTGTTCTCCACCGCGTTTCGGTCAACTGGCTTCATGGGTTTATATTAGACCGACTTATGGGATCGCAACCCGTCGCCAGCGGGCACCAAGACCACGTCGCCGGCTTTGACAATGAGTTCCCGACCGCTCGGGCAGCCGAACAGCTCCGTGGCCTCACCTTGGGCGACGCCCAGGGTATCATGCGGGTTGCCGTGGCAATGGTGTAACGGATTCCCCCTCGGATAGTGCGTTGCGCTCCAAACCGACATTCTCATCCATCGCCGAAACCCGCGCGTCGCCGATCGGCATCGCATTACCTAAACTGGCGCGTGGGTAGCGGCGGCGCGGGGTACCGCCCCGCCCGCGATTGCCAATATGCCCATGAACGCGGGTCGATGATCCCCGGCGGTGCATTATCGAGCGCGTCCTTCCAATCGTCTTCCGAGACGTAGGCGCGAAGTATCTTCATCTGTTCATGCGTCGTTCGCGCGAAGGCATACGCCATGAAGCGAACCGGATCGGCCAGCGCCTCGGCGGGCGGTTCGAACCAAACCAGACTCTCCGCCAGCGCGCGCGTTTCATCGTTGAGCGGGATTGGCTTCATGGAATCGGGCCTGGACCGTTATCCACTGTGAAGACGGGAAGCCGGTCGAGATCGACCGCGGCCGCGGCGCGCGCCAGCCGGCGCTTCATAGCATCGGGCAGCGTTTTCACGTTCCCATCTTCGAAATACGACAAAGCTTTCAGCGTGATCTGCGGATTGAACTGCGCCCCGTAGATCGCGCGCGCACTCGCCAGCGCGGCCGGCAAATCGATTCGGCCATCCGTGAGCATGGCGTCGATGTCGATATAGTCCTTCGCCTCGGCGCGCATCTGCACGACGGACGCTTTCGTCCCGACAAGGTCGAGCAACGACGCGATTTGCAATCCGTTGTCCGGTGCGACCAGCGGCGGCTGTATGCGCGGCAACCTTGGTAGGTTAGGCACGAAAAACCCTCTCTAAACTCAAATCCTAGCATAATTTTCGAGAAATATCAATCGGGAATGCGTTTTGAGAACCGCGCCAGCCCCTATTGGGCATTCCACAACCGCCGCAACGAACCCTCCGCCCCCTGCACGGGATCGGCCGGCGGCAGCGCCACTTTTGCGACGTTGGCGGCGGCGGCATCGTGCTCCCCTGCGCTGCCCCTGTGTATATCCGGCCGCCGAGCATTGTCCGGGTATGCACCGACGATCAGCAAGTCGGGGGATTGGCGCAGGTTGCAGTGCCCGACGCCGGCCGGCACCACCACCACGTCGCCAGCTTTGACAATCAACGACTGCCCGTTGGGGCCACCGAACAGCACGGTGGCCTCGCCTCGGGCGACGCCCAGAGCCTCATGCGCGTTGCTGTGGAAATGGTGGAACGGGTGCACCCCGTCGCGCCAGGCTGGGGGCCAGCGGTTGGCGGCGAACAGGCGCTCGATCTCCGCCGGATCGGCCTGCACGGCGTCGCGGTAGACCAGCAGCGGCAGCGGCGAGTTGGGGATCGCGCCGTCGCCGGCGAAGGTGAACGTCAGGGGTTCGGTCATCGTCGGGCCTCCAGGTCCGGCGCATCTTCGTCCCCATACCCCACCAACCGCAACGCCCTTCCTTTGACACCGCGCAACCCGGCCGCGTGGATCAGAGGCGCCTCCCAGCCGTGGGTGACCCAAACCTCCGGCGCGCCGGTATCGTCGATGGTGCGGTTCAGTTCGTTCCAGTCGGCGTGGTCGGAGATAATCAGCGGCAGCTCCGCCCCGCTGGATCTCACCCGAGCGCGGATGCGCATCCAGCCGGAGGCCGCGACGATCACCGGTTTTTCCACGCGCGCGACCACCGAACCGGGCGGCGCCAACACGATGGCGCCAGCCAAATCCCGCGCCTCGGCGACGGGCCGCAGGTCGCCCAGGGCCACACCGTGCGCCTCGTACACCGCACACATCGCGGCCAGTGCCGGGTGCAGCCAAATGGGAGAATCCCAGCCGGCGCGGCGGAGCAGCGCGATCAGCCGCTGGCCTTTTCCCAGGCTGTAGCAGCCCACGACATGCGTTCGGTTCGGAAACAGCACCACGCTGTCCAGCAGCCGCCCGATTTCGGCTTCGGGTGGTGGGTGCAGGAACACCGGGAGGCCGAAGGTTGCCTCGGTCACGAACACGTCGCAGGCGATGGGTTCGAAGGGCGCGCAGGTCGGGTCTGGCGTGCGCTTGTAGTCGCCGCTCACCACCGCTCGGGTGCCGCGATACTCCATCGCAACCTGGGCGCTGCCCAGCACGTGGCCGGCGGGTTGGAGCCAGAGGCGGACGCCGTTGATGGTGATGGTTTCCCCATACGCCAAAGCCTGCTGCGCCCCACCGGCCCGTTTCGGCCCCAAGCGGGCGCGCATCAGGGCGAGGGTTTCCGCTGTTGCCAGGACGGATTTGTGGCCGGGACGCGCATGATCCGAGTGCGCATGCGTGATCACCGCCCGATCCACCACATGGGTGGGGTCGATGTAGAAGTCGCCGGGCTCGCAATACAGGCCCCGCGGCAGGGGTTTCAGCCAAGTCGACGGATGCGGCATTCCATGCGGTCTCGGGTTGTGCTTATCCTCCACCCATGCCGGGAACATTGCCAGAACTTTTTGCCGCGTGGTTCGCCGCCCAGGGCTGGTCGCCCCGGCCGCACCAGCTGGCGATGCTGGACGCCGCCCGAGCCGGGGAAAGTATTTTGCTCATTGCCCCAACCGGCGGCGGCAAGACGCTGGCGGGGTTCCTGCCAAGCCTGGCGGCATTGGCGGAATCCCCGTCGGAGCGGCTTCACACGCTGTACATCAGTCCGCTGAAGGCGCTGGCCACCGATATCGCGCGCAACCTGATGCGCCCGGTGGAGGACATGGGCCTCCCCATCCGCATTGAAACCCGCACCGGCGACACGCCCGCCAACCGCCGGGCACGACAGAAGCTGGTGCCGCCGCAACTGCTGCTGACGACGCCGGAGAGCTTGGCGGTGCTGCTGTCCTCCCCCGATGCGCCGTTGTTCTTCGGCGGCCTGGCCTGCGTGGTCATGGACGAGGTGCACGCCCTCGCCGGCACCAAGCGCGGCGACCAACTGGCGCTGGGGGTCTCGCGGCTGCGTATTTTGGCCCCCGGCCTGCGCTGCGTCGGGTTGTCCGCCACGGTCGCGCATCCCCGAGCGATTGAGGCGTTCGTGGGTGCCTCCCGCACGATCGCGGTCGCGGACGGGGCGCCGCCATCCATTTCGATGATGCTGCCGGAGGGCGAACTGTCCTGGGCCGGCCATATGGGGCTGGAAGCGGCGGCACAGATCATGGCCCGCATCGCCGATGCCGGCATGACGATCGTGTTCGTCAACACCCGGGCGCAGGCCGAGCTGATGTTCCAGGCGTTGTGGAAGATCAATGATTCCACGCTGCCGATCGCGCTGCACCATGGCTCCCTGGAAATCGGCCAGCGCCGCAAGGTGGAAGCCGCGATGTCGGAGGGGCGGTTGCGCGGCGTGGTCGCGACGTCGTCGCTGGACCTCGGGATCGACTGGGGCGGGGTCGATCAGGTCATCCAGGTGGGCGCGCCCAAAGGGGTGTCCCGGCTGCTGCAACGGGTGGGACGGTCGAATCACCGGATGGACGAGGCATCCCGCGCCATCCTCGTCCCCGCCAACCGGTTCGAAGTCCTGGAATGCGAGGCCGCCATCATCGGCGTGGCAGCGCGGGAACTGGACGGTGATTCTCCGAGGCCGGGCGGGCTGGACGTGTTGGCGCAGCACCTGCTGGGCCTGGCCTGCTCGGCGCCGTTTCTGCCGGACGAGGTCTACACGGAAATTGTTACGGCAGCCCCCTACGCGGCGCTATCGCGGAAAGACTTCGACGATGTGCTGGCCTACGTCGAACACGGCGGCTACGCGCTGGCGGCCTACGAGCAATGGCGGAAATTGTTCCGCGACAGCGAAGGCCGCCTGCACGTTCGTTCCGCCCGCATCGCCACCCAGCACCGGATGAATATCGGCACCATCGTCGAGGCGCCATTGCTAAAGGTCCGGCTGGTTTCTGGCCGCGGCCGCATCGGCCCGATTTTGGGCGAGTTGGAGGAATACTTCGCGGGTTTGCTCAGCCCCGGCGACACCTTCATGTTCGCCGGCCGGCTGCTGAAATTCCTGCGCATCCATGAAATGGCGGTCGAATGCCAGGAAGGCGGCACCGGCGATCCCATGGTCCCCGCCTATGAGGGCGGGCGCATGCCGCTGACCACTAATCTGGCGGATGGCGTGCGCGCGTTGTTGCAGAATTTCGGCCGCTACGACGTACTGCCTGAGCAGGTTGCGGACTGGTTGCGCATGCAGCGCGCCGTGTCCCGCATGCCCGGCCGCGACGATCTGCTGGTCGAAACGTTTCCCCGAAACGACCGCTGGTACCTCGTGGCCTATTGTTTCGAGGGCCGCAACGCGCACCAGACTCTGGGCATGCTGATCACCAAGCGCATGGAGCGATACGGCATGGCACCGCTGGGATTCGTCGCCACCGACTACGTCCTGGGCATCTGGTCCGCCCACCAACCGCACGACATCGCCCGCCTGTTCGAGCAGGACATGCTGGGCGACGACCTGGAATCGTGGCTCGCCGAAAGTTCGATGCTGAAGCGGACTTTCCGGAATGTCGCGGTGATCGCCGGCCTGATCCAGCGCAACCATCCCGGCGGGGAGAAGACCCGCAAGGCAGTCACGGTGAATTCGGACCTGATTTACAATGTTCTCCGCCAGCACCAGCCCGACCACATTCTGCTGCGGGCAGCCCGAGCCGACGCGGCGACGGGATTGATCGACGTGGGGCGGATCGCCGGCATGCTGGCACGCGTCAAAGGCCGCATCGTGCATATGGTGCTGTCGCGTGTGTCCCCCCTCGCGGTGCCGGTCCTGCTGGAAATCGGCCGCGAAAGCGTGCGGTCCGGCGACAGCGAAGAAACGCTTTTGGCCGAAGCCGAGGCTATCGTCGCCGAGGCGACCAGCGAGCAGCAACCGGCGTGGTCACAACAAGAAATGCCGCTGCACGCAGGCGTTCGTCGGAGATGACCGCAGCCCCCATCCATATCGCGGGCGAACGACTGATGCTCGA
This sequence comes from Acetobacteraceae bacterium, assembly GCA_025352375.1. Taxonomy (GTDB): domain Bacteria; phylum Pseudomonadota; class Alphaproteobacteria; order Acetobacterales; family Acetobacteraceae; genus Rhodopila. The sequence goes on along the minus strand of JANXTL010000243.1, from coordinate 3,476 downwards.
CCCCTCGGGCGTGCTGATCTGGCCGGCCGCCGGGTTGCTTGCGGTGTCGGATCTGCACTTGGAAAAGGGCACGGCGTTTGCCAGGCGGGGTATGCTGCTGCCGCCCTGGGACACTCAGGCAACGCTGGACCGCCTGACCGTGCTGCTGCGGCGATGGAAACCAAAGATCGTCGTTGCGCTAGGTGACTCCTTCCACGACCGAGGCGGTGCCAGCCGGCTGCCAGCCGGTGAGCTCGATCGTTTGAACCGGATCACCGAAGCCTGCCGCTTCATCTGGGTCCTGGGCAACCACGACCCCACCCCTCCATCGGGGGTCGGTGGCGAATCGGTGGAAGAATTCTCCATCGGTCCGTTCACATTCCGGCACGAGGCCATTCCCGGCGCCGCCCCAGGAGAAATCGTCGGTCATCACCACCCCAAGGCTCTGATCCCGGCGCGCGGCACTGCCGTAAGCCGGCCCTGCTTCGTCACGGACGCCCGCCGCGTCATGATGCCGGCCTTCGGAGCATACACCGGCGGCCTCGACGTCCGCGATCCCGCCATCGCCCGGCTGTTCCCGCGTGGGGGGCGTGTCTTTCTATTGGGGAAAGACCGTTTATTTAGCTTTGCCATGGGCCGCGACTTCCAATTCAAGAGCACGAGCTCGTGAGCCATGAGTCGGATGGTAACCGAACATTGCGTAGCATTCCGAGGTAAGCCCCATAATACTGCGGTCCGCCCCGCGATTTCGCCGAAAATAGGAAAGCTTTGAAACAAATGGCTTACGTTTCGTGCCATGACTACGTGGGAAACTTACCCACAAAACAGACCCCGTCGCCAGGCGACATCTCAACAGCGACCACAGGGGGACGTATTCGGTATGTCAGGCAAAACAATCAGGTTCAACGGCAAGGGCCAGCCAGGAAACCTGCTGGATCCGCACAACTGGGCCGGCGGGGTCGTCCCCGGTATCGGCGACACCGCGCTGATCGCCACCAATGTCGGTGGCCCGGTTAACGGCGCCTTCAGCGTCAACAACATGATGCTGCTGGGGACGGAGAAAATCGTGTTCCAGGGCATTTTGAACACCGTCGGCGTCGGTGCCTGCAAAGGGCTCATGGTTTGCGACGGCGCCACCGCTGTTTTCGCGCCGGGTGCCGTCCTGAACGACGGCAACGTCATGATCGTCGGCAATGAGGCGGCAGGCACGGTCCTGGCGCAGGGCAATGGCGCCGTGCACAGCATCCTCAACACCGTCGACGGCAATATCGGTAAGGCCGCCGCTGGCGTCGGCACGGTCACCATCGACGATGCCATCTGGAACAACAGCGGGCACGTCATCGTCGGCAATGACGGCAACGGCACGCTCAACGTGACCCATGGCGGTGTGGTCAACATCGGCACCAACCTCGATGTCGGGGCCTGCAAGGGCGGCTTGGGCCAGATCGCGGTTGCCAACGGATCCATCGCCGTCAGCGGTTCGTTACACATCGGCGGCGCCGCGGCGACGGCTGGCAGCGGCACATTCAGTGTGGGCGCAGGCGGTGTCGTTACTGTCGGGGGCGACCTGGGCGTCGGTGCCACGGGCACACTGAATCTGGCCGGCGGTTCGGTGACCGACGGCTCCATTGCCGGGGGCACCGCGAGCCATATCGCCGTGCAGGCAGGCGGCATCATCGCCGGTTTCGGATCGATCTCCGCGACCAACGGGGCGCAAATCTGGGATCAAGGCATCATTCAGGCGACCGGCGGCACGCTGACGGTGAACGGCAACATCGCGGGCAACGGCTCCCTCGGGATCGGCGCCAACAGCACCGCCGTTATCAATGCCAGCACCCTCAAGCTGGCGGGGATCTCGTTCTTGGGGTCGAACGCCGACCTCACGCTGGCGCATGGTTCGGCAATCAACGCGCCCATTTCGGGCTTCGCAATCGGCGACATCCTGTCGATGGCAAGCGTCGATGCGGTGTCGTTCAACGCGTCGACCGGGGTCCTGACCCTGAGCGAGCACAGTGCGTTCGTCGAAAACCTGCATTTCGTCGGCAACTTCAGCGGCGAGATGTTCACCATCCACCAGCAAAACGGCATGGGTGCGATCAGCTTGCAGCACAGCTAATCCCGCCCGCCGCGGTGGCCATGGAAGGCCGGGGGGCTTAAGCTCCCCGGTCCACCGTCCCACCGAGGAAGCCGCATGTCCCCACCGGTCGATCTCGTCCATTCCGACGCCGGCGTCCCCACCCGCACCGGGGTTGTGGTCATCGGCGGCGGCATCGTAGGCGTCACCACGGCCTTGTTCCTGGCGGAAAAAGGCCACGCCGTCGTCCTGTGCGAAAAAGGCCGCATCGGCGGGGAGCAATCCAGCCGCAACTGGGGCTGGTGCCGCACCATGGGGCGCGACATCGGCGAAGTGCCGCTGGCACTGGAATCGCTCAAGTTGTGGCGGGGGATGAACCAGCGCACCGGCCGCGAAACCGGGTTCCGTCAGGCCGGGATCATGTATCTGTGCGAAACCGAGGCCGAGATCGCCGCACAGGAAGCCTGGCTCAACGACGCTCGGCAATACCAGGTCCAATCGCATGTCCTGCGCGGCGCCGCGCTCGACGGGGCGATGCCCGGCGCGTCGGCGAACTTCGTCGGAGGTCTCCACACGCCCACCGACGGCCGCGCCGAACCGGCGCACGCCGCGCCCGCCATCGCCGAGGCCGCGCGCGCTCTTGGCGCCGTCATCCTGACCGATTGTGCCGTTCGGGGCCTCGATTTGCAAGCCGGGCGGGTTGCTGGGGTGGTCACCGAAAAGGGCCGTATCGCCTGCGACGCCGTGGTGCTGGCCGGTGGCGCCTGGAGCCGGTTGTTCGCCGGCAACGCTGGGTTCGATTTGCCGCAACTTAAAGTCCTGGGCTCCGTCTTCCGTACCGCGCCGGTGTCCGGCGGTCCCGAAATCACCGCGGCCGGCTCGGTGTTCGCGCTGCGCAAGCGCCTGGACGGTGGGTATTCCATCGCCCGCCGCAACGCCAACCGCGCCGAGATTACGCCCGACCATTTCCGTCTGTTGGGCGATTTCTGGCCCCGACTGCGCGCCAACCGGCACGAAATCCGCCTGCGCGTCGGCCGTCGTTCATGGGAAGAACTGCGCACGAAGCGCCGCTGGACCATGGACGAACAAACGCCGTTCGAGGCAATGCGCGTCCTCGATCCTGAACCGGACGAGGGTATCCTCGCGGAAGGCCGCGCCGTTTTGGGGCAAAAATTCCCGGCCTTCTCCGGGGTGCGGGTCGTGGAAAGCTGGGGCGGGCTGATGGATGTCACCCCCGACGCCGTTCCCGTAATCGACCAGGTCGCGCGTATTCCTGGCTTTTTCATCGCCAGCGGCTTCTCCGGCCATGGCTTCGGCATCGGACCGGGCGCCGGGCGCCTGATGGCGGACCTCGTGGCCGGCGACACACCCGTCGTCGATCCCACCCCCTACCGCTTGAGCCGCTTCGCCCGCGCAGTCTAGA
>JANXTL010000220.1 GCA_025352375.1 Acetobacteraceae bacterium | reverse complement strand
ATATCGATGCGGCGGGCGACCCAAACGCGGTCGTGTCCGGCAACGTAATCCAGAAACCGCTCCAACGCCGCCGTCCGGCCCGGGCGCCCGGCCAGGCGGCAATGCAAGCCAATCGACAACATGCGTGGCCGTTCCGCACCTTCGCGGTATAGGACGTCGAAACTATCCTTCAGATACGTGTAAAACTGATCGCCGCTATTGAAGCCCTGCGCCGTCGCGAACCGCATGTCGTTCGCGTCCAGGGTGTAGGGCACGATCAGGAATGGTCCCTCGATCCAATACGGAAGATCGTCGGCATAACTGTCGGCGGAATACAGGAACCCGCCCTCCGCCCTCACGATCTTCGTGGTGTGGGCGGAGCCACGACCCTGGTAAAACCCGAGTGGGCGAGAACCGGTTACTTCGGTTTGGATACGAATGGCCTCCAGGATATGGGCGCGCTCGTCGGCTTCGGAAAAATCATTGTATTCGATCCATTTGAGGCCGTGGCTGGCGATTTCCCAATCGGCTTCCTTCATCGCCGCGACCTGATCCGGCCCGCGCATCAGAGCATGGGCGACGCCGAAAACGGTCACCGGCATTTTTCGGGATGTGAAAGCGCGCCACAACCGCCAAAATCCAGCGCGTGCGCCATATTCGTACATCGATTCGATGTTCATATGACGCTGCCCGGGCAAGGCCGAGGCGCCAATGACCTCCGACAAAAACGCTTCCGATGCGGCATCGCCATGGAGTATAGAGTTTTCGCCGCCTTCTTCGTAATTGATCACGAACTGCACCGCGATCCGCGCATCGCCGGGCCAGCGTGCGTGCGGCGGCTCGCGGCCGTAGCCGCGGAGATCGCGGGCGTAAGGGGTCATGGGCAAGGCCTCCATTGGCAGACGCCGGATCGAAATCCCTAGGACAAGGGCGCAACCGATCCAAATGCTGCGCCGCCCCCGAAACAGCGGCAACCGCAGCCAAGGACGGCGTCGGTATCTCAGTCGTCAAATCCAACAAACCGCACGAACCGGTCATTCGGCTCACGGTCAGCCCGAACGGAATTCGCGGGAAATTCCTCGTTCGGATAACCCATCGCGATGCAGGTCATGATGACCTCATCGTCGGGAATGTCGGCCTCCTCGCGCACGATCTCGGATCGCATGATCCCCTGGCCGTTCACCACGGTGCCCAGCCCGCGATCCCAGGCGGCGAGGCAGATGCCGTAGGACAATGCGCCGAGGTCGAAATGCACTACCGCGCCGGGATCGAGCACCCGGTCATAGGTCAGAACGACCGACACGGGCGCGTCGAACTGCCGAAACCCGCGCATCACCCAGTCCTGCCGCATCGCTTTATCGTTTCGCTCGATCCCCATGGCCCCGAACAGCTTGACGGCGATCGCCACCTGTCGGGCGCGGTGTATGCCCTCATATTCCCCATGCGTGTGGATCTCGCGGTTTGCTTTGGCACCGCCGAGCATGGTGTCGGTATTGCGCTGGCGCACGCGTTCCAGCGGGGCGCCGGTCAGGACGTGGATGTGCCAGGGCTGGGTGTTCATGGAGGATGGGGCGCCTTTGGCGACCGCGATTATTTCCTCGATCGTCGAACGGGGGACAGGGTCGCTTTTGTAGCCGCGTACACTGCGACGGGTTTGTACCAGTGTTTCGAAATCCATCGTGCCGTTACCCCGCCAACATCGAAATTACTTGATCGAGATGCCGCACCCGCGCGTACATCTTCATCGCCTTATCCAAACTATACGCATGCGCCGCCGCGTCGCCACCCCAGCAGCACTCCCGCACCACAACGATGTTCAGGTCCATGTTGAACGCTTCCCGCACGCTCGTTTCGACCCCGCGATTGGTGGCGCCGCCGCCGATGATCGCGACGTCCCGCCGCAGCATCCGCAGCAACTCCCCGACCCCCGTCCCATAAAACGCGCTCGGGCGCCGCTTGAGGAACACGTAATCCTCAGGCTGCGGGGCGATTTCGTCGGGGAAGCCGGCTCCCGGCGTACCCTCAATGCCGTTGGTCAGGGACGGCACGCCGGTTTCCGCCGACAGATCGGTGGGCAGCAATACGACATCGGCCCCATCGGCGCGGCTGACGGGCGTCGTGTAGATCACCGGTATTCCCGCCGCACGCGCGGCCCCGATCAGCCGCACCCAGGCATCGAGCACCGGCCGCATCGCCGCTCGTCGGGCCGGATCGTCGGGCGTGAGGGCCCGGCGGCAGACGTCGTAAGCAATGAGCGCCGCGCGCTTGGTGTCGATGCTGTCGGGCATGCTTCAGGCCTTGGCTTCCAGCTTGTCCTGCGTGCGCAGGTCGAAGTCGCTGGCATCGTGCCGTTCATGCAACTGCGCCGCCGGATCGCCTTGCAAACGATTGACGATACGGCCGCGCTTCACCGCCGGACGAGCACCGATCCGGTCGGCCCAGCGCTGCACGTTCTTGTAGTCCTGCACGGCCAGGAACTCTCCGCCGCCATACAGCAGGCCTTTCGCGAGGCCACCGTACCACGGCCACACCGCCATATCGGCGATGGTGTAGTCGGCGCCACCCAGATACTCGTTGTCCGCCAGACGGCGGTCCAGCACGTCGAGCTGCCGCTTGGTTTCCATCGTGAACCGGTCGATCGCGTATTCGATCTTGATCGGGGCGTAAGCGTAGAAATGTCCGAACCCGCCGCCGAGATAGGGTGCGCTGCCCATCTGCCAGAACAGCCACGACAGGCATTCCGCCCGTTTCGCCACATCCGTCGGCAGAAACGCGGAAAATTTCTCCGCGAGGTGCATCAGGATGGCGCCGGACTCGAACACCCGGATCGGGGAGGGCCCGCTGCGGTCGACCAGCGCGGGGATTTTCGAGTTCGGGTTGATCCCGACAAAGCCGCTGCCGAACTGATCGCCATCGCCGATCTTGATCAGCCAGGCGTCGTATTCCGCGCCGGAGTGGCCGAGGGCAAGCAACTCCTCCAGCATCACCGTGACCTTCTGGCCGTTCGGCGTGCCGAGGGAATAGAGCTGCATCGGGTGCTTGCCGACCGGCAGTTCTTTCTCGTGCGTCGCGCCGGCGACGGGGCGGTTGATGTTGGCGAAGCGGCCGAGGGCGGGCTTGGCCACCCAAACCTTGGGGGGTACGTATTCGTCGGTCATTGCGATGCGCTCCTGCTGATTGAACGCCAGTCTAGGCGATCCCTGGCCGGGCGGATAGAACGTCCGCCAACGGAGGAACCGCCATGCGCACGATTGACGTCCAGGTCCACGCCTATGAGCACAACCACCCCGGCCGCCCCTGGGTCGGCCAGCTGCACGGACCGCAATCGGCCAATTGCGCGGAAATGACGGCTGCGATGGACGCGGTTGGCGTCGATGGCGCGATCATCGTTTCGACGTTCAATCTGTATCGCTACGATCCCAGCTACGCGATGCATTGCTACCATACGCATCCCGACCGGTTCCGCGTCGTGAAGCCGATCGATGCGACCGATCCCGCGATCGACGACATCGTGGCCGACTGGGCGAAGACCCCGGGCGCGGTGGGCGTGCGGCTGATGCTGCGGGATGAGCAACTCAGCGATCCCCGCGATCCCCGGCTGAACCGAGCCTTCGCGGCGGCGGGGCGGAATGGGCTGCCGGTGAATTTTCTGTGCTGGGGCAAGCTGGACGACGGCACCAAGCTGGTTGCGCAAAACCCCGATACGGTGGTGGTGATCGACCACCTCGGCCTGCTGCAACCGAATGAGCCGCCGGCGCTCGCAAATCCCTGGGCCGATCTGCCTCGGTTGCTCGCGCTAGCCGCGTACCCGAATGCTCGGGTGAAAATCAGCGGTGCCTGCACGTTGTCGCGCGAGGCTTTCCCGTACAACGACATCTGGGAGCCGGTGCTGCGCATCATCGACGTGTTCGGGCTGGACCGCTGCATGTGGGGAACGGACTGGACCCGCACCAGCGGCATGCTGACCTATTCGCAGGGTGTCGCACCGTTCCGCAACACCACGTATTTGTCCGACAGCGACCGGGCGCAGTTGATGGGCGGCACCGTGGAGAAGGTTTACAAGTGGTGAGCAACCCAGCGTTCAAATTCGATCACGTCCACATCGTCAGTGAAAACCCGCGCGTTTCCGCCGCGTGGTACGTTGCAATGTTCGGCGCGACCATCGCCGCCGACACTATCGCGCGCGGCGCTCCGCAGATTTTCGTGGCGCTTGGCGGCACAACGATCCTGATCCGCGGCCGGCGCCCAGGTGAGGAACCGGCGCCGCCGCGCCCCATTCTGCCCTACGCGGATTATTCCAGCCACAACGCCTGGGGCACCGATCATTTCGGTTTCATGTACCATGGGGATCTGACCGCGTTTTGCGAGGAACTTCAGGCGAAAGGCGTCACCCTTCCGGTGCCATTGAAAAAAGGCGTCGGCGGGCGCTTGTTGTGCTACGTCTCGGCGCCGGACGGGGTCAGCATCGAACTGATGCAAGCGTAACGGGCTGGCCGGTTTCGGCGGAGCGCAGGATCGCCTCGAACACTTCCACGCCGTGCAGAATTTCGGTCAGCGGCGTGGGGAAGGGGCGTTTGCCCGCGATGCTGGCGGCGAACGCTTCCAGCTCGGCGCTTAGCATGTTGAAGCCGGGGGTTTCCACGACCTCGGGCTCCGCCGGGCGGTGGTGGTCGCCGGGGATGGCGCGCACGATGCGATACGTTGCCATTGGGTGGCCCAGGATTTCCGCGAAACCACCGGTCCCATACGTCGCGAACCGGTAATTGGGTGCGGCGGCGGTGGAGCAGAAAACCTGCCCGAGCGCACCGGATTCGAACTGAAGCTGCACATGTGTGGTGTCGTCGGCCAGCGGCGCTGCTCGGCGGGACACGATGGCGGTGACTGCCTTCACCGGGCCGAGCAGATCGATCGTGCCGTCGATCAAATGGACGCCGATGGCGGTCATGGCGCCACCGGGCGCCTCTTCGGGCCTGACCCGCCATGCGTCGGTTGCCATCGACAGGCCGTGCAGTGCCGTTTGCTCCGCGTTGATCGTTACGATTGTGCCGAGTGCGCCGGATTTCACCGCGTCGCGCATGCGCGCCATGGACGGGTGGAAGCGGCGGTTGAAACCGACCGCCATCGTGACGCCGGCCTTTGTCGCGGCATCGATCATGGCGTGTGCGTCGACGGTGGTCAGGGCGAAGGGTTTCTCAACGAAGATGTGCTTGCCTGCCGCAGCGGCGCGCTTCACTTGATCGGCGTGCAGGCTGTGCGGGGTCGCCAGGATCACCGCGTCGATGGCGGGATCGCGCAGGAGGTCATCGAAGTCGGCGGTCCAGCGCAGCCCGTTCGCCTGACAGAACGCCGAAGCGGTGTTGCCGTTGCGTGTGTTGGCGGCGGTGAAGCGAATGGCTTCACTGCCATGCACCGACGTCACCAGGTTCTGTCCCCACCGCCCCAAGCCCGCGATTGCTGCCCGTATCATTTTGTGTCCTCTTACGCCCGAAGGACTACCATCGCACGGCGGAGGAGCGCGAACCATGAGCACTTTCGAACTGATCTGGGATACGCGCAGTGGCGTTTCGGAATGCCCGACCTGGGATCCGGCGACGCGGCGGTTGTTGTTCTGCGACATTCCCGCCAGGCGCATCCACGCGCTGCATATCGATACCGGCGCGCGGGAAACGTGGGAATTCCCGGAAGTCGTCGGTAGCTTTGGACTATGCGAGTCCGGCCGGCTGGTCGTGGCACAGCGGCATCATGTGGTGCTGTTCGACCCGCGCACCGGCGCGACGACCGGGTTGACGGGGAAGATAAACGAACCCGCCACCAACCGGCTGAACGACGGCAAAGTCGGTCCGGATGGCGCGTTCTGGGTCGGGAGCATGGACGAAAACTCTCCGCGTCAGGCAATCGGTGCGCTGTATCGCGTGACCGCCGACGGCCGCATCGAAAAGCGGTCGGAGGGTTATGCCGTGTCCAATGGACTGGCGTGGTCGCCGGATGGGCGGATCATGTATCACTCCGATTCAACGTCCGCGATCGTCGAGGCCTGGGACTTCGACCCCGCCACCGGGGCGATGTCGAACCACCGCCAGATTGTGAAATTGACCAA
>JANXTL010000163.1 GCA_025352375.1 Acetobacteraceae bacterium | reverse complement strand
GCGGCGAAAATGGCCGTGAACGGGTTGATCAACGTGCTGCGGCACGAGGGCGCGAAATACAATATCCGCCTGAACGCAATCTCGCCATCCGCTTACACCCGCATGACGGAATCGCTGCTGCCGCCGGACATCGCGCCGTGGATGAAACCCGAATTGGTTTCGCCCATGGTGGCATGGTTGTGCAGCGAGGAATGCGACCAAAACGGCGAAATAATGGCCGCCACCGCCGGCGGCTATGCTCGGGTGCAATACTTCGTAACGGAGGGCGCGCAGTTCGATCCAGCCGAACCGGTCACGATCGAAATGGTACGAGATTCGCTGGGCTCTATCAGGGATCTATCGAACGTAAAACCCTACTTCGGGATGATGGGCAATGTGGTGGAGAAACTGCGGGAAATGGGGCGGATCAAATAGCCGCTTTCATATTTCTGTAGTCGAATAACTCGAAATCGTCGTGGAAAATTCTCTTGCCCTTGTCAAGAGATGATCGGATCACCGTTCGGGTATGGCGATACTCTCCATCCGCCATACCCGACGGGTCCGATACGTTGCAGTTGACCGGCACCGGCACCGCGAGGCCGGCCTGCTCGCAAAATGAACGCAGGTCGGCCTCGAATCGCTCATGGAGGGTGGAACTGGCGGCTTTCCATGGTACCAAGATAAGAAATAATCGCGCCGTTGGGTCGCCCAGGCGTCGGACACGCCGGACGATCCGGCGTGTCCTGCCAATTTAGCCTAACGGGCCGGATCGATCCAGCCGATATTGCCGTCCGCGCGTCGGTAGATCACATTGTATTCCCCCGACTTGCTGTTGCGGAACATCAACACGGACTGATGCGCGAGGTCCATGCGCATCGCGGCCTCACCGACCGTCAGCAAATTAATTTCCATGGCCGATTCCGCGATGACCGCAGGATGGCTCTGGGGCTCCTCAGTGGTTTCTTCTTCCTGCTGGAGAACAAATTGCCGCGCCGCCGACGGGCGTTCGCGGTGCGCCAGATCGCGGTGATGTTCATTCACCCGCCGGCGGTAGCGCCGCAAACGTTTGGCGACGTGTTCGGCGGCGCTGTCGAACGCGGTATTGGCTTCTGCAGCCTCACCCTCCCCGCGCAGTTGCAAGCCTCGTCCGGCGTGCAAGTTGATATCGCAGGTAAAATTGCTTCGCGACCGGCTGAAGGTAACATGGGCCTCTATGGCGTGTTCGAAATACTTGCTGGCCATGAGGTCCAGACTGGTGCCGACCCGCGTGCGCAGGGCATCGGACAATTCTACTTGTTTACCTGATACTGTGATCTGCATGTGCGTCTCTCCCCCGGTGGAAGGAGCGGTCTCGGCGACCCATGCGTTAGGCGTGCATCGCCTTCTCCCGCCGACGCTGCACCGAACTGGGGATGCGCAGCGCCTCCCGGTATTTGGCCACTGTTCGGCGGGCTATGTCCACTCCTTCCTTACGGAGCAGGGTTACCAAAGTGTCATCTGAAACGATGTCGTTCGGGGCTTCGGCGCCGATCAGCGCGCGTATACGATGGCGAACCGCCTCCGCGCTGTGGCTTTCGCCGCCGGTGGACGACTGGATGGCGGCGGTGAAGAAATATTTCAATTCATACATGCCGCGCGGCGTCGCGATGTATTTGTTCGCCGTTACCCGGCTGACGGTGCTTTCGTGCAATTCGACCGCCGAGGCGATGTCGCGCAGTATCAGCGGGCGTAAATACGCCACGCCGAATTGCAAGAAGGCATCCTGCTGGCGAACGATCTCCGCCGCGACCTTCATGATCGTCTGTGCCCGCTGCTGAAGGGACCGTACCAACCAATTGGCGCTGGCCAAGCGTTCGGACAAGAAGACCTTTTCGTCTTTTTTCGCCTTGGGCGCGATTCGCGCGTAAAATCGTTCGTTCACCAACACCCGAGGCATGGTGTCGGGATTGAGTTCGATCGTCCACGACTCGTCCGGATTCCGCCGCATCAGGACATCCGGCACGACCGGGGGGGCAGGCACACTGTCGTATGTCGCGGCGGGCTTGGGATCCAAAGCGCGAATCTCGGCAATCATGTCGGACAAATCTTCGGCGTCCACGCCGCAGATCGCCATCAACTTGCGGTTTTCGCGTTGCGCCAACAGCGGCAAGTTATCCAGCAACGCCTGCATCGCGGGGTCGAGACGGTTTTTCTCCCGCAGCTGTGCCGCCAGGCATTCGGCCAGATCGCGCGCGAACAGGCCCACAGGGTCGAACCCCATCATGCGATGGCGGACATCCTCGACCCGCTCCAGCGGAAGCCCCATCGCGGCGGCTATATCGGCGGGTGCGGCGGTCAGGCGGCCGGCGGGGCAGATCAGGGCGATCAAATGCGCGCCGACCATGCGATCCACCGGGTCGTTGAAGCTCAGCCGCAGCTGCTCCCCCAAATATTCCCGTAACGGCATGCGTGCCCCAGCGATGTCGTCGATTCCGCGGTCATCGCTGTCGAAGTTCTGGTTGCCGCCGCTTCCGCTCATCGAGCCCATCATGGGCGCGCCGTCGCTGACGCCGCCGGCATCGTAATTTTCGCTGTAGTCCGTATCGAGCGGTGCGGCGCCCTCGGCCGGCAGGGTATCGGCCCGCACCGAATCCGACGTGTCGGCCGCAGCCTCCGTGCGTGGCACCATTTGGTCCAAAGCGGCACGTTCAAGGTCCGGATTGTCGGTCGACTCGTCGCGTTCCAGCAGCGGGTTCCGCTCCAGTTCCGCGTCGACGAAAGTGGCGGCCTCCAGATTGTTGAATTGCAGCAACTGAATGGCCTGACGCAGCTGAGGCGTCATGACCAGCGTTTGGCTTTGCCGTAAATCGAGACGAGGGATGAGCGCCATGTGGCCGCGATTATCGGCCCGTCAGCGCTAAGGTCAACGCCAATCGCAAATTGTTATGCAAATTCCGTGCTAGCGTTGCTCGGATTACATATATCTTATCGCGTAAACCGCTCTCCGAGGTAGACCCGCCGAACGTCCTCGTTCGCGACGACCTCGTCCGGGCGGCCTTCCATCAGCACCTGGCCGTCGTGCATGATGTACGCCCGGTCAATAATATCCAGCGTTTCCCGAACGTTATGGTCGGTAATCAGCACGCCGATGCCGCGGTTCTTCAAATGTCCGACCAGATCGCGGATTTCGCCGACCGCGATGGGGTCGATGCCGGCCAGCGGCTCGTCCAGCAAGATGTACGATGGTTGGCTCGCCAGCGCTCGGGCGATTTCCACCCGCCGGCGTTCGCCGCCCGACAGCGCGAGGGAGGGGGTGCGGCGCAAATGGCCGATGCCGAACTCGGCGAGCAGCTCGTCCAGCATCAACCCCCTGGTGTCGGCGTCGGTCTCGACGACTTCCAAAACCGCCATGATGTTCTGCTCGACAGTGAGGCCGCGGAAGACGCTGGCCTCCTGCGGCAAATAACCGATACCCAGGCGCGCGCGGCGATACATCGGAAGGCTGGTGATGTCGGCACCATCGAGCGTGATCCCGCCCGTATCGGGCTTCACCAGACCGACAATCATATAGAATGTGGTGGTTTTCCCCGCGCCGTTGGGCCCTAACAGGCCGACCGCTTCGCCGCGGCGAAGGTTGATGGATACATTGCGAACCACCGGCCGCTTCTTATAAGTCTTGCCAACGCCTGTGGCGATCAGGCCACCACCGCCGGGCAGGACCCGCAGGACTGGTGCCGCGGGAATGTCCAAGGCATCGGTCATGGTTTTCTGCTCGCCGGCAGCGGATAGGCCGCGGGCGGCGATGCCGATAGCGACTGGTTGGTTTGATCGTTCGGCAGTACCAACCCCTGCACCCTTCCGGCGCTGCCGGACACCAGACGCGCGACGCCGGTTTTCATATTGACGATCGCTTCGGCGCCATTGAGCTGGTTCTGCCCGCGGGTGATTCGGATATTACCGATCAAGCGCGCGAGACCCGTATCCGGGACATAGATGCCCTGGTCGCCGGTCACGGTATCGGTGGCGGTACGAAGCGAAACATGGCCGAACGCCTCCATCTTTTGCAGCTTTCCGGAGGCCCCGAGCGGGTTCGCGGGCGGGGCGTTGGCGGGCTCGGGTTTGGCCGCGGCCGGTGCCGGATCGCTGGCGCTCGTGTACGCCACCAACGTATCGGCCGCGATCCGCCGTCCATCGTTGGTGAGTGCGACCGCGTTCCCGCGGGCAACCGCCATATGCTTTTGTGCCCAGTATTCCAGGGTGTCGCGCGCCGTCAGAATTTGGTTCGGGGTCGACAGCTTCATGTTGGTGCCGGTCATCACCAGCACGGACCGATCGATATCGAACACCGCCTTATCGCCAACCACCTGATCGGTCTTCGACAGAATGCGAACGTGGCCGAGTGCCTCCACCTTGTAGATTTCGTTGCCGCCCGTATCCGGGCTTGCAATTGCGGAAGCGGGATGCGGCCCCGATCCGGCGGGCGCGGTACCGGCCTTCGGGCGATACCAAGCCGTCAGCGTATCCGCGATCACCGTCACATCGCCCCGCGTTGCGCGGGCATCGCCGTGCGCGACGACCATCTGCTGCTCCTGCCGCCAGTCAATCCCGTCTTTGGCGCTGATATCGATCGGGCCGCCATGCGACAGGTCGAGCTGCTGGGCAGTGGCGGCAAAGGGCAGGGTAAGCGCGAAAGCCGCGGCGAGGAGACCGGCTCTCATGGATTGGCCCCGTTCAATACGACATGCGCGGGGCCGGCGAACTGAATGGCAGTTCCCTTGTCGGTGATGGTGAATCCCTGTGCGTCCAGAACGCCGAAGGGGCCCTCGGCATGCACCGGCTCCCCACCCGCGGCGGTATTGTTCTTGATGTCGAGTGTCGCGCTGGCAGTGTTCAACGTGGTGCCATCGTCGCGGTACAGCACGACATTCTGCCACAAATCCAGCGTATTGACCTTCTGCATGTAAATCCCGTGTTCGGCGCGAAGATTGATCCAGACGCCGTTGGCTTGCGTGACATCGCCCTGAGGTTTGGACAGTTCCACCCGTTCCGCGTCGAGTTGCCTGGCCGTGTCGGTCGACAACGTATAAGGTTGGCCTTTTCCGTCGACCCCGTGATAGCGGGCGCGCCGGAGCTGGGCGCCATCGATCTCCGCCGTGATACCACCCACCTTAAATGGGCCGATGCCCCGCCCGCGGATGAAATCGGGCCACAACGCGATCGATGACAACAACGCGATCGCGACCACCGGTAACGTGTATTTGGTCAGCGTGATCAAAATCCGCCGGCGGGCCAGACGGTCGGGCATCGGGGCCGATCGCTCCCTCGGCGCATGGGTCGCAACCGCATGACCGGCGATCTGAACGCGGCGGGACATCATGCCTGACCCACCCGCAGCAAGTCATGCACATGCAGAATACCCTGCGGCACGCGCGCCTGGTCGACGACGAATAAAGTGGTAACCCGGCGTTCATAGGCGTTCATGGCGCGCAATGCCTCATCGGCGAGTGCGTCGGGGCCGATCGTGCGTGGGTCGTGCGTCATGATCTCCCCGACTTTGCGGGTCAGCAGGCCGGGGTCCATGGCCCGGCGCAAATCGCCATCCGTCAGGATGCCGATCAGCACACCATCGGCACCGATCACGCCAAGGCACCCAAACCGTTTTTCCGTCATGATCACCAACGCTCGGTCCATACCGGTATCCGGCGTGACCAAAGGGATCGCATCGCCCGTGTGCATGACGTCGCGCACCCGCCGCAGCCGTTGCCCCAGTCGCCCGCCGGGATGGATTTGCCGAAAATCCTGTGCCGTGAAACCGCGCCGTGTCAGCAGCGCCACGGCCAGCGCGTCGCCCAGAGCCATCTGCATGGTGGTCGAGGTCGTTGGTGCCAGGCCCATCGGACAGGCTTCCGCCGCCGGCGGCAGCAGCAGCGCCACGTTGGCCGCCTTGGCCAGCGCCGAACCGGCCCGAGCGGTAATGGCGACCAAAGGCAGGCCGAAGCGGTGACAGTGTTCCACGAGGTCCGCCAGTTCGGCGGTTTCCCCGGAATTGGACAGCGCCAGCACCGCGTCGCCCGGCACGATCATGCCGAGGTCGCCATGCGACGCCTCCGCGGGATGCACAAACAACGACGGTGCGCCGGTGGAGGCCAGGGTCGCCGCGATCTTGCGCGCCACATGCCCGGATTTACCCATGCCGGTGACGACAATCCGTCCGTTGCTGACATCCAGAAATTCGACGGCCCGCGCGAAGGTGCCATCAAGGCTGTCGGCGAGGGCGTGCAGACCAGCAGCCTCG
Organism: Acetobacteraceae bacterium; assembly: GCA_025352375.1. GTDB lineage: Bacteria > Pseudomonadota > Alphaproteobacteria > Acetobacterales > Acetobacteraceae > Rhodopila. The sequence continues at coordinate 2,246 of JANXTL010000163.1, read as the reverse complement.
GTCGTCAGAACACGCCGCGCCACATCCAGGTCGCATACGGCCTCGGTCATGGGACGGTCGACGAGAATGGCGTCGTGGGGCAAATCTGCTCCGCTGCGAGGTTCGTGTCTTCTATGGTCCCCGGCTGCCAGGGGGTCAACGCGTTCCGCATATCGAAATGTTACACGATCCCGCGACTTCAATGGTGAAAAATATCCGGGTCTTCGTATCCCAGAAGGTCTAGCCTGCCGCGGGTCGGAAGGAAGTCGAAGCATTCCTGCGCCAGTTGGCGCCGGCCCTCGCGCACCAGCAGTGCGTCGAGCTTTTCCCATAAACGATGCAAATACAACACGTCGGAGGCCGCGTAGGCCAACTGGTCCGAAGTCAGCTCGGTCGCACCCCAGTCGGACGATTGTTGCTGTTTGGACAAATCGACGCCCAACAATTCCTTACACAAATCCTTGAGGCCGAATTTGTCGGTAAAGGTGCGGACCAGCTTGGCGGCGATCTTGGTGCAGAAGACCGGCGCGACGACGATCCCCAGGCTGTGTTGCAGCACCGCGACATCGAACCGCGCGAAGTGCATCAGCTTGACCACCGCGGGATCGGACATCAGGCGTGCCAAATTGGGGCAATCGAAGCCGCGCCCACCCAAGGCGGCCGGGATTAGCTGCACCAGATGAACATGCCCATCGCCCGACGACATCTGCACCAGGCACAGGCGGTCCCGATGCGGGCGCAGGCCCATGGTTTCGGTATCGACCGCCACGACGGGGCCGAAGGACAGCCCGTCCGGCAGATCGTGCCGGTGCAGATGGATGGTAGCGTTTGCCATGAATTGTGTTGTGCTCATCTAGCCGGCCCGCCGCGTGGCGAACGAAAATGGTGCCCAGGAGAAGACTCGAACTTCCACGACCTTACGGCCACAGGTACCTGAAACCTGCGCGTCTACCAATTCCGCCACCTGGGCAACAGGAGCAACCGCGGCGCACCGCGTCCGGTAGGGGCGGCGATGTAACCGCCGCCGGACCGGGCGTCAACCGTCTTCATCGCCCTTGTCGGGGTTTAGGCGCGCGATTTCCCATGGCAAACCAAACGCGGCGGTGGGAAAAGACCGCCGCGAACGGAATGCGGGAGTGGCTGGTATGGCGATGGTCGGGATTGCGACGGTTTTCGGCGGATCGGGATTCGTCGGACGGTATGTGGTTAAGCGCCTGGCGCAACGCGGCTATGTGGTGCGGGTCGCGGTGCGCGATCCCGAGGCAGCCCAGTTCCTCAAGACCATGGGAACCGTGGGCCAGATCGTGCTGTTGAAGGCGCCCGTGACCGATGAGGCAGGTGTCGCGCGCGCCGTGCAAGGCGCCGATTTGGTCGTGAGCCTGCCCGGTATCCTGGCTGAAAGCGGCAGCGCAACGTTCCAGTCCATCCATGCCGACGGTGCGGGCCGGGTCGCTCGGCTGGCGGCGGCCGCTGGGGTCTCGCGTTTGGTGCATGTGTCCGCGATCGGGGCCGACCCGGCCAGCCCCAGCCGCTACGGCGCCAGCAAGGCGGCTGGGGAGCAAGCGGTCCGCCAAGGTTTTCCCAGTGCGACGATCCTGCGCCCGTCCATCGTGTTCGGGCCCGAGGACAATTTCTTCAATCGCTTCGCCGGTATGGCGCGTATGATGCCGGTGATGCCGGTGATCGCCGGCGATACAAAATTCCAGCCGGTGTATGTCGGCGATCTCGCCGATGCCATCCTGGCGGCGCTGACCCGTGCCGACGCGGTGGGTGGCCTGTACGAAATCGGCGGGCCGCGCACGCTGACCATGCGGGCTCTGCTGCACTACACCATGAAGGAATCGGGCCATGAACGTCCGGCGATCGGGGTGCCGATGTGCTTCGCCCGGCTGCAGGCAGCGATCCTGGAGCGGCTGCCCGGTAAACTGCTGACCCGCGACCAACTCTCGATGTTGGCACGCGATAACGTCGTCGCCTCCGGAATGCCTGGCTTGGCCGATCTGGGAATCGTGCCGACGCCGATCGAGCTGGTGGTGCCGTTCTACCTGCGCCGCTTCCGGCCGGGCGGTAAGCGGCTCGCGGCCCCAGACGGGCAAGCCGAGCATTGAGGCAATTTGGCGCGGCGCGGGAAGCGGTGCGATAAGGGCCGATATGCGCGTCCTCCACCACATCCCACTCTCGCCGTACGCTCGCAAGGTTCGACTTGTGCTGGCGGAGAAACGCCTGCCGTTCGAGTTGCGGCTTGAAAAACCATGGGATCGCCGCGA
>JANXTL010000142.1 GCA_025352375.1 Acetobacteraceae bacterium | reverse complement strand
AGGGCCGGGCGGGCTGATCCGGCATGCTAAGTCAGAACGGCAACCCATCGAACAAATCGTCCCATTTCGGGTTCAGTCCCTCAATCAGGTTGAGCTTCCAAAGACGAGGCCACTCCTTGATGTTCTTCTCGCGTTGGATCGCCGCGAGGATGCGTTCGTGTTCCTCGAAGTAGACCAAGCGCGTTAGACCGTATCGTGAGGCGAACGCGGAGCCGCGTTTTTCCTTGTGCTCGCCAATACGCCGGCGAAGGTCGTTCGTAACGCCAGCGTAGAGCGGGCCGAACGGTTTGTTGGTGACGATATAGACCCAGCCTTTGCGCATGCGGCCAGTGTAATGCCGCACCGGTTAAGAAAGTGTTAACGGCGAGCGATGTAATTTCGTGTCGGGGAGGCAGACAGCTTGAACCCCCGCCCGCTCCATGCCACCACACCGGCATGACAGCATCCCGCCCCCTCAAAGGCCTCCTGGTCGTCTCCCTCGAACAGGCCGTCGCCGCGCCCTACGCGTCCTCCCGCCTCGCCGATGCCGGCGCCCGGGTTATCAAGATCGAGCGCCCCGAAGGTGACTTCGCGCGCGGCTACGACAAGGCCGCCAACGGCCTATCGTCGTATTTCGTCTGGCTGAACCGGGGCAAAGAATCCATCGTCGCCGACATCAAGAACCCAGACGATGCGGCGCTGCTGCACCGTATCCTGTCGAAAGCGGACGTGTTCATCCAGAACCTCGCTCCCGGCGCGGCGGCGCGGTCCGGGTTCGGATCCGAGGACCTGCGCGCCAAATTCCCACGGCTGATCACCGTCGATATCTCCGGCTACGGGGAAACCGGGGAATATTCCAGCATGAAGGCCTACGACCTGCTGGTGCAGGCGGAATCCGGCCTCGCGATGATCACCGGCCACCCCGCCGGCCCCGGCCGCGTGGGCGTGTCGGCCTGCGACATTGCCTGCGGCATGGCCGCGCATGCGGGGATCCTCGAAGCCCTGATCGAGCGCGGCATCACCGGCAGAGGCAAAGGCCTCCAGGTCAGCCTGTTCGACGGCATGGCCGACTGGATGAACGTCCCGCTGCTGTATTTTGAGGGCACCGGCAAAGCGCCCGAACGGATGGGCCTCGCGCATCCCTCCATCTGTCCCTATGGCGCCTTCCAAACCGCCGACAACGTGCTGATATTGATATCCATCCAGAATGAGCGGGAATGGGCCGATTTCTGTGCCCGCTTCATGGACGATCCCAATCTTCCAAAGCGGGCGGGCTTCGAGACCAACGTCGTCCGCGTCGCCAACAGGGCAACCGTCGATGCGGCGGTGGCGGCGCAATTCGGGCGGCTGACGAAGCAGGAAGCCACCGCTAAATTGAATACCGCCAAGACCGCCTATGGTTTGGTCAACGACATGGCCGCCTTCGCCCAGCACCCGGCGCTGCGGCGCGCCACGGTAGACACCCCGAACGGGCCGGTTTCCATCGCCGCCCCGCCGGTCGTCATGTCGGACGGGACCCGCGACCTCGGCCCGGTTCCCGCCATCGGGGCGCAGTCCGCCACCATCCGGTCGGAGTTTGCCGCCTGAGTGCCCCCGCTTCATCCAGGCGTCATAATACCGTAATAGAACCGTAACGCGGCGCCGCTACGCCGCGCGAGGTCGTTCACGCATAAGGAAATTCGCCCCATGAAGCGCCGCGCTCTCCTCGCTGGCTACGCCGCCCTCGCCGCCGCCCCGTACGCGGCAGCCCGAGCTGCGGAACGGACCAAAATCGTCTGGTGGCACGCGATGACCGCCGCGCTCGCCGAGCAGGTGAACCGCCTGGTGGACGAGTTCAACAAAAGCCAGGACGCCGTCGAGGTCCAGGCCATCTTCAAAGGCGGCTACGCCGACACGATGAACGCCGCCATCGCCGCGTCGCGCGCCGGCCAGGCACCGCATCTGGTGCAGGTGTTCGAGGTCGGCACCGGCACGATGATCAACGCCCCCGGCAAGTTCGTGAAGCAGGTGTGGGAGCTATCGAAGGAAACCGGCATCGCGCTGGACCCGAAGAACTACATCGGCGCGGTGCGCGGCTACTACAGCCTGCCGGACGGGCGGATGGCGTCGATGCCGTTCAACTCCTCCACGTCCGTCATGTGGTACAGCAAGGACGCGTTCAAGAAGGCCGGCCTCGACCCCGAGAAGCCGCCGGTGACCTGGGCCGATGTCGTGAAGGCCGCACAGGCGATCAAGGCCAAGGACGCCGCCGAAATTCCCTGCACCAGTGCCTGGTTCAGCTGGATCCAGGTGGAACAATTCAGCGCCCTGCACAATTTGCCCTTCGCCAGCAAGGCGGATGGCTTCGAGGGCCTGGACGCCGAGCTACAGTTCAACAGCAAGGCGCATGTGAAGCACCTCGACCGGTTGCTGGCGATGGCGAAGGACGGCGCCTTTAAATATACCGGCCGCGACAACACCCCCAGCCAGTTGCTGGTCTCGGGCAAGGTCGGCATTCATTTCGACTCCTCGGGCTCGCGCGGCGATCTGGTGAAAAGCGCGAAATTCGAATGGGGCGAGGCGCTGCTGCCGTACGACGCTGAGGTCATCAAATCCCCGCTGAACTCCATCATCGGCGGCGCCAGTCTTTGGACGATGACCGGCCCCGACCGGAAACCGGCGGAATACAAGGCAGTGGCGCAGTTCCTCGCGTTCATCGGCAAGCCGGAAAACGATGCTTACTGGCACCAGCACACCGGCTACGTGCCGGTGACGCTGGCTGGGTTCGAGCTGTCGAAGAAGCAGGGCTTCTATACCCAGAACCTTGGCGCCGATCTGCCGGCGCAACAGCTGACGCGCGGTTCGGTGACACCGAACTCCAAGGGCCTGCGCCTCGGCCGGTTGGTCGAGATCCGCAACATTGTCTACGAGGAAGTGGAAAAAGCCTTCCAGGGCGGCCAGACCGGCAAGCAGGCGCTGGATAACGCCGTGACGCGCGGCGACAAGGTCCTGCGGGACTTCCAAAAATCGATTAAGGCCTGACCGAGTGGAACGGCGGACAGTATTCGGCGGCTGGTTGCTGCCGATGCTGCTCGTCTTGCCGCAGCTCCTGCTGACCGGATTTTTCTTCTACTGGCCGGCGGGGCAGGCCGTTTGGTCCAGCCTAACGATACAGGATGCTTTCGGCGAAGGGGTGGTGTTCGTCGGGCTGGATAATTTTACGGAATTATTGTCCGACCCACTGTACCGCGATTCCGTTGTCAGAACGATCGTGTTCTGCCTGACGGTCAGCGCGCTGGCGATGGGTCTGGCGCTGGCATTGGCGGTGTTCGCCGATAAGGAAATCCGGGGTAAGGGCGCTTACCGCACGTTGCTGATCTGGCCCTACGCCATCGCGCCGGCCATGTCGGCTGTCTTGTTCCTGTTCATCCTCGATCCCCGGGTGGGGCTGATCGGCCGCCGGCTGAATCAGTTCGGAATCGATTGGGACTACCACCTGAACGGGGGGCAAGCGATGCTGATGGTGGTGCTGGCAAGCGCCTGGAAGCAGGTCAGCTACAATTTCATCTTCTTCCTCGCCGGCCTGCAATCCATTCCGCGTGCGGTGACCGAGGCCGCCCGCATGGACGGCGCCAAAACCTGGCATCGCTTCCGCACCATCACCTTCCCGTTGCTGGCGCCGACAACGTTCTTCCTGCTGGTGGTCAACGTGGTCTACGCCGCCTTCGACACGTTCGGCACGATCAACGCTCTGACGCATGGCGGACCGGGGAAGGACACCGAAACGCTGGTGCTGAAGGTTTTCCGCGACGGTGTAATCAACCAGGACATCGGTTCGTCGTCCGCACAGTCGGTCATTCTAATGCTTGGCGTCATCGCGATTACCGCGGTGCAGTTCCGGTTCATGGGAAAGAAGGTGACGGAGTGAACCAAATAATCGCGTCATGGCCCGTCCCATGACCCGCGACCGCGACTGGTTCGCCCATGCGATGCTCGCCCTCGGGGTGGTGCTGTTCGCGCTGCCGGTGTGGCTGGTGCTGGCGGGTTCGACGCAAAGCTCCGACGCCATCACCCGCGGCGATCTTTCGCTTATTCCCGATCTGACCAATTTTTCTGCCTATCCGCGCGTGCTCAGCCAAGGCTCGATGGGCGCGCAACCCGTGTGGCACATGCTGCTGATTTCCCTCGGCATGGCGCTCTGTATCGCGTTCGGGAAAATCGCCATTTCAATACTGTCCGCCTACGCCATCGTGTTTTTCCGATTCCCCTTCCGGAAAATTGCGTTCTGGTCGATCTTCGTCACGCTGATGCTGCCGGTGGAGGTGCGGATCATCCCCACCTACTCCGTCATGGCCACATTCGGCCTGATCAACACGTTCACCGGCCTCTGGGTGCCGCTGATCGCCTCCGCCACCGCAACGCTGCTGTTCCGTCAGGTGTTCGTCGCCATCCCCGACGAATTGGTGGAGGCCGCGCGCATGGACGGCGCCGGCCCGCTACGTTTTCTGAAAGACATCGTCATCCCCGTCTCCGGCGCCAACATCGCCGCGCTGTTCGTGATTCTGTTCGTCTACGGCTGGAACCAGTACCTCTGGCCGCTGCTGGTCGCGACCGATCCCAGCCTGGACACGATCGTGATCGGGCTGGTGAAGATGATCGGCGTCGAAACCCAAACCGACTGGTCCGCCGTCATGGCCACCGCGGTGCTGGCGCTGCTGCCCCCCGTGGCGGTGGTGCTGCTGATGCAGCGCTGGTTCGTGGCCGGACTGACGGAAGGCGAGAAGTAGCTACCCCTTCGTTACATTCCAGAACACCGGCATCGCGCCCTTCAACACACCCGACAGGTTCTTCCGGAACGCGGCCGGCGGCAAATACTGCCCAAGCGGAATGAATGGCACGGTCTCGAACGCGCGCAGCTGGGTGGCAACGTCGAGGCGTTTTTGTTCCGCCGGATCGGTGGTGTCCATCCAGGCGTTGCGCATGGACTCCATTTCGGGATCGGTCGGCCAGCCGAACCAGGCGGCGGCGCCGTTGCCGCGCAGGTTGGTGGCGAAGATGGGATCGCGATATTCGGCCGCCGGCGCTCCCAATGGGAACATGGACCAGCCCCCCTTATCCAAGGGTTCCTTGCTGGTCCGGCGTTCGACGATCGTGCCCCAGTCGGTCGATTGTTCTTCGACGTTAAGCCCGATGTCGCGGAAGGCGGCGACGGCCACCGAACTCATGGCGTCGTAGTAGACCTGATCGGTCGGGTGCATGAACACGAGTTTTTCGCCCGCGTAACCGGCCTCCTTCAGCATCGCCTTGATCTGGTCTTTGCTGGGGCGCTTACGCACCCGGTCCATGCCGGCGTCGTTGGCCGACGGCGTGCCGGGAATATAGAAGCCAACCGGTGCGCGATACAGCGACGCATCGCCGCCCATCACCGCGGTCATGACATCCACCTGATCGATCGCCGCCAGCATGGCCCGCCGGACGCCGGGATTGGCAGTGGGGCCGTGCAGATGGTTCGGCCGCAGGCAGCCGAATGTCCCATAAATATCGATCGGCGCGACCACCACCCCCGGCTTGCTTTTCAGCATGCCCAGCAGATCGGGCAGCGGGGAATCGAGCCAGTCGACCTCCCCGGCGCTCAGGGCGCCGGCGGCGGTGGCGGGATCGGGAATGATCCGCCATTCCACCCGGTCCACCAGCACCCGATAGCCACCCGCCGCAAAGCTGACCGGTTCGGGCCTCGGGTTGTACTTGTCGAATTTGGCGAATACCGCTCGGTGGCCGGACACGTATTCCCCGGGGACATAGCGGAACGGGCCGCTACCGATGACTTCCGGCATTTGTTTGAACGGATCGGTGTTCGCCAGCCGCTCGGGGACGATAATCGGCGTGGGCTGCGTCTTCGCCAGCGCATAAGGCAGCGCGGAGAACGGCTTTTTCAGCCGCCAGACCAGGGTCTTGTCGTCGGGCGCGGACAGCTCCTCCAGCCGGTCGGCGATGGTCTGGCCGATCCCGTCGCGCTTCATCCACCGCTTCAGGGAGGCGACGCAATCCCGCGCCAGCACCGGAGTCCCGTCGTGGAACAGCAGCCCATCGCGCAGCTTCATGGTCCAGCGCAGGCCGTTGTCCTCCACGGTATGGCCGGCGACCATTTGCGGCTTGGCGTTCAGGGCCTCGTCGCGGCCGTACAGCGTCTCGAATACCATCGCGGCGGCGTTGCGGGTGACGATGGCGGTGGTCCACACGGCGTCCATGGTCACGAGGTTCCCCTGCGGCACATGCACGATCGTGACGGCCTTGCCGCCGATGGCAGGCTGCGCCAAGGCCGGCCGAACCATGCCCGCGGCGATGCCGCTGGCCAGAAAACCACGACGCTTCATCTTTGACACTCCAGTTTCTAAGCACGGACCGAATACCATCGCGGACGGATGCGCGCGAGGGCCAATCGGCGCGCCGGATTATAAGTTCCTGTCGCGATAATGGTTGAAATTGATGGCTTTACTCACCAGTCGTAATAAAGACTACAGATTGTCGTTTGGCAACCGTCATGCCGGTATGATGCCATCGTTTGACTATCATCAAATTTGCACCAGTTCAAGTTATTATTATATAGTATTAATCATGAGTGCCACCGATGCATCGTGCAGCGGCAGGTGGCCAGGAATAAAGCTCAATCATTCCGATAAATGCTGTAGATAGATTTGTACACTTATTTACCGACTAGCGAGTAAGTCCTTGTTTGGCGGCTTGCAGATAAAGGCCCAGATCGGCCGTCACAACGACATGGTCTGCGGTCGCCGCCTCCAGCACGACGCCCGTTTCGAGTACTGACCCAACCGTTTGTACGTTGCAATATGACCCGGTGACGCCAAGCCAACTGCAAGCAAAATCAGTAGATTGGCATCCGGAACGACAGCCTTATCGGGCATCGGCCGTTCGATGGTTCTTCACCGACATCGCCTGGCCAATTTCAGTGTAGCAGGGAGCGGTCGCTCCGCTAATCCCCTGGCCGGATACCCGGTGCCCCTGGCGCGCCCGCCGTCACCCGTGCCATTCACCCCCACATGACCCTCACCTTCCAAACCGAAGCCACCGACGGGGTCGCCCGCGCCGGCGTCCTCCACACCGCCCACGGCGACGTGCAAACCCCCGTCTTCATGCCCGTCGGCACCGCCGGCACAGTCAAAGCCATGACCGCCGACGCCGTCCGTTCCACAGGCGCCTCCATCGTGCTCGGCAACACCTACCACCTCATGCTTCGCCCCGGCGCCGACCGGGTGGCACGGCTCGGTGGCCTGCACAAGTTCATGGACTGGTCCGGCCCGATTCTAACGGATTCCGGCGGCTTCCAGGTGATGTCCCTGTCCAAACTGCGAAAAATGGACGCGGATGGCGTAACCTTCCAGTCGCATATCGATGGCTCCAGCCACCGCCTCACCCCCGCCCGGTCCATCGAGATCCAGCATCTGCTCGACGCCACCATCACCATGGCACTCGACGAGTGCACCCCCTTCCCCGCGACCCACGAGCAGGCCCGCACGTCGATGACCCTATCGATGGACTGGGCGAAACGATCCAAGGACGCCTTCCTCGCCCGCCCCGGATACGGCCTGTTCGGCATCGTCCAGGGCAGCGTCTACCCCGACCTGCGAGCCCAATCCGCCGCCGCCCTGACAGACATCGGGTTCGAGGGTTACGCGATCGGCGGTCTCGCGGTGGGCGAAGGCCAGGCGGAAATGTTCAACGTGCTGGACTTCACCGTCCCGCACCTCCCGGCCGACCGCCCGCGCTATTTGATGGGCGTGGGCACCCCCGACGACCTGATTGGCGCCGTCACCAGGGGCGTGGACATGTTCGACTGCGTCATGCCCACCCGCGCCGGCCGCACCGCTCGGGCCTACACGTCGCGCGGCGTTTTCAACCTCCGCAACGCCCGCTTCGCCGACGACGCGACGCCCATAGACCCCAACTGCGACTGCCCCGCCTGCACCCGCCACACCGCCGCCTATCTGCATCATCTGTTCAAAGCCGACGAAATGCTCGGCCCGATGCTGCTGACCTGGCACAACGTCGCCTATTACCAATCGCTGATGCGCGGTCTGCGGCGTGCTATCGTGGCCAAACGCCTGGACGCCCACGCCGGCGAAGTGCGCGCGGGATGGACCGCCGCCGAGGAACCAGCATGACCGAATCCCCCTACGCCGGCCTCACCCAGCTCGGGCACCACATCGTCCAGCCGAAGGCGCCCGACCAGGCGTTGCTGGAACGCGTGGCCAACCCAGCCCCCGGCAAGAACTTCGTCGTGCGCTTCACCTGCCCGGAGTTTACCTCGCTATGCCCGCTGACCGGGCAGCCGGACTTCGCGCATATCCTGATCGACATTGTCCCCCGCGACTGGATCGTGGAGAGCAAGTCGCTGAAACTGTTCCTCGGTTCCTATCGCGATCACGGGGCCTTCCACGAAGCCTGCACGATGGAAATCGCCAGCCGGCTGATTGCACTGCTGGACCCCGTTTGGCTGCGTATCGGCGCCTATTGGTATCCACGCGGCGGCATCCCCATCGACGTGTTTTGGCAAACCGGCACCCCGCCGGAGGGCGCCTGGATCCCGCCGCAGGACGTGCCCGGCTATCGCGGACGGGGTTAAGCGCCGAGGTAAAGCGTCGGGGTTAAGCACCAGACAGCGCGTAGCTCCGCAGGCCTGCGATATCGTGCAAAGTCACCCGGGCACCATGGGTTTCGACCCCGAGCCGGCGGAGCGCGGCAAAGGCGCGGGATAGATTTTCCTGACGGCAGCCGAGGCGCGCCGCGAGCAACCGCTTGTCGAACGGCAGCCGCATGGAAACGGTATTGTCGGCGGGTTCTTCGGTGAGTTCGAGCAGATAACAGCTCAGCCGCTGGGCGGTCGTGCGCAGCTTGAGGTCGCAAACCTGCCGGACCATCGCACCGAATTCCTCCGCGCCCGCCCGCAGCAGCGCCGACGCGACCGAGACCTCCCGGTGCAGCAGTTCCCGCAAGCCCGTGGCTTCGACACCGATCAACGTGGCGGCCGTGATCGTACGCGCATTCATCAGGCCGGGCAGGCCGCTGAGGACCGCGCTCAACATGCAATGACCGCCGGGCTGTACCACCTCGACAACCGCGCTGGCGCCGGACGCGCCGACGTTTTCCAGCGCCACCTGCCCTTCCAGCAGCACCAGCAGATGTTCGGCTGGTACGCCCTGGCGGCACAATGTCGTTCCTTCCGGCACCGTCAGCAAGGTCGAGATCGCCGCCAGACCCGCCAGACCGCGTTCATCGACATCCTTGAAGAAAGGCGCCATCCGAAACAGCCGCAGATCGACCCTGGCAGACTCGATGTTAGCCGGCACGTTCCTGTCGATGGATTGCATGGGCCCGTCCCGTTCAGCCTACCTTAGTGCTCTAAGGTGTATTGGTAGCACATTACGCCGCGAAATTGACGGATTGCAATCGTGTCGCTGCCCGGGGATTAACGCCCGCATTCCGATGATGCATGATACTTGGCGATAGCTGAGGGTTTTCAATGAAAGCAATGGTTTGTGAGGCATTTGGTGGGCCGGAAGTGCTGGCACTGCGCGATGTGCCGGACCCGCCGCCGCCCGGTCCAGGGGAAATCCAGGTCCGCATTCGCGCCCGCGGGGTGCAGTATGTCGACGTTTTGATGCTGGCCGGCACATACCAGTTCCGTCCGGAGCCTCCGTTTATCCCGGGCGGCGAGGCTGCCGGGGAGGTCGTGGCCGTCGGCCCCGACGTCACCGATTTTGCCGTCGGCGACCGCGTCATGAGCCGCCACACCCTGGGCGCCTGCGCCGAGCTGGGCAACGCCAAGGCCGCTTTGTGCGACAAGGTTCCGGACGGCATGAGCCTGGAATCGGCCGGCGTGTTCCGCGGTGCTTACCAGACGGCATACCACGCCTTGATCCAACGCGGCCGCATGAAAGCCGGCGAGTGGGTGTTGGTGCATGGCGCGGCCGGCGGCATCGGCATCGCGGCCATCCAGGTGGCCAAGGTTTTCGGTGCCAAAGTGATTGCCACCGCCAGCACCGACGCCAAGCGCGCCGCCTGCCTGGAAGAAGGCGCGGATTTCGCCATCGACTACCGCGGCGGCTTCACCGACATGGTAAAGGAACTGACCGGCGGGAAGGGCGTGGACATCGTCTACGACCCCATCGGCGACAAGGTGGCCGAGGAATCGCTGCGCTGCCTCGCCTGGTGCGGGCGCCTGCTGATTCTGGGATTCCTGGGCGGCGGGCCGACCAATATCCGGTCCAACTACCTGCTGATCAAAGGCATCGACGCGATCGGCGTGCGGGTCGGCGGGTTGACCGAGGCGGCGCCGGAACTCGCCATCGCCAACATGAAAATACTGACCGCACTGGCCGGTCAAGGTAAGCTGAAGCCGCGCATTTCTCACCGATATCCACTGGATCGGGCCGCCGAGGCCTTGCATGCGGTGATCGAGCGGGAGGTGATCGGCAAGGCGGTGCTGGTCAGCTAAGGCCGGCGAGGCTAGATTTTCCACAAAGGAGAAAGTCCATGGATCGATCGACGTTCGAGATGCCGCTTCGCACCAAACATTTCGAAACTGCCGGCGAGGCCGGTGCCGCTTATGTCGTTGGGCGACGCACGCCACCCAGGGAGATGGCATAATGAATATCGACGCGTTCAAGGCGGACCTGATCCGCGAA
>JANXTL010000135.1 GCA_025352375.1 Acetobacteraceae bacterium | reverse complement strand
GCAACCTCAAACGATCATGGTCTAAGGCAACGCCGGCAAATAAGTGCGTCAGCACGCCGGCAAAGTTGCCGTTCAAAACAAGAGCTTAGGCCCTGTCCGATCCGCATGATCGATTCGATTATCTTTGGACAGGGCCTAAGGTCAGTCCCGCTTAAGCGGGCACGTGCTGAGGCCGAAGATCCGGTAAAGTGGGCAGTAGCCCAGCACGGCTGTGGACAATGGCACGATCCCAACCAGACCCCACAGCGTGTGCGGCCAAGTGAACATCATCGCCAGCAGCACGACCCCCACCACGGCGCGCACGCCGCGATCGATCTCACCCAGGTTCTTTTCCATCGTCGGGTCCCCTTCTGATAAGGCTTGCTTCATACAACAATATCATATATGCGTCAAATATGATATTTAAGGGCGTGACCCGGTGAACCCGGCAGAAATGGAAGTTCGCGCGGCCGAGGCAGAGGCGTTTTTGCGCTCCCTCGCCAGCCGACACCGGCTCATAATCCTGTGCGACCTGGTCCAGGGCGAACGCTCGGTCGGCGAGATGTTGCCCCGTCTGGGCCTGACGCAATCCAACCTGTCCCGCCATCTCGCGACCCTGCGGGAAGAAGGACTGGTCGCGACGCGGCGGGAGGGAACGACCATCCATTACCGCATCGCCTCCGACCGGGTGCGGCCGATCCTGGAGCAACTCTACAAGATGTTCTGCACGCCATGAGCCATTTTACCCCCGCACATGCGCTGACCGGCGGCGCCCTGATCGGCCTGTCCGCGGCGATACTTTGGGTCGGTCTGGGCCGGATCGCGGGCATCAGCGGCATCCTCGCCGGACTCCGCATGCCAGACCGAGGCTGGCGCATGGCGTTTCTGGCAGGAATGATCGCCGCACCGTTGCTGTATCGCCTGGCGGGCGGGGCGACCGCCGACCCGACCATCGCGACATCCGCCTGGGTCGTCATCGCCGGCGGACTCCTGGTGGGATTCGGTACACGGCTGGGCGGGGGCTGCACCAGCGGACACGGCGTCTGCGGCATCGCGCGGCTGTCGCGCCGTTCGATCGCGGCGACGGCGGTATTCATGGCCGCGGCGATGGTGACCGTTTATTGTACGCACCATATCGGTATCGGATAGAGCATGCGAGCCCTCGCCATTGCGACCACGTGCGGCCTGCTTTTCGGCCTCGGCCTGACTGTCTCAGCGATGATCGATCCGGCCAAGGTGCTAGGATTTCTCGACATCGCGGGGGATTGGGACCCAAGCCTGATACTCGTCATGGCCGGGGCCATTCCGGTAGCGGCACTGGGCTACATGTTCCGTCGCCAAGACAAAGCTACAACCCAAACCGCTATCGACCGCCGCCTGTTGCTGGGCGCGACTTTGTTCGGCATCGGTTGGGGGTTGGTCGGTTACTGCCCCGGCCCTGCCTTGGCATCGTTGAGCTTCGGCGATGCCAAAACCTTGCTGTTCGTCGCCGCCATGCTGGTCGGCATGGCGGCGTTCGAGGTGTGGAACCGTCGAGGTTAACTCCGCCGGATATTCCAGAAATACGCGCCGGTCGCCTCGATCTGCCCGGTAAGTTGCTTGCGGTAGGCAGTGCGTATCTGAAACTGCCCAATGGGTACGAACGGCACGTTTTCGAATGCCCGCTTCTGGAAGGCGTCGGCCGCCGCGTCGCGTGCCGGCTGTGTCTCCGCCAGCAACCAGTCGCGGCTGTGCTGTTCGGTCTCGTCGTCCTGATACCAGCCGAACCAGCCGGTTTGCCCCAACCCGCGGGCAAACCATTGTTGCACCGGGTCGCCGATCACCACCGACGGGGCCCAGGTGTGCAGAATGCTCCAGCCGCCTTTCTCGATGGTTTCCTTGCTGGCGCGTCGTTGAGTAACCGTCCCCCAATCGGTTTCCACGATCTCCACGTTCATGCCTAGTTTCCGCAACAGATCGTAGGTCACGTCGCCCATAGGCCCGATAGTAACGAAGTCGGTCGGGTTGATGATCACGACCTTTTCGCCATTGTAACCGGCGGCCTTGAGCGCTGTTCGGGCATTTTCCAAATTACCCGGCATGGCCGCCACCCCCAGCTCCCGTCCATACGGCGTCCCGCATGGCAGCACCGCTCGACATACCTTGAACGCGGAAGGATCGTTGCCGGTAATCGATGCCATATAATCGGTCTGGTCCACCGCCATCATAACCGCGCGCCTAATCGCCACGTTGTTGAACGGCGGATGTAAATGGTTGAAGCGCAAGATGCCGTTGAACCCTGTCGGGTTGGCACTGCCGATAGTAATATTCGGGTCCTTGCGCAGGAGCGGGATCAGATCGGCCTGCACTTGCTCATACCAATCGATCTCTCCGGCTTGTAGAGCAGCGGACGCAGTTGCCGAATCCGGAATGACCTTCCATTCGACCCGGTCGAAATGCACGACCTTGCCGCCCGACGTCCACTCCGCCTTTTCCTGGCGAGGCACGTAATTGGCGTTGCGCTCGTAAACCACGGAAGAGCCCGGCACGAACTGGTCCTTCACGAATTTAAACGGTCCGGAGCCGATCGTTTCCGTCACCTGCTTGAACGGATCGGTTTTCGCGATGTGCTCGGGCATGATGAACGGCACCGTGGCACCGCCCTTGGCTATGGCGTCGATGAAGATCGGCAATTTACGCGTCATCTTGACTTCGATGGTGCGGTCGTCCCGAGCGCTCCAGCTTTCGACGTATTTGGCCACGGTTTGCGCGATGGTTTCGCGCGCGCACCAGCGCTGCAGGCTGGGCACGCAATCCTGCGCGCGCACGGGTTCACCGTTATGGAATTTCAGGCCCTCCCGCAGCTTGATCGTGTAGGTTCGGCCGTCGTCGGACAGGGTGTAACCCTCCGCCATCTGCGGCTTCACTTCCTGTGCGGTGTTGACGCCGAACAACGTGTCGTAAATCGCCCAGCCGTGGTTGATGGTCACCAGCGCGGTGGTGAAAATCGGATCCAGCAGGGTCAGGTTGGCCTGCGGCACGAAGCGCAGGGTGCGGGACCGGTCGGTCTGCGCGATCGCGAACGATCGCGGCAACGCGGTCGCGGCGGCCGCGCCGGTTAGAAGGGTTCTGCGTTTCATGGTTCGATTGGCTCCCAGAGTTTTATTGGGAACCAGCATGAACCGGATTCGGGACCTATGCCAAGGTCACGGGTCGAGTTTCTCCATCGCCAGCTCCACTTCGATCTCCGCTTTCGAATCGCGCGTCTCGGGCGGTGCCGCTAGTGCATCTCGAGCGGCGCTGAGCGCTTCGATCGCACGCTCGACCACGCGATGCGCCGTGGTGCCTTCGATGCCCGGAAGCTTGCCGCGCAAATTCTGCATCACGACCGCGATGGCGACTTCGTTCGGAGGCAGTTCCATCGCACCCTTCGCCGCGAGAACCTCATGCAGGCCGGTATCCTCACCCCCGGACATGCCCTCGGCTGAAGCAGCGGCCAACTGCCGGGCATCCTGCTCCATGGTTTCGAGGGCGCGGATCTTCTCGCCCTTCGATAGGGTGCGATCGACCACGATCTCCCCCGGTTGATCGAAATGGGCGTGCGGCCGGTCGACTTCGATCGGCACGACGTTCGTGGCATCGCCAGTGGGATGTGTCATCCGAGCGCTACTCCTGCGTTGCCCGATAGCAACTCGAGGGGATAAGGGGCGCCGAATTTTCTAATCAATGCCTTGTAAATCGGGCTGGCCTGCCAGTGAAGCAGCCGCAAGAACACATCGTTCGAACACCACCAAATCGCGCCAGCGATCATTGGCTCCTGTGGCGACCAGCACGCCGCCGGAGCCGGCAATACCGCCCTCGATCATCAAATTATCGAACAGGCCAAACGCCTCGATCAGCAAGTTCTCGCCGTCGGTCCAAATGCCGTCTGTCTCGGTCGCGGCGTCGCCGACATGGGCCAGACTGCGATCCAAAAACGGAATGCCGGTGGTCGCGTACCCGAAGATTCTCAGCCCCAACGCTCGCGCGAAGCCGATCTCGTAGACGGTCCCGACATCGGCGCTGGGGCCGCGAAAGGGCGTGAGGTTAGCGACGATCGCCTGGCAGGACCGGATATGAGCTTCGTTTCTCATCGCGATGCGCCGCCAGAGCGGAAACGCCGCCCACGCCGCCGGTTCGTCGGGCAATTCGTCGAGCGGCGAAACGCCCACTAAGCCATACGCCGCGCAGATGGCTTTCTTCCGCTCCATCCACGCGTCCGGGTCGGGCAGGAAGACGTCGGGGCCGGCGAGGTAGACCCGGACGCTCACGCGTCCAGGGCGGCGACGCCCGGCAGGGTCTTGCCCTCCAGCCATTCCAGGAAAGCGCCACCGGCGCTGGAGACATAGGTCAGTTTGCCCAGCACCCCGGCGTGCCGCAGCGCGGAGACGGTGTCGCCGCCACCGGCCACGCTGCGCAGCGAACCAGCGGCGGTCGCGGCCGCCACTGCTTTCGCCAAGGCCATGGTCGCGGCGTCGAAGGGCGGCGTTTCGAAGGCACCGAGGGGGCCGTTCCACACCAGGGTTTTGACCGACGTCAGCTTGTCCAGCAGTGCGGCGATGGAAGCCGGTCCGATGTCGAGTATCATCGTGTCCGCCGGCACCGCGTTGACCGAAACGGTCTGGGTCGGAGGGTTGGGTTTGAACTCGGTCGCGACCACGGCGTCGGTCGGCAATACGATCTCGCAGTGCGCGGCTTTCGCCTTCGCCAGTATCTCCAATGCGGTGGCGTGCATGTCGGCTTCCTGCAACGACTTGCCTACGGTGAAGCCTTGCGCGGCAAGGAACGTATTGGCCATCGCGCCGCCGATCGCCAGCATATCGACCCTGCCGACGAGGTTGCCGAGCAGATCCAGCTTGGTCGACACTTTGGCGCCGCCGACGATGGCAGCGACCGGGCGCGCCGGATTGCCAAGCGCGAGGTGCAGCGCTTCGAGTTCGGCCTGCATAAGCCGGCCGGCGTACGCTGGCAGGAAGTGGGCGACCCCGGCGGTACTGGCATGGGCACGGTGGGCGGCGGAGAATGCGTCGTTAACGAAAATATCGGCCAGTGAGGCCAATTCCTTGGCGAAGACTGGGTCGTTTTTCTCCTCGGCGCCGTGATAGCGGGTGTTTTCCAGCACCAGCACGTCGCCGTTCGCCATCGCCGCGACGGCCTGTTGCGCGACGGGGCCAATGCAGTCATCCGCAAACCCGACTTTGCACCCCAGAACCTCGCCCAGCGCGGCCGCCACAGGGGCCAGCGACATTTCAGGCACAAGTTTGCCCTTAGGGCGGTCGAAATGGCTGCACACGATGACCTTGGCGCCTTTGCCCGCCAGTTCGCGGATTGTGGGGGACAGGCGCTCGATGCGGGTTACGTCGGAAATTTTGCCGTCGCGCACGGGCACGTTCAGGTCGGCGCGCAGCAGAACCCGTTTCCCGGCGACGTCCACGCCATCGAGGGTACGAAAGGTCATATTCTAAACTCCGATGGTTTTAACGGGCACCCATCAGCGCCGCGACATCGAGCATGCGGCAGGAGAATCCCCATTCGTTGTCGTACCAACCCATCACCCGGGCCAGCGCGCCATCCACGACCGCTGTCTGCGTCGCGTCGAAGGTGCAGGAGGCCGAGGTGTGGTTGAAGTCGATGCCCACCAGCGGCAGCGTGTTGTATGCGAGTACGCCACGCAGTTCGCCCTTGGATGCATCCTGCATGGCGGCGTCGATCTCGTCCTTGGTCGCCGGTTTCGCCAGATTGACGTCCAGCGACACGATCGAAACGTTCTGCACGGGGATGCGGATCGCGGTGCCGTCCAGCTTGCCCTTCAGCGACGGAATGACCTCCCCGATCGCGCGGGCGGCGCCGGTGGACGTCGGGATCGCGGAAACGCCGGCCGTGCGAGCACGGCGGATGTCTTTGTGCGAGCCGTCCAGCGTGTTCTGGTCGTTGGTGTAGGCATGGATGGTGACCATGTAGCCGCGCAGGATGCCGAACCTGTCGTTCAGC
The DNA here is from genome assembly GCA_025352375.1 of Acetobacteraceae bacterium. GTDB lineage: Bacteria > Pseudomonadota > Alphaproteobacteria > Acetobacterales > Acetobacteraceae > Rhodopila. Next base: position 8,039 of record JANXTL010000135.1, on the reverse strand, counting down.
ACCTTGGCCATCGGTGCCAGGCAGTTGGTGGTGCACGACGCGGCGGAAACCACCTTCATATCGGACCGTAGGTCGTGGTTGTTGACCCCGTAGACGATCATCGCGTCGACGCCCTTGCCGGGTGCGGACAGCAGCACCTTCTTGGCACCGGCTGCCAGCAGCGGCAGACATTTTTCCTTGGTGGTCATGGTGCCGGTGCATTCCATCGCCACATCGGTGCCGGATAGGTTCAGCTTGCCGGGATCGCGCTCGAAGGTGACGGGGATGGGCCCATAGACCTTGCCGTTGTGCCGAACGGTCAGTGTATCGCCCGACACTTCGACCTGGCCGGCGAAACGGCCATGCGCGCTGTCATAGGCGAAAAGATGCGCGACCGACTCCATGTTCATGCTCGTAGACGCATTGATTCGGGTCGGCACCAGATCGGTGCGACCCTCCTCCGCGATAGCGCGCAATACCAGCCGCCCGATGCGCCCGAAACCATTAATCGAGACCGAAACGGTCATGTGCCGGTTTTCCTATTGTTGTCAGGCCAGGCGTTTGCGCACGGCAGCGGCAATGGCCTCTGATGTTATGCCAAAATGCTTGTACAAGTCTTCTGCCGGGGCCGAGGCCCCGTATCCCGGCATGCCGATGAAGACGCCATCGATCCCGATGATCCGTTCCCACCCGAAATCGCAGCCGGCCTCGACGCCGACGCGCAACGCGCCACCCAGCACGGCGGCGCGATAATTCTCATCCTGCTGCGCGAACAGCTCCCAGCAGGGCAACGAAACGACCGCGACGGGGATATTCTCGCCCGCCAGCAATTCCCGAGCGGTCATGGCGATGGAGACTTCGGATCCCGTGGCGATCAAAGTTGCCTGCCGCGGGCCTTCCGCTTCGGCCAGCACGTAGCCGCCGCGCGCGGAGCGGTTTTCCACGATATCGGTGCGCAACGCCGGCAGCGCCTGCCGCGTCAGTACCAGCATCGATGGCCCATCGGCGCGCTTGACCGCGAGTTCCCAGCATTCCGCGGTCTCCAACGCGTCGGCCGGGCGGTAAACATGAAGGCCAGGCATGGCGCGCAGGCTGGCGAGATGCTCGACCGGCTGATGCGTGGGCCCGTCCTCGCCGAGGCCGATTGAATCGTGCGTCATGACGTGGATGACGCGCTGATGCATCAACGCCCCCAGGCGAATGGCCGGGCGCATGTAGTCGGTAAAGACGAAGAATGTCCCGGTGTACGGGATGATGCCGCCGTGCAGTGCCAGTCCGTTGGCGCAGGCGGCCATGCCGAATTCTCGGACGCCGTAATGGATGTAACGGCCGGCGTAGTTGCCGGGCTGCACGATGCCCATACCCTTGACCAACGTGAGGTTGGACCCGGTCAGATCGGCCGAACCGCCCACCATGTCGGGGGTCGCGGGGATCAGCGCCTCAAGCGCTTTCTGGCTCGACTGGCGGGTGGCGAGCTTGGGCCGGTTGTCGGCGATGTCCTGTTTTAGAGCTGCCACGGCCTCATGCCAGTTGTCCGGCAGCTTGCCAGCGATGGCGCGTTCGAAATCCGCGCGTTGGGCGTGGCGGGCAAGGCGCTTCAGCCAGGACCGGCGGGTCCCAGCGCCACGCGTGCCGGCGGCCTGCCAACGCGCATAAAGGTCTTCGGGCACGATAAACGGGGCTTCATTCCAGCCCAGGAAAGCCTTCGCCGCATCGGCCTCGTTGGCGCCCAACGGCGAACCGTGGGAACCGGCGGTCCCGGCCTTGGTCGGCGCGCCGAGCCCGATAATTGTCTTGCAAGCGATCAACGTCGGCTTGCGCGACCGGATCGCAAACGACATCGCCGCCGCGATCTGGTCGGGATCGTGCCCATCCACCTGCCGTGTCGCCCAGCCGGCGGCGGCGAAGCGCTTCAACTGGTCTTCCGATGTCGATAGGCTTGTCGCCCCGTCGATGGAAATGCGGTTGTCGTCCCAAAGGACGGTGAGTTTTTCGAGTTGCAAGTGACCCGCCAGGCCGATGGCCTCATGGCTCACGCCTTCCATCAGGCAACCGTCGCCGACGATTACCCAGGTGCGATGATCGACCAAAGATTTGCCGTAACGGGCGGCCATCATCCGCTCCGCCAGCGCCATACCGACGGCAGTTGCGAGGCCCTGGCCCAGGGGGCCGGTGGTGGTTTCGATGGCCGGGTGTTCGCCGAACTCCGGATGGCCGGCGCAGGGGGAATGGAGCTGACGGAAAGTCTTAAGCTGCTCGATTTCCATCCCGGCGTGACCGGTCAGATGCAGCAGCGAATACAGCAGCATGGAACCGTGGCCAGCGGACAGCACGAAGCGGTCGCGATCCGGCCAGCGAGGATCGGCGGCGTCGTATTTCAGAAAGCGCGACCACAGCACGGTCGCGACATCGGCCATACCCATGGGCATGCCTGGGTGGCCCGATTTCGCGGCTTCCACCGCATCGACCGACAAGGCCCGGATGGCATCGGCCATACGGCGGGCTGGGGTTTCCGCACGCGCCCGCACCACCACTTGCAAAGCAAGGGCGAGGTTGTCCGCGCTGGTCTCGGCCATGGCAGCCATCGAATCTCCTTGAGCCGCCTCCAAAATCGTCAGGGGGGCGTCGTGCCGATATTTGCACGGCTATACGGCATGATCGTGGCAGGCTCAACACGTGCAAGGGAGGCTTACGGCCGGGCTTTGCGCCGGAACTTGTTATCGCCCTTATTTCAATAAGTTCTTGCACAATCTTGCTATGGTGTCGCATATAATGGCGCTATGTCCAGGTTCTGCATCCTCGGTTTGCTGCTGCTGCTCGGCGCCTGCGGGTCTTCCGCGTCGCGGGACCGCGTTGGCGACTACGTCGGCGGCCCTGTGCCGCTTGAATGCGCCCCGTTTGCGCGGGCCCTGAGCGGCGTGCAACTTTACGGCCCTGCCGGCGATTGGTGGTGGAAGGCGCAGGGCCGCTATGCGCGTTCCTACACACCCGAGGTCGGCAGCGTGCTGATTTTCGCCAAGACCGGCCGCTTGCACGACGGTCATGCCTCGGTGGTGTCGCGCGTCATATCGCAGCGTCAAATTCTGGTAACGCAAGCGAACTGGGTGCATCACCGTGTGACCCAGGATCAGCCGGTAATCGATATCTCCGCCAGCGGCGATTGGAGCGAGGTCCGGGTCTGGTGGCCCCCCTCCTCGCAGATGGGGATGACCGAGTATCGCACGATGGGTTTCATCCGCGCCGACCGGCCAGCATCGCACGAAACCCTGGCTGCCCGAACGCCCGGGGCCATCGGGCTTGCACTGAACGGACGTTAGCAGGCTAGCAAGCGACCGAGGCCGGGTATTTTCTCGTCCATTTTCATGACGCGCATCATCGCCCAGAGCGCCGCCTGATTTGTCGTGATGACGGGTTTGCCGAATTCTTCCTCCCATGCCGTGATCGACGGCATGGTGGGGAAATTGCCGCCGGGGACGACCAGCACTTCGATCTCGGGCCGGTCGATACGGCGAAAGGCGTCGCGCGCGTTTTCCGGACCCATCAAGCCGATGGCGTAGGAGTCGCTGGCATCGAAACCCTCCATCGCCACGACGTCCAGTCCGTACTTGGTTTCGTAATAGCGTTTCGCCCGGCCGATCGCGTCGGGGGAATAAGGGGTGGCCAGCGCGATCCGTTGCGCGCCGAGGTGCTGGACCGCCTGACCGATGGCTTGCGCGGAGGTCATCGACGGCACCCCTGCCCCGGCGGTCATCATCGCGGTGCATTTGGCACAGTAGTCGTCGTCGAACAGACTGGCGGAGGTTTGCGCCAGCGCCAGCGTTTCGACCTTTGCATCCCCCAGCATTGTCGACTGATAGGCGACATCGGCGTCGAGGCTGGGGGAGAACGGCGCCTTCCCCCCCTTCCCCAACCGCCCGTAATGCGCCTGTAGGCCAAGCGGCAGCAGCCGCGAGTACTCGATCTCCACCGTGGTGTTGGTGGAGGGGATCAAGACGCCGAAATGCCGCATCGCGGGCTCCCGCCGGTTATCGTTAAGCGCCGTCCGGCCGTTTCATCTTGCAGCTGGTGGGCTGCGTGAGATCGGCGGCCGAGACGGTATTCTCGGTCTTCCAGCCGAAGCCGGTTTTTTCCGAGTCGTATTTCACGCCCTTGGTGAAAATCGCCTGATAGAACGGCACCAACAGCTGGTGATCGTCCTTGCGCATGATGTTGTTCTGCCCAAAGGCATCCTTTTGCTGCATGCCTTCCAGCGCCAGCGCCACTTTCAACGCGTCGGTCGAACCCGCCTTGTTGACCGCGGTTTGCAGCAATTCGAACATCGTCCGGAAGTTGATCCAAACGTAGTCGAACTCCAGGGTCCTGTCGCGAAACGCCTTCATCCATGCGTCGCCTTCGACATTGCCGATTTCCGACGGGATGTTCTCATGCGAGTCGACCACCGCGTGGACACGGTCGACACCTGCGTCGCCCATCGCCGTCGGCGCGCCGTTCAGATGGGCGGAGAACGTGTAGTAGCCGATGTTCAACCCGGTCTCGACGCCGGATTTTATCAGTTGATTGAAATCGACGCCCCAATTGGACGTCAGTAGCGCTTCGGCTCCGGATGCTTTCACCTTGGCGATATAGGGCGAGAAATCCTTGACCTTGCCGAGAGGCACAAGGTCTTCACCCAAAATTTTGATGTCGGGTCTCAGCTTCGTCAGGAAGCTTTTGAGATCCGACGCCACCGACTGACCGTATAGGTAGTCCTGATTGATCAGATAGACTGTTTTCAGCGACTTCGGCAGCGAGCGCACCATCGTTTCGACCCGCATGGACACGTTGCCGGCAAAACGGAAGTGCCAGAAGTCGCATTTTTCGGTGGTCAGGTCGGTCGCCAGCGCGGCGCAGTTCAGATACAAAACCCGGCGATCCGGATTGCGGGCATTATATTTCGCCACCCCGTCGATCATCGCCGCGGCGACATTCGAGCCGATGCACTGCAGGATGAACGGAATATTCTGGTCGGTCGCGGCCTTCAGCGCGATCGTGGCTTCCGCCGGCTGCAACTTGTCGTCGAAGGTCACGATCTCGAACTTCTTGCCCAGCGCCCCGCCCTTGGCATTGACCGCGTCGAGCGAGAACTGGAGCTGTTTGAGGAATGCGTCCCCTTGCGGCGCGAAGGCACCGGAGAACGGGCCGATAAAGGCGATCTTGATCGTGTCTTCCGCTTGCGCGGGTAGGAACGATAGCAGCAGCATCGCGATCGACGCGATGACGGCCCATTGGCGCGATAAGCGCATGTTGTAGCCTCCCATGATTGCCTTTTTGGGCGTTTCTTTTAGGCGCGACGGCCGGCGGTTCCGGCCCGCAGAAGGGAGCTTAAACGCACCGTCCGGCAATCGCCAACAGCCAGTCTATATTTTTCGGCCGCGTTAACCTTTGGTTAACACGAGGGCCCCCAGAATAGCGAAACCGGCCGGGGACGGACCCCGATCGGTTTTCGTCAGGAGAAAGCGCATGCCTAGAAAACGTCGCTTACTCTTGGTGCTTATTGTGGTGATCGGACGCCTTCGGGTCAAGATCATTATCAGGCTGCACTAGAACAGGGGCCGGTTCCCGAATGGGGGCGGGCCTACTCCTGACATCGCGCTCAGATACCGCCCTTCTCCCGCAGCGCCGCGCGTCCAATCCGAGCCGCTCGCCCAGCACCGCGTCCGTGGGTTGCCCCCGCATGCCTATGCGACGATCGCAACCTCGGGCAGCGTCGATTTCCCCGCCGACAGATCGCGCACACACTGGATTAGCCCATCCACGGCACTGCGTTCCACAAGCGCGGTCAGGTCTCCATGCGCCACACGGTTCCGAAGTTGAGCTTTTTTGCGCAGGTCTCGACCCGTCTCGTCATTGATGAGACCACCCATTTCCAGCGACTCGACTGTGCCCGCCGGCGATATCGGCCGCCCGATCGCCAAACCTTGTTCCGAGGCGCGTGCTCTTGCAACGGCCTCAAGCCCGGACCACGCAAGTAGAAACGCCGCGCGGGGGTGCCCCTCGGCAGCCAAAATCTCGCTCTCCGAGATTAGGTTTTCGAGCTGCGCTACGGTCGGCACGTCAATCGACAGTCGATCTTCTGGCCGTTGTTGTTCCATATAAACCTTGAGACTCCATTCGGATCGGTCTCTTAGGATCGCGGCCAATGCTTGAAGCCGCTGGTCTTTTATGGGATGGTTGCCAAATTTGACCTCAATGACGACGCCTTCAACACCTTTCAGGGCGATCGCATCGGGTCTGTATCCTTTTAGAAAAGGCGGCAGTAAAGTGGTCGACGGTTCGAGGAAAAATTCGTAGCCATTCTGCTCGTAGGTCTCCCTCAGTCGGTCCAGAACCAACCGTTCCCGGACAGCGTGCGACATGCTCATGACACCAGCCTCCAACTCAGGTCATCGTCAACGCGAATATACACGACCGGAGGCTCCAACGCCAAAGCGTTCAAGAGTTGCTCGGTTTGGTTCGAAAACTCCCACTGAATCCCAGGCTCGAATTTCTGAACCAGCACCCGCTCCACGAGGCTGTCGTCAGGGTATACCGCTGTCTTCATGCCATCGAGAATCGGTTTCACGATGTTGTCGACATCGCCCTGCATCGCAGCGACAGGAAAGTAGAAGATCGTCACGGCGATGGGCCGATTGTCCAGAAACCCGAAATCCTCCACCTCTCGCACCCGAGCCTGCGCTTCCGCGAGAACCCTAGCTTTCCACTCAGCCGGATTTCCCTGGTGCGATCGAGGCGTACCCTCGATCACAATTTCCAGTGGGAACGGTATCTCACCGGCATCCATCCGTGCCGCCCTCAGATAACGCCCTTCTCCCGCAAGGCCACCAGTGCCGCCGCGTCCAGGCCCAACCGCTCGCCCAGAATGGCATCGGTGTGCTGGCCGAGTAGCGGCGGGGCGATGCGGTAGTCGGCGGGGGTTTCGGACAGTTTGACCGGGTTGGCGATGACCTTCACCGGTGTGCCGGTTGGGGTCGGCATCTCCAGCACCATGCCGCGCGCCACAACGTGCGGGTCGGAGAATACCTGCTCCAGGGTATTGATGGGGCCGCAGCCGATTTTCAGCGCCTCAAGCTTCTCGATCCACCACAGCGTTGGGTGCTGCTTCATCACCGGGGTTAGGGTATCGGTCACCAGCTGGCGGTTTTCCACCCGAGCGGCGTTCGTGGCGAAGCGTGGGTCTTCCAGTAAGTGCGTGAGCGCAAAGGCCTCGCAGAAGCGCTTGAAGGTTGGGTCGTTGCCGACCGACAGAACCATGTAGCCGTCGGCGGTCGGAAAAACCTGATACGGCACGATGTTGGGGTGTTGGTTACCCAGCCGCGCGGGGTTCTCCCCGGTGGCCAAATAGTTCATGCCCTGGTTGGCGAGCCATGCCACGCTGGTATCGAGCATGCCGATGTCAATCTGCTGCCCCTGTCCTGTCAGATCGCGGTGCCGCAGCGCCGCCAGGATGCCGATGCAGCCGTACAGCCCGGCGAACAAATCCGCCACCGGCACGCCGACTTTCTGCGGCAGGCCGTCAGGCTCCCCGGTCAGGGACATCACGCCGCCCATGCCTTGAATAAGGCTGTCGTAGCCGGGGCGCGGGGCATATGGGCCGGTCTGGCCGAAGCCGGTGATCGAACAATAGATCAGGCGGGGGAATTTAGCGTGCATCTGCTCGTAGCCCAGGCCGTACTTGGCCAGCGCGCCGACCTTGAAGTTCTCCACGAAGATGTCGCAATCGGCGATCAGCTTCAGCGCGATCTCCTGGCCTTCTTTTTGGGAGATATCCAGGGTCACCGACTGCTTGTTGCGGTTAACGCCGGTGAAGTATGCGCTTTCCTTGGTCCCCGGCATGAACGGGGGGGCGAAGCCGCGGGTGTCGTCGCCGGCGCCGGGGCGCTCGATCTTGACGACGTCCGCGCCCAGATCGCCGAGCATCTGCGCGCAGGTGGGCCCCGCCAGAACGCGGGTAAGGTCGAATACGCGCAGGCCCTTCAGGGGGCCGGTCGGGTCTGTCATGCGTCTCTCCAGCTTGACGGCGT
>JANXTL010000130.1 GCA_025352375.1 Acetobacteraceae bacterium | reverse complement strand
TAGGTGTTGAAGATGCGCACGACTTTGATCTGCGTCTTGTGCTGCCGCCAATAGTCGAAAAACAGCGTCTCGGCGCAACGCTTACCCTCATCGTAGCAGGCGCGCGGTCCCAACGTGTTGACGTTGCCCCGGTAATCTTCGGTCTGCGGATGGACGGTGGGGTCGCCATAGACCTCGCTGGTGGAGGCTTGCAGAATCTTCGCGCCGACCCGCCTGGCCAGGCCCAGCATGTTGATGGCCCCGATGACGCTGGTCTTGGTCGTTTGCACCGGGTCGAACTGGTAGTGCACCGGGGACGCGGGGCAGGCCAGATTGTAGATCTCGTCGACCTCCACATACAGCGGGAAGGTCACGTCGTGGCGCATCGCCTCGAAGTTCGGCTTGTCGAGCAAATGCGCGATGTTGTCCTTACGGCCGGTGAAGTAGTTGTCCACGCACAGCACATCGGCGCCTTCGTGCACCAAACGCTCGCACAGATGGGAGCCGAGGAACCCGGCCCCCCCAGTTACCAAAACGCGCTTGCGGGTCAAAGACATTGAAAAAACCTTATGGGAATAGCGGGGCGCAACCTGTCAAAAGGCGGCTCCCGAGGCAAGGGATAAGCACGTCGCGCGATCGGCCGGAGGGCCAAAATCGCGCGGCCGCAGCCCGGCATGCAACCAGGTAATCAGCGAGTAGATATCATAGACCGGGATGCCGAGCACCTCCCGCACCGCATGCGCATAGGGCGGCATGTTGGTGCATTCCAGCAAGATGGCGCCGATATCCAGATGCCGCGCCACCAGGCCGCGCGCCGCGTCCAGGATGTCCTTGGCCGCCAGGGCGACATCCATGTCCTGCTTTTCGCCGAGGATTAGGACACGAAAGAACTCCTGCCCGCCCTCGGTGCCCGCAATGGGCGTATCCAACGGCACCCCAGCCGCCTCCAGATGGCGGGGCGTCAGCGATTGGGCGGACACGCTCACGATCCCGACCCGCTTGCCCGGCGGCAAAGTCGCCTGCACCCAAGGCACTTGCATCAGGGAGCTCGTCGCGACCGGCACCTTCACATGGGCTGCCAATTCCCGCTGGAAAAGGGCGAGAAAGCCGCAATTGGTGGTGATCGCTTCCGCCCCCTGAGCAACCAGATCGGCGGCGGCGTCCAGAAAGTCTTGCAACAGGCCGGCGGCCCCGTTCAGCACCACCTTCTCCGGGCTGGCGCCCTTCACCACCCGATACAGCACGGGAAATGGCCAAGTGGTGGCGTTGCCCATGTCGCCGGGGATGCGGGGGAACTTCGCCTCCAGCATCAGAATGCCGAGAGGGGCGCCGTAGACGGCCTTGCCGCCTTTCGCGATGGTGCTCATGCGCGTAGTTAGCGGGAAACCAACCCGACTACCAACAGGAGACGAGACCATGACCGACCGGCCCTTTACCCAGGCAGACCTCGACGTATTGGCGCAATGGGACACGCCGACCATCTGCAACGGGCTGGAGATCACCAATCCCGAGCGCCGGGCGTTCGGCTACACGGTCGAGCCGATGGTGTGCATCGACCCCAAGGCCAAGCCGATCGTGGGCGTGGCGCGGGTGGGCATGATCCGCTCCACCGAACAGCCGCGCGGTAAGGTGACCGACCGGGCCGACTGGTACGACTACGTGGCGCGTCAGGATTTCCCAACCATCGCGGTGCTGCAGGATGTCGACGGGCGCGTGGGTTACGGCGCGTATTGGGGCGAGGTGCAGTCCACCATTCACAAGGCGCTGGGCTCGATCGGCTGCGTCACCAACGGCTCGTTCCGCGATTTGGACATGTGGGCGCCGGGCTACCAGATGATCGGCGGGCGCGTGGGGCCGAGCCATGCGTGGGTGCATATGGTGGATTATGGGAAGCCGGTGAATATTTTCGGGATGCAGGTTGGGCACGACGACGTGATCCACGCCGACTTCCATGGCGCGGTCGTCATTCCCGCGGACTCGGTGAAGAAGCTGCCGGCGGCGATCGATCTGATTTCGCGCCGGGAAGCGGTGATTCTCGATGTGTGCAAATCCCCCGACTTCACGCCCGCCAAGCTGCGGGACGCGTTGAAGCGGTCGGGGGAGATTCACTAACCGGACGTTAACCGGCGCTTTTTTAAGTAGACTCCACCCGCCTGGCCAACGAATGGGTCGGCGGCGGTGGAGGCTACGGGACAAGCAAGCGCCATCGCGCCGCCCCGCCCGAATCCGAGCGGGGACGTTCAGACCGCTATGGCGAGGCGGTGAGCAGCGGAGGGATCGGCGGTGGCTCGCCAAGCAGGTATCCCAAAATTTGGCGGATCGCCTCCTTCGGGCGGTCGCGCCAGTCGAAGGTCCAGGTTTCGGGCAGCTTGTCCCGCTCCTTCTGGAACGCTTCCTTCCGGCTTTGCTGAACGCCGAAGAGATGCTCGAACTTGCCGCCGAAGTGCGACAGTATCTGGTAGATTTCATACCAGAACCCGCCCTCGCAGCCGCTGGGGGTGACGCCGAAATCCATGCAGATATCGGCGATCGTGCGGCCAACGGAACGACGGCGGATCTGGGCCTCGAGTTCCTCTAACGTCGGCATGCTGAAAT
>JANXTL010000126.1 GCA_025352375.1 Acetobacteraceae bacterium | reverse complement strand
ATCGGGCGAATGCACCTGGCTCACCGATGCAGAATTGCGCGTCTATAGCAACGAATATGCTCGGATTGGGTTCCAGGGCGGCTTGCAATGGTACCGCTGCCGCACCGAGGGCGTAGGGGTGTCGGAATTGCAATTATTCTCTAATCAAACCATCGACATTCCGTCGATGTTCATTGCTGGTCGCAGCGATTGGGGGGTGTACCAAACGCCGGGTGCTTTCGAGCATATGCAAGGTGGTGCATGCACACGGATGGTTGGTTGCCATTTGTTGGACGGCGCCGGGCACTGGGTGCAGCAGGAACAACCCGAGAAGGTCAACACGCTGCTGCTGGATTTCCTGCGTTAAGCGCCCGCGCGGGGTCACGCATTTGTGTTGGGCGAGGCTTGCCGAGCGACCGGACTCATGCCGCACAGGTCGTTATAAGCGCGAGCGAGAAACACGGAGGGGTCGCCATGGGTGCCATCGCCGACAAGGGCAAGATGTACTTCTTCGAGCGCAACGTGGATATTCCTGGCTTGACGCGGCCGAGCAGCACATACGATCTGGGTCTTTACGCCGAACTGGGCGTCGCGGATCGCGCGGTGCTGGTGGTCACCATGATCGCCAGGCTTACCTACAAGGACGGCCCCAATCTGGCCTGGACGGGTGTGGAGAAGACGACCTTCACAGCGGCGCTGAAGTCTCGGCTGACGACCGAGTGGGAGGAAAAGCACAAGCTTCAAACGATGACACCGACAGTGTTGGCTTACGATAAAATCGCGGTTGTATTCGATCTCCAGTTTTCAGAATCGATCGGTACTGCCGCACATTCGCACTGGAATATCGATATTATCAAAATTCTCCCCGCTGCGTTTGTAACCAGTACGACGGACGACGTGACGCTGGCCGGGCTGCTGAACGGCAGGGTGGAGTTGGATAGCAACGATCTGATTTCCGTTCCCAAAGGTGGACCGGCAAGCCAGTTCCCGGCCGCGCACGAGTTCGGGCACATGCTGGGTTACCGTGACGAATACCTGAACGCGAAGGGTAAGCCCGAGGACAACGATGCCTGGACGACCGATCTCGCGAGCATCATGAATCTGAGCAGCACGGTCCAACCGCGCCACTACATTTGGTTCGCGGATTGGTGCAACCGGCAATGCGCGACGCTCGCGTCACTGTCGAAGAAACCGATCGATTGGCGGGTCAACGGTACGCTGAACCTGGCCACCGCGCTGGTCTGACAAAAGGCCGGTATGTTGACCCGTCCCCGTGTTCCAGGACAATTTTCCCAATTATATACTTGACAAAGCAGACTATATGCCGCATGGTGCCTTCATCGAAAGGCAGCCACCATGACCCCCGACCTGACCGACCCCATCTTTCATGACGAAAACAAGGCCCGCGAATGGCTGGAACAGTCCCGCTGGCCGAATGGGGCGCATTGCCCGCACTGCGGATCGTTTGGCGTCCTGCGACTCGCTGGCAAGGCTACGCGCCCGGGGCTGTTCCATTGCCGCGATTGCCGTGGCCAGTTCACGGTTACGACCGGCTCAGTCATGGAGTCCAGCAAAATCAAGCTGGCTAAGTGGGTGCTGGCCATCCGTTTGATGACATCCGCCAAAAAGGGCATGTCAGCCCATCAACTGCATCGCTCCCTTGGGATCACTTACAAAAGTGCATGGTTCATGTTCCACCGCCTGCGCGAGGCCATGAGCGACCCGAATGCGGCTCCCATCGGCGGAGAAGGCAAGATCGTCGAAGCCGATGAAGCCTACCACGGCAAGCGCAAGATCGCCCGTGAGCCGCAGCGCCATGACAAATACCGCAACCCTCCGACCAAGCGCGGCTTGGGTGGTGGCGCCCAAAAGCGCCCGATTGTGGCTCTGGTGGAACGCGGCGGCGAAGCCCGCGTCAAGCACATGACCACCGTCAACGCCAAAAACCTGGAACAGTTTATGGCTGCGAACGCGGACAGGAAATCCCGCCTTCACACCGACGAAAGCCGCCTCTATCCGACCATCGGCAAGTCGTTCGCGACCCATGAGACGGTGAACCATAGCAAGAAGGAATACGCGCGCGGCGATGTGACCATCAACACGGCCGAGGGCTACTTTGGCGTGTTCAAGCGCGGCATGATCGGTGTGTATCAGCACTGCGGCGAGCAACACTTTCAACGCTACCTGGACGAATTCACCTTCCGCTTCAACAATCGCACCAAGCTTGGGGTTGCGGATGCTGACCGCGCCGTCCGTCTAGTGAAGGGAGCCGATGGCAAGCGTTTGACCTATCGGCGGATTGCTGGCCAGGGGGAAGGCTTGGAGGGCGTGGCCGGTTCAGCTTGAACTGTTCGACCGTCCGCCGCCTGTCCGTCGTGTAAACGTGGATCGCGTGGACGGCGTGCTGACCGAGGATGATGGAACCGCTGTTGTCGTGGCCACGCGAGGCGGACGCCAGTATCGAATCAGCCTTCCTGCCGGGGAGGCGAAAGCTTTGGCTTTGAAGTTGGCCCGTCTTGGGTAGATTTCTGGCGCGGACGCTTCGGCTCGGCCTTCATCGGCTTATGCGGCGTGTTCAGAATCCGGTGCGCGAGCGTTCGGGAGCGCTGATCGGCTTCCTCGCTTTCGTCGCGGCCCAACGCGCGAGCAGCTTCGGCGACGCGGTCATTCGGAATAGCCTGGAAGATATCGTTCATATTCTTCGACATGATCAAGCACCACATTACCCGATGTTTCTATATAGAATATCCACAGAAGACTCGGACATTTTTGGAATGGTTTGGTGATTATAGCGCGATATGAGTACCAGTCGCTTTCGTTTTTCGGAAACCCATATGGGTTTTTTTCAAGTGCGTCCAAGACTGGAATTAGCGAATCGTCAAGTCTCTGATAGCCACCAATCTTATCGGCCGCCTCATCGCAGTTAGGTGAGAAAAATATTTCCCGGTTGTAGCGCATTAGGCCGTCGTCATTTCTCTTTTTTGCACCAAGCGACTAATACGCCGAAGTTGTTCGCCGCCAAGTGGGTGATCCGATAGCATAGCACACTCGTAAGGCATCGTGTCTCCGTTCGAGCGAGTATGCCATGCGATCCCATGCGACTCGTCGCTCGCTTCGGTTCCAGTCTTCTCCCAATAGTGCTGAATAGCTCGATCAACGAGCGCAATGTCTGTCTCTGAGAACAAGGACAAATCCGCCACATCGATGGCTATCGTCCGTTTTTCGACGAAACCGTCCCCTAAGTCCCGTGGCTCGATGCGAATTGCTCCAACCCGCAGCATCTCTTCTTGGATTGGCACCATTTCACGAAGGGTCGGGCCTAGTTTTTGACGCCGATACTCTCGGCCGGTGACTGGGATTCCGCGCTCTAAAAACGAGTCGAAATCAGACTTCCACAAGATTTTATTCAGTTTGATAGCACCGAAATACCGGGCGCCCTCACATCGCTTGGCAATGTACAAAATTAATTGTTTCGCTCGGGACTGCCCCCCCGGCAAATCTACGGAAGTCGTCGGCGCTCTTGCCGGCTTTGGCATATTTGTGTCCTACCCTCGAGTCGTCATGCGCAAAATAAGCCACTTGCGCCGCAATCTGGAATCCCGGCTATTATAAGGTGCCGATTCGCACCCCGCCCGAAGGCGGGGTGGAGTCGGCTGGCGGACCCGCGCGGAGTGGGGTGACGTTTGGCAGCGATGCCCCACTCCAAGCGGTTCTGACGTGAGGCCCCCGAAGCTCATTGGATGAGCATCTCAGT
>JANXTL010000120.1 GCA_025352375.1 Acetobacteraceae bacterium | reverse complement strand
GCACGCGCGACAGCGGATGTTTCGATCCAATCACCGCTGCTCCCGTCTCGCCAGCACCAAACCACGACGCTCTGCCGCACGGCGGCAAGATCTGACCAGCTTGTTGACACCCCCCGCCCGCGCGCCCACCGTCCTACAAGAAAAAGCCGAGTGAGGAGCACATGCCATGGTCGAAGTCGTCCCCCTGACCCTGCACATCGGCGCGGAAATCCGTGGCGTCGATCTGAAACACCCCCTGCCCCCCGACCAGCTCAAAACCGTCCGCGACGCGTTCCTGAAATGGAAGGTCATCTTCTTCCGCGACCAGAATCTCGATCACGCCCAACACGTCGCCATGGCCCGCCAGTTCGGGGAGCCAACGATCGGGCACGCGGTGTTCGGCCATGTGGACGGCTACCCGGAAATTTACTCGGTCGCCAAGAACCGCACCGCCAACTCCAAATACGAGGCGATGACGATCACCCCCTGGTACGGCTGGCACACCGATGTAACAGCGGCGGTCAATCCTCCGTGCGCCTCCATTTTAAGGGGCGTCACCATCCCCCCTTACGGCGGCGACACGTTCTGGACCAACCTCGTCGCCGCCTATGCCGGGCTGTCGGAGCCGATGCGCGCCTTCGTCGATGGGCTGAGCGCCATCCACGCCTTCGAGGCGCGCGGCGACGGCAAGGGCGGCGCTTACGACGAACGCGTCAAACGCCGCGCCCTGAAAAGCGAGCATCCGCTGGTCACCGTCCACGCCGAAACCGGGGAGCGTGTGCTGTTCGCCTCCCCTTCGTTCCTGAAATCGCTGGTCGGATTCACGCCGCGGGAAAGCGCTAAAATTCTGGAAATTCTATGGGAGCATGCCGTGCGCCCGGAATACACGGTGCGCTTCAAGTGGAACGCCGGCGACATCGCATTCTGGGACAACCGCTCCACCGCGCATCTGGCGCCGCGCGACATCTTCCAGTCCGACTTCGACCGCCAACTCTACCGGATCACGCTGGTGGGCGAGAAGCTGGTCGGCGTCGACGGCCAATTATCCCGCGCCATCGAGGGCTTGCCGATCCTGTCGGTGGCCGAGGAACTGAAGACGATGGCGGCGGAGTAGGCCGCTCAATCGACCGGCCGGGGCTTCCCGTCGTCACCGATCGCGACCATCACGAACTCGGCGGACGTGACCTTGTGCGGATCGCCATGTCCGCGCTGGACCGCCCAGGCCTCGACCTCCAAGGAGATCGAGGTGCGGCCGACACGGATCACCTTGGTGTAGACAGACACGACGTCGCCCACCTTCACCGGCCGCAAGAAATTCAAGTGCGAAACCGAAACCGTGGCGGTGCGGCCTTTCGCGCGGTCAGACGCGGCAGTGCCGGCGGACAGGTCCATCAGCGCCATGATCCAGCCGCCGAAAATGTCCCCGGCCGGGTTCGTGTCGGCGGGCATCGCAACGGTTTTCAGCGCCAGATCGCCGGTCGGTCGGTCTTCGGACATGCAGGTCTCACAAAACGGTAGAAGGCTCTATACCATATTTGCACCGAATAACCGGGACTTCAATTCGGCCTCGATTTCAGCCGCCAGCGCTGGGTTGGCGCGCCGGATCTGGCCGGCCCGCAGCAAGGTCGCGAGGTTGAATGGGGCGTTCATCTCCCATGCTTCGAGAAACAGCAAATCCGCCGCGGCCTCCGGCCTGGTGGCCGAACGCAGCGCGCGGCGAACCGCCTGGGTCCGCGGTAATCGGCTGAGCGTCGCATCGGGGGCCATCGGCAATGCTCCATCGGCACGTCGACCTGGAGGTAGGGACTGCGCCTGCGATTCTCCAGGGCAAAGGCATGACAAGATGGTTAACACGGTGCCACTTGCCAGGTTGCAGCGTCAGGGGCAGGACTTGACCTTTCCTGGAGGAAACCGCCATGACCGACCTGTTCGCCGAACTGCGCAAGATCGACACCCCCACCATCACCAACGTGGTGGCGACCTACCCGAAAAACCCCCTCTGCCTGGGGCTGTACAATCCCTGGACGGAGAATTGGTACACCGACACCTCCATCCGCTGCATCTACCCCGAGATGGGGGCCATCGTCGGCCACGCCGTGACCTGCGTGTTCGGGCTGCCCGACCCAAACTACGCCGGGCGGCTGTCGTTCATGGACGTGGTCGACGCGCTCGACGCGATGAAAAAACCCACCATCCTGGTCATCCAGCAGAAATGGCCGGCGCACCTGATGTCCAAGGCCGGCCTGGCCGGGGAGATCATGGTGACATCCATGAAAGCCGTCGGCTGCATCGGCATGCTGTCCAACGGCCCCTCCCGCGACGTCGACGCCGTCCGCCGCCTGAACTTCCAAATGCTGCTCGGGGGCGTAACCGCCGGCCATGGGGAGATGGCGGTGCAGGCGGTGAACGTGCCCGTATCCGTCGGCGGCATGGACGTGGCCCCCGGCGACCTGATCCACATGGACGAAAACGGCGCGGTCAAGTTCCCCCTGGATAAAGCCGAGCAGGTGTTGGCCAACGCGAAAGCCATGCTGGAGGGCGAGGCAGAGCATCTCGCTCGGCTTCGCGCGGCAACGAACGCGGCGGAGGTCCGGGCGGCCGGCGGGGCGTACGCGGCGAAGCGGGCTGAGAAGTAAGGGTTGCCTGCGCGCTACACCCGTCGGAGGTGCGCTAGCCGCCGACGGAACCCGCATGCCCCGGTATCATCGCCTTCAGGAAACCCCGCTGAACCTTTCCGGTATGGGTCCGAGGGAGGCTCGTATGGTAATGCGCCACGAAACTGCATCCCAGTTTGAAGACGATAGATTCGATACTGGCGTGCAGCTCTGTCGGCGGGTTCGAACTTGTCAGTTCCACGAAAACATGGAGTTCCGGAATTCCCATTCGGTTATCGGCGCTCACGAGCACCGCGTCGCGAACCCCTTGCAACGCATTGATCGCGGTCTCGACCGGTTGCGGCGGAACTTTGATGCCCCCGATGTTGAGCATGTCGTCCACCCGCCCGAGCAGGAAGAAGCGGCCATCTGGGAGTGCATAGCCCATATCGGAGGAGATGAACCACCCGTCGTCGAAATGATCCGCGGTGAGGGATTCATCCCAGAGATATTCCTTGACCGCGCTTAGGCTTCGGATGGCGATGACGCCGGCTTCGCCAGCCGGCGCCTCGTTGCCATCTTTGCCCAGGATACGGATGTGCGTACCGGCCAGCAAATTTCCAGCCCCATCTTCGTTCATCAACGCAACAAGGCCGGCTTCGTTCGATCCGTAAACATCGACAACCTCGGTTGCAAATGTTCCAAGAAGCCGCTTACGCAGTGCAGCCGACAGGTGCCCGCCCACCGCTACAACACCGCAGGTTGTCTGGCCGGTGCTGGAAAATGCGTCGCATAATTGGGCTGCGTCCGCTATCAGCAGCACCGTGAAGCAATTTTTCACGTAACCCAGATCGCCATAAAATTCGCCTTTGGATGAGAATGCGATTATGCCACCGCAATGGAGCGCGAGGATGGATCCCATACGCGTCGCTGAAAATGTGAAGTGGTAAAGCGATATGAAATTATAACCGCTTTTCAGGGAATCGACGGTCTGCTTCCAGGTCCCAAAAGCATGCCTTATGTGCGACGTGCCCGCATGCATGAATTTGGGGCTCCCTGTGGTTCCCGAGGTTGACCAAATTCTCACGCTGGATTCCGCTCGCAGGGGATTTCCGAGCGATTCGAGATCGCTATCGTTGTGCTTAATCCGATCGATTGTCGACCAGACTTCGTGCGTGAGCGAAATGCCGTTGACGCAGGGTGCGATCGCCTCATCAGACAAAAGAATCGAACACCGCAGTAGCAACGGATTATCGTCGGTGAGATCCGACGCAAGAAAGGAAACCGTCGTTGCCCCAAGACATTCGCCAGCCATGATCAGGGCAAGGTGAAGATAACGAATGGAACATTCGATACCCACGATCATGTCTGACCGAACGCCCTGGGCGTCGAGATATTTCGTTGTTTGTATGATAAGCGTTGCCAGGTCCCGGTAGGTAAATCGCATGCCCCGTTCGGTTACCGCGACAGCATCCGGCCTCTCGCGTGCCCATCGGGCGACGGATTGGGCACTGGTGACGAATCCCCACGCATTTTGG
>JANXTL010000105.1 GCA_025352375.1 Acetobacteraceae bacterium | reverse complement strand
CGTCGCGCCGCCATCATCAGTTGCGCCGCCGCCATGGCTCCTAGCGTATAGCTCGGGAAATAGCCGAACGCGCCATCGTACCAGTGAATGTCCTGCAAACACCCATGCGCGTCGTCCGGCGGCACGATGCCCAGCAGCGCGCGCAACCCCTCGTTCCAGGCGCCCGGCAAATCCGCCACCATCAGGTCGCCGGCGATCAACGCTTGCTCCAACCGGAATCGAAGAATGACGTGCGCGGGGTAGGTCATCTCATCGGCATCCACCCGGATGAAGCTGCGCTCCACCCGGCGCCACAGACGGCCGAGGTTTTCGGTCGCATAGGGCGCGGGGTCGCCGCCGAACGTGGCCAGAAGTTCCGGCCCCAGCCACGACAGGAACGCGTCGGAGCGGCAGGCTTGCATCTCCACGATCAGCGACTGGCTTTCGTGCATGCCCATGCCGGCCGCCTCCCCCACCGGCTGTCGCGCATAAGCCTCCGGCAATCCGCGCTCGTAAAGGGCGTGCCCGGTCTCATGCACCACCGCCAGAACCGCCTGGGTAAAGTCCGATTCGATATAGCGCGTGGTGATCCGCACATCGGTCGGCGTACCGCCGGAAAATGGATGCGCCGAACGGTCGAGCCGCGCGTGGCCGAAATCCAGCCCGAGGCGTTCGGAAAGCCGGCGGCATAATGCCTCCTGCGCATCGATGGAGAACGGTCCTTGCGGACGTATCGGGGTAGGCAGCCGCGCCTGGCGGGCTTCGGCCTCGGGCAAGGCGTTTGCCAGAAAAGCCTCATAAGCGGCGAAGACGGGCGTCACTTCGGCCGCATGTACGCCGCGCTGGTTGCCGTCCATTAGGGCGTCGTACGGGCTCAGGCCCAGCACGGGGGCAAGCGCATCAGCCCCGAGTCGGGTCAGGCGGACAACTTCCTCCAAATGCGGGCGCACCATGGCGAAGTCCGACGCTTTCCTGGCCTCCCGCCACACCTTCTCACAGGACGAATTTGCACGGGTTTGCGCCTCCACGAGGTCCGCGGGCAGCGCCGTTGCCCGGATGTAGGCGTGACGCATGAGCGCGAGATTGGCGGCTTGCCAAGGATCGCCGGTTTGGGCGGCGGCCAGATCGTCTCCGGTTGCAGCGTCCGTCAGTTGGGCGTGCGCCAACCCGGCCAACACCGCCAATTGGTCGCCGCGGGCCGCGCCGCCGCCGGGCGGCATCATCGCCGCCGCGTCCCAACCCAGCATCGACGCACATTCGCCGATCGTCGCGATACGCGCGAAGCGGTCGGTCAGCCGGTCATACGCTGTCATGCTTCGTACCTTCGCGGGCGTAGATCGTGAAAATCACCACCAAGGCGGCGGCGAGACCGTACCAGATGATCGCATACGACAAATGGTTATTCGGCGGCCGCGGCAAGTGCTGCGCCGGTTCCGGCCAGCGGCCCGGCGATTGCGGCCCAACGACCACCAGCACGAACGGTTCGGTGCCGCTCAACCGCAACGCCGCGCCGATTGCGACGGGATCGAGCGTATAGAAATGCCGTTCGGCGGCATTGTCGGTCGCGCTGAACCAGCCTGGCACCTCCGGCGGGTGCACGAAACCGGTCAGCCGGACTGGGTCCGCCGGCAGATCGAGCGGACCGGTCGGGGTCAGCGGCACCCAGCCGCGGTCGACGAGCAAAGGGGGGGCGCCATCGCGCTCCAGCGGTTCGATCAAATGCGCGCCCATTTTGGGTCCCTTGGGCGTTTCCCGCACCTCCGCGCCGACAAGCACGATCAGATCGGCGCGCAGACGCCCCGTGGTTTCAACCTTCGCATATGGTGGTGGATTGGCCCCGAGCGGGATGGGTGCGGAGGCCTCGGCCTGAACGATGCGGGCGATAACATCGTCTTTCCAGTGCAACCGCTGCACCTGCCAGGTTCCGAGGCCGATCAGCACGATCAGCATGGCAAGGGTCATGACCGCCGGCCATAGCAGGCGGCGGACGCCGGGCGTCACAATCCCATCTCGGTGGAACGGTGGCGGTATTGCATCGCGATCATGGCGGATTTCGACAGCCGCATCAGCCAAATCGCGGCTGGTACGGTGACCGTCGGCCACAACAACGCATGCATCCACCAGCTCGGCTCAAACCTGAACTCAGTCCAGAGTGCCATGCCGCCGACGATCGCACCGAGGAGGATGATGATCGGAACCGCGCCCGCGTCGCCCGTATCGGTTTGCCGAAGATCCAGGTCGCAGGCCGGACAGCGAGGATGGACCGACAGGACGCCATTAAAGAGATTGCCGCGTCCGCATCGCGGGCAGCGGCAACTCAGGATCGTTCGAACCAAGGGGACCGACGGTTCGGTCATGCTGGCTTATTCGACGGCGATGATGCCGGCGCCATACCAGTAGATGCAGGCGAACAGGAACAGCCAAACGACATCGACGAAGTGCCAGTACCAGGCGGCGGCTTCGAAGCCGAAATGGCGCTCCGGCGTGAAGTGGTTCGCCTTGGCGCGGAACCAACAGACTGCGAGGAAGGTGGTGCCGACGATCACGTGGAAGCCGTGAAAGCCGGTCGCCAGGAAGAAGACCGAGGAATACACGCCACCGCCGTAGAACTTGAACGGCGCGTGCGAATATTCGATCGCCTGGAAAGTAGTGAATAACACGCCGAGGATGACCGTCAGGCCAAGCCCACGCAGCAGGTCGCGGCGATTCCCTTCCAGCAACGCATGATGCGCCCAGGTGACCGTGGTGCCGGACAGCAGGAGGATCATGGTGTTCAGCAGCGGCAGATGGAACGGATCAAAGGTGAACACGTTGGTCGGCGGCCACACAAGCTGCCCATTGCCCTGGGTTTCCGGGAACAGCAGGAAGTTGAAGTAGGCCCAGAAGAAGCCGACGAAGAACATCACCTCGCTGGATATAAACAGCAGCATGCCGTAGCGCAGGCCCAGCTGCACGACTTTGCTGTGCAGACCCGGTGTGCGGCTTTCCTTCACCACGTCGCGCCACCAGCCGGCCATCGTGGTGATCACGATCAGCGCGCCGGCCACCAGCATTATGTAGTTGTGGTAGTGCGCGGCGATGACGATGCCGAACAGCGTCAGGAACCCACCAAGGGCGCCGATGATCGGCCAATGGCTGGGTTCGACCAAATGATAAGGTTGTTTCAGGCCGTGGCCGGCCGGCGCCGGGGCACCGTGTGCGTCGCTGCTCATACCGAATCCATTACAACTTCGCCGGGGAAACCGCCCCGGCACGCTTGACGCATAATCGCCAATTCCTGCCCCAGTTCAAGGGGGCGGGCGAATTTCAGTTCGTCGTTGCCGCCGGACCGACGTGCGGACCGGCCTTGGCGAGGGCCCCCGATTTCGCCGCGTCGTCCAGCTTCTCGTAAAATGTGTAGGACAGTACGATGTCGTGGACGTTTGCCGTATTCGGATCCCGTGCGATTTCCGGGTCGATCCAGAAACTGAGCGGGAAGCTCATGTCCTGTCCCGGCTCCAACACCTGCTGGTTGAAACAGAAGCATGCGGTTTTGTGGAAGTACTTCCCAATTTTTTCCGGTGTGACGTTGTACAGCGCGACACCGGTCATAGGCCGATTTACATTGTTGTGCGCGCTATAGGCGGCCAGATGGTCCTCCCCCAGCGTCACGGTCATATCTCGTTGGTCGGGGCGGAAGGTCCACGGCAGGCCAGGATCGATATTGGCGTCGAAGCGCACCCGGATCGTCTGCCCGTTGCCGCCAGGTGCCGCCGCGAGGCCGATTTTCGGGGTACCGCCGTAGCCGGTCGCCTGACAAAACGCGCGATAAAGAGGGATCGCCGCGAACGACATGCCAACCATGCCGACCACGATCGCGGCGACTACAACGCCCGTCACACGATTGCTGGTTCGGCGTTCCATGTCAGGGAAGCACCAACTTCACGATCGTGACGGCATAAAACAGCACGGCCAATCCCGCCAGAACCAGGACGATCGCGATGTTGCGGCCGCGGCGCCGACGGCGAAAAACATCGGCCTCCGAGCCAGTGGGGCGGGGGGGAAATGCGGCCATGCCGGTCAACCTATCAGCCGATCGACGGCCAACGCTGCGAAGAGCACGAACAGATACAGGATGGAGTATTTAAACGCCGCGCGCGCGGGCGCGTCATTGGTCAGGCTGACCCCGGCCGCGTCCTGCTTGTCGGTGAAGACACGCGCCACGCAAACCAGGAAACCCAGCCCCAGAACGGCAGCGGCGACGCCGTAGATCGCACCGGAAAACCCGAGGTACCAAGGCACCAACGTCACCGGCACCAGCAGCAACGAGTACAGCACGATCTGCTTCCGCGTCTCCTTCGCTCCCGCCACCACCGGCAACATCGGCACCCCCGCTCGGCGGTAGTCGTCATTGGCCCACAGTGCCAGGGACCAGAAATGCGGCGGCGTCCAGATGAAAACGATGGCAAAGAGAATGAGCGGAATCAGGTCCACCGACCCGGTCACGGCCACCCATCCGATCACCGGCGGGAACGCCCCGGCTGCGCCGCCGATGACGATATTTTGCGGTGTGCGGCGCTTCAGCCACATCGTGTAAATAAAAACATAGAACCCGATCGACAGCGCCAGCACGGCGGCGGCCATCGCGTTGATCGTCACTTCCATCACGATCACCGACCCAACCGCCAGCACAATACCAAATCCCAAAGCGCCGCCGGGAGAAATTCGGCCGGCGGGAATCGGGCGATTCCTGGTGCGCTTCATCACCGCGTCGATGTCGCGGTCGTACCACATATTAATGGCACCGCACGCGCCCGCCGCGACCGCGATACACAGCACCGCGGTGAACGCCAGGATCGGGTGCAGATGCCCCGGCGCCACCACCACGCCGATCAGGCCGGTGAAAACCACCAGGCTCATGACGCGAGGTTTCAGCAGCGCGATCCAGTCGCGCACATCGTCTTCGGTGCCGTCTACATGGGAAGACAGGGAGGATTTCTCCCCCCTGTCGGTGTCGGCCATGTCTGAGGACAGGTCGCTCACGTGATCACAGAATCCTTGGAAGTTCCGCGTAGGTGTGGAACGGCGGTGGGGAGGTTTGGGTCCATTCCAGCGTCGTCGCACCCTCGCCCCAATAATTGTCGGCTACCGGCACCTTCGAGGTGAATATCTTGAAGCAGACATAGAGGAACACCAGCGTCGAGATGCCCGAGATATAGGCCCCGACGGAGGACACGTAGTTCCAGCCGGCGAAAGCATCCGGGTAGTCGGGGTAACGGCGCGGCATGCCGGCCAGACCCAGGAAGTGCTGCGGGAAGAACGTCAGGTTCACGCCGATGAAGAACAGCCAGAAGTGAACCTTGCCCCAGAACTCCGGATACTGGCGGCCAGACATTTTGCCGATCCAGTAATAGAAGCCGCAGAAGATCGAGAACACCGCGCCCAGCGACAGCACATAATGGAAGTGGGCAACGATGTAGTAGGTGTTGTGGATCACCTCATCGATGCCGGCATTGGCGCAGACGACGCCGGTCACGCCGCCGATGGTGAACACGAACAGGAAGCCGATCGCCCATAGCATCGGGGTCTTGAACTCGATGGAGCCGCCCCACATCGTGGCGATCCAAGAGAACACCTTCACCCCGGTCGGCACCGCGATCACCATCGTGGCACCCATGAAGTAGGCGCGGGTGTCGACGTCCATGCCCGACAAATACATGTGGTGCGCCCACACGACGAAGCCGATCACGCCGATGCCTACCATGGCGTAAACCATGCCCAGGTAGCCGAAGATCGGCTTCTTGGAGAACGTCGAGATCACGTGGCTGACGATGCCGAAGCCCGGCAGGATCATGATGTAAACTTCGGGGTGGCCGAAGAACCAGAACAGATGTTGGAACAGCACCGGGTCGCCGCCGCCCTGCGGATCGAAGAAGGCGGTGCCGAAGTTGCGGTCGCAGATCAGCATGGTGATCGCACCGGCCAGAACCGGCACCGCCAACACCAGCAGCCACGCCGTCACCAACTCCGCCCAGATGAATAGCGGCAGCTTGTGCATGGTCATGCCGGGCGCGCGCATGTTGAAAATGGTGGTGATGAAATTCATCGCGCCCAGCAGGGAGCTGGCACCGGCGAGATGCAGCGCGAACAGGGTGCAATCCATACCCATGCCACTTTCATAGGTCGCGTTCGACAGCGGCGGATAAAGCGTCCAGCCGGAACCCGACTCGCCCATGAACAGACCGATGCAGATTAGCAAGAAGGCCGGCGGCAGCAGCCAGAAACTGATGTTATTCAGGCGCGGGAACGCCATATCGGGCGCACCGATCATCAACGGGATGAACCAGTTGCCGAAGCCGCCGATCAGCGCCGGCATCACCGAGAAGAAGATCATCAGCAGCCCGTGGGTCGTGATGATCGTGTTCCACTGCTGCCCGTCGGTCACGATGTGGTTGTTCGGGAACTGGAGCTGCGCCCGCATGATTTCAGACAGCACGCCACCGACCAGCCCGCCGACGACGGCGAAGATCAGATAGAGGGTGCCGATATCTTTGTGGTTGGTGCTGAAGAACCAACGCGTCACGAAGCCGGGCTTGTGATCGTGTTGGTCATCGTGCCCGTGGGCGTGGTCATGGGTCGTATCAGCCATCGTCTGTCTCCTTCGCGCGCAAACCCGGGGGTTAGCGCTGAACCTGATTTGCCGTTGCGTCGGTCGCCGCCAACAAACGGGGCTGAGCCCCGGCCGGCGCGTCCGCTTGCGCGGCTTTCTTTGTCTGTTCGGTCCAGGCCTTGAACTCCTGCGCTGACACCGCGTGGACCGCGATCGGCATACGGGAGTGATCGGCACCGCAGATCTGGTTGCACTCGCCATAGTAGACGCCGGGCTTGTCGACAGAGAACCAGGTTTCGATGACCCGGCCCGGGATCGCGTAGCGCTGCACGCCGAGCGAGGGGACGAAGAAGCTGTGAATGACCTCGGCACTGCTGGTCAGGATCCGGATGTTTTTGCCGACCGGCACGACCATTTGGTTGTCGACGTCCAACATACGGAGTTGGCCGGGCTTCAGATTCTCATCGCGGATCATGCGGCTTTCGATCGAGAATTCGCCGTTGTCCGGGTATGCGTATTCCCAGTACCACTGATGCGCGATGACCTTGATCGTCAGATCCGGGTTCGGGGTTCGGTCCTGGTAGTAGATCAGGCGGAAGGACGGGATCGACATAATCACCAGCAGCAGCACCGGGATCACCGTCCAGGCGATTTCCAGCCCGGTGTGATGGCTGGTCTTGCTGGGGATCGGGTTCGCCTTCGCGTTGAAGCGCACCATCACGATCACCAGCAGCGCGGCGACGAAAATCGTGGTCAGCGTGATGATCCAGAAGACCAGATCGTGCAGATCGATGATCTTCTGTTTGATCAGGTTGGCCGCCGGCTGCATGCCGATTTCCCATGGCTTCGGTACTTGCGCGAACGCCCCGCCCCAGCCGGGCATCGCCAGCGGCGCCATCGTCATCAGTGTCAGCGCGGCGCATAACCGTCGAAATAGCTGCATCAGCCTATCCACCCGTTCCGTATTGGCCCCCATACGGCATCGCGCCGATGGGACAAGCTCCTGCCGCACCGCGTACCGGACAGACGCCCAGAGATCAAGATGCCAGCGGAAACCATCTCGCGATAATGCTGTTTTTCCGCCCGGTGTGGCACGCAAGTCCGATCCGGCGATCAGTTGGCCAGATGAGCGAGGGTGAAAATACCGAGCGGCGGCATGGCAGTCAGCGTCACACTTGCCAGATCTTCCGGGGCGAACAGCGCCTCAACCGCGAAATCCGGGTGCCACCCCAGCGCGCGAGAGGCCGGAGCCATCGCCCGTTCCACCCACCAGCGCGGCCCGCGCCGCGCCGCAAAATGATTGACGAACAGAATAGTCCCGCCCGGCCTGACGACCCGCCGCATTTCCGCGAGGAGAAGCCGCGGATGGGGCACGACCGAGGCGACGAACATCGCAACCGCGGTGTCGAAGCTGTTGTCGGGGAAATCGGTCGCCTCGGCATCCATCTCCAGGAGGGCCTCGACCCTATGGAGACCCTTTTCGGCCACCTTGCGCCTCGCTTGCTGCAACATGTCGACCGAAAGGTCGATGCCGGTGATGCGCTTATCCTGGTCGTAGCTCGGCAGGGCCAGGCCGGTCCCGACCCCCACTTCCAACACGTCGATGCCGGGAAGCTGGTTCACCGCACGCACCGCGCGGCGGCGCGCGACGGCGGAAACCGATCCGAACGACGAGTCGTATATCCCAGCCCAGCGCCGGTACGCCTCCAGGATGGAGGCCGTATCCAACGCCGCCAGTGGTGTTACGCCAGGCCCCGTGCGTCGCCCATGTGTGTCGTCGAGGATATGATTCATATTCTTGTTTCAGTTCGATGGCCCACGCGTATAGAAGGGCGCCGCTTTACGCAAGGGCGCGCACAACAACCCTGCCCGGACATCCGCTCAGCCGGAGGCCACGACATCGATCGCGGCCGCGATACGCGGCTCCCCAGACAATCGCACCGAAATCCACATGCCGGCCTGTCATATTTCGGGTTCGTCGGGCCATGGCTAGCGCCCAGGCTACCGACCGGTATAATCACCCGGCTTGAACCGGGCCCAATAGTGGCCCACCCCCAAGGGAGCGAAGCATGAGTTTAAAAGGTGCGGGATACATCGTGGGTGCCTGGGAGCATCCCACGCGCAAGGCCACCGATAAGTCGGTGACTCTGCTGCACGCGGAATGCGCCGCGGGCGCGCTGGCCGATGCTGGCCTGAGCAAGGACGACGTCGACGGCTATTATTGCGCCGGCGACGCCCCGGGCCTCGGCCCGATGTCGATGATCGACTACATGGGCCTGAAAGTACGGCACATGGACTCCACCGACGTCGGTGGTTCGTCCTACCAGGTGGCTGTCGGCCATGCGCTGCAGGCCATTGCCACGGGTCGCGCCAACGTGTGCCTGATCACCCTGGCGGGTCGCCCGCGCAGCGAGGGCCAGGCCACCGGCACCGCCCCGCGCGCCGGCAGCCCTTCGCAGCCGGAAATGCAGTTCGAATATCCATACGGTCCGGCCACCGCGAACATGTACGCAATGTGCGCTATGCGGCACATGCACGAATACGGCACCACCAGCGAACAGCTCGCCTGGATCAAGGTCGCCGCGTCGCACCATGCGCAGTACAACGAACATGCGATGCTGCGCGATGTGGTGACGGTGGAAGACGTCGTGAACTCCCCGATGGTCGCCAGCCCGCTGCATCGCCTCGACTGCTGCGTCATCTCCGATGGCGGCGGCGCGTTGATCGTGACCAAGCCGGAAATCGCCAAAAGCCTGAAGCGGCCGCTGGTGAAGGTGATCGGCGTCGGTGAGGCGGCGAAGAACCAGTCGGGTGGGGAAGTCGATCTGACCTACTCCGCCGCGCGCTGGTCCGGCCCGCCGGCTTGGGCGATGGCCGGCATCAAGCCGTCCGACATCAAGTATGCCTCGATCTACGACAGCTTCACCATCACCGTGCTGATGCAGCTCGAAGACCTCGGTTTCTGCGAAAAGGGCCAGGGCGGCAAATTCGTCATGGACGGCAACCTGATTTCGGGGGTCGGCAAGCTGCCGTTTAACACCGATGGCGGCGGATTGTGCTCCAACCATCCAGCCAACCGCGGCGGTATTACCAAGATCATCGAGGCTGTGCGTCAGCTGCGTGGCGAAGCGCATCCGAAGGTGCAGGTTCCGAACTGCGATCTGGCTATCGCGCACGGCACCGGCGGGTCCCTTGGCACCCGCCACGTCGGCAGCACCGTCATTCTGGAACGGGAGTAATCTTCGATGGCTTACGTACAACGCAAAATCCCGTTCGTCGGGACTGCCGACACCAACCCGGAAACGAAGCCGTTCTTCGACGGGGCTACGGCCGGCAAGCTGGTGATTCCGCAATGCGTCCAGACCAAGAAGTATATTTGGTACCCGCGCGGCATTTCCCCCTTCACCCTGGGCCCGGTGGAATGGAAGGAAGTGTCCGGTGAGGGCACGGTCTATACCTATTCCGTGATGGAACGCGCCAACCCGCCGTACTGCATCGCCTACGTGACGCTCGCGGAGGGGCCAAAGATGATGACCAACATCGTCGATATCGACTTCAAGGACGTGAAGATCGGCATGAAGGTGAAGCTGAAATTCATCAACACCGAAGACGGCCAGGCGATGCCGTTCTTCGCGCCAGCGTAACACGTTCATCTCTGTCCGAAGGAGCGGCGCCGGTCCCGAGCCGGCGCCGTTCTGCGTTCGGCGGACAAAGGCCTGGCTTTCAATCGGGGACACGAAAATGCGGCTGTTCGCTTACCTCTTTCTGGTGTTGTACCTCGCAGTACAGGGGGGCAGCCACTTTATTGACAACACCGACATGACGGGGCCCAGAGCCAGCGCCCATCTTGCGCTGGCAACGTGGGCATTCGCCTTGTTGGTCGCCGCGCTGGTGTTCATGACGCATGAGCGTGCCGGCCGGCCGGCCAAGACTCAGGCATGGCAGGCGGCCCGCGTCGCCTGGGTGACGTTCTCCCTGCTGTTTATTTTCGTGTGCGCCTTCGCGGCGTTTCAGCGCAACCAGGAAACAGTCGGGTATGAGTCGATGATCGAAGGCGGCCGCTTCATCTGGTCAATGGCCGCGGCCGGCATCTTACTGTTCGTCGCGCGTTCACCGTCCCGAGCCGCCGCGGCCGCGCCCGTCGTCGCCCCGGCCAATGCGATCGGCAAATACGAAATCCGCCGCCTGCTCGGCAAAGGCGCCATGGGGGCGGTGCATGAAGGGTGGGATCCCCTGATAAACCGCCGCGTGGCGATCAAAACGATTCTGCTAGCGGACGACGATGGGGGCGGAAGCAGCGCGTCGGGCAGCCTCGGGACCGCCGCGCGCTTTCGGCGGGAGGCACAGGCAGCAGGCCGATTGTTACACCCCAACGTGGTCGGGATCTTCGATTACGTGGAAGAGGGCGGCAGCGCCTATCTGGTCATGGAGTTCGTGGACGGCCAAACGCTCAGCGGCTGGCTGGCACAAAACGCGCGCCCGCCGTTGCCGGATGTGCTGCGCGTCATGGGAGATATCCTCTCGGCGCTGGATTACTGCCACGCCAACGGCGTGATCCATCGTGACATCAAACCGTCCAACATCATGCTGACCCGCGAAGGCCGCGCGAAAATCGCGGATTTCGGCATCGCGCGCGTGGATAATAGCGCCCTGACCCAGACCGGCATGGTCACCGGCACGGCGGCGTACATGTCCCCCGAGCAATTCAGCGGCGGTCCGATCGATGCGCGCTCGGATATTTATGCGTGCGGTGTGATGCTGTATTCGATGTTGACCGGAAAACGTCCGTACGCTGGCAGTGGACTGACGGAAATCATGTTCAAGGTCATGACGACCGAAGCACCGGCGCCTTCGGCCGTCGCGGGCGTTC
This sequence comes from Acetobacteraceae bacterium, assembly GCA_025352375.1. GTDB lineage: Bacteria > Pseudomonadota > Alphaproteobacteria > Acetobacterales > Acetobacteraceae > Rhodopila. The sequence goes on along the minus strand of JANXTL010000105.1, from coordinate 4,583 downwards.
CCCCGGCCTTCGATGCCGTGATCAAACAAGCGATGGCCAAACAACCCGAGGACCGGTTCCAGTCGGCCGGCGCTTTCGCCGCGGCGTTGCGGGCCATCGAAATCCCGCCGGACGACGCGACGACGGTGCTGTCCCGGGTCAGCCAACCCGCCAGCCTGACCTAGACCATGATCGTTTGAGGTTGCACGCGATCTCGGCGTTCGATCATGGTCTAAGCCTTTGTTTGAGAGGGTGATTCACGCCCGAGGTTGAAGTCAACCTCAGGCGATCACGCTCTAATTCGGCACGCTGCCTTTGAGCATCACCCGGTACAAATACCGCAGCTGGTTCATGTCGTAATCGCCGTTTGCCTTGTGCAACAGACAGCGGTTGTCCCACATCGCCAGATCGCCCTTGCGCCATCGATGGCGGTACTGGTGTTCCTCCCGCACGGCGTGTTCCAGCAGGTAATCCAGCAATGGCAGCGCCTCGGTGTGCGACAGGCCCAAAATGCCCTCGATCCGGATGGGGTTGATATAGATCGCCTTGCGACCGGTTTCCGGGTGGGTGCGCACGATGGGGTGCAGCACGGCGTTGGGCACGCGCTCTTTGGCGGCCTCGGTCAGGCCCATCAGTTTCCGGGTGCTGTGGCTGTTCTGGTAAACGTGAATAGCCTTCAAGTCCGCGATCCGTTCCTGGACCGCCGCCGGCAGCGTCTCATACGCCCGGTGCATGTTCACGTACTGCGTATCCCCGCCCCGGTCGGGCAGCGTAACGGCGAACAGCACCGTCGCCTTGGGCGGGCGCGCGTCGTTGGAGTGGTCTGTATGATACCCCTCCCCCGGAATATACCGGGTCCCGTCGGGAAATTTATCCTGATTGGAGATGTAATGAATCTGCGGACACTCCGGCAACGCGAAGCGGGTGTTGTGCTGGATGAACACCTCCCCGAACAATTGCACCGCCGTCAGCACCCGATGCGGGTCCATGTGCTGATCGCGGATCACCAGGACGCTGTGTTCGGCGAACGCTTGGTTCAGGCGCGCTTGCGTTTCCGCGTCGACCGGCTTGGTCAGGTCGATGCCGGTGACTTCCGCGCCGGTATGGTCCGATAATTTTGTTATCGTCATGCCCATGGACGTTCTCCTGTTTAGCGTTCCTGCCAGCGCTCCGCCGCCGCGTCGTCGGTTTCGCGCGCTTCCACCCAAACCTGCTCGCCGCTGGCCAGATCTTCGCGTTTCCAGAACGGCGCCTTGGTCTTCAGCCAATCGATCAGGAACGCGGTGGCATCCAAAGCCGCCTGCCGGTGGGCGGAGGCCGCGATTACCAGCACGATATTCTCCCCGGGCAACATCCGCCCGACGCGGTGTATGACGGTGCAGCCCAGCAGCGGCCAGCGGTTTTCTGCCAGTGCCACGATGGATGCCAAAGCGCGTTCGGTCATGGCGGGGTAGTGTTCGAGGGTCAGGGCCGTCACGTCTGGCGTGCCCGGCGCGTTGTCCCGCACCGTTCCGATGAAGCAGCCAATGCCGCCGATGTCGGTCCGGCCGGCGGTCAGCGCGGCGATTTCGGCCCCCACGTCGAAATCCGCCTCGCTGACGACGATACGGGCCATCCAACTATCCTCCGGTAACCGGCGGGAAGAAAGCGACCTCATCCCCCGCGTTCAAGACCGTTGACGGGTCGGCGAATTCCTGGTTGACGGCGCACCGTATCGCCCGGCGGGCCTGGAAGGCCGAGACATGGCGCACCGCCAAAATATCGACCAGATCGGCAACGGTGACGGTGCCCGCCGCGAGCAAAAATTTTTCTTCCGACAGACCGGTGCGTTCCCGCAACCAGGCAAAATACAGGATGGTGATCATTTGGGGGTAGGAATCGTTTCGATCCGCCCGTCGGGATAAATGACCGTGCTCGTACCATTGCCATTCGGCACAACGACGGGCGCGCCGGTCGGCGCCGCGGCCGTCGTGGCGGGCGGCACGGTGACCCGCGGTCTGACCGGGGTGTTCGGCAAAGGCGGCGGGGTCGCCGGGCGCGGCGCGAAGGGCCCCGGCAGGGCGGTCCCACGAGTCTCCGCGTCGATGCCGATCAGTGTGGGGGATGGCGGCAGCGGCCCTGGCCACACATTGCCGGGTTCGTTTTGAAGCGCGGCGGTTGGCGTGTCCAAGCCCATCACACGGCGCAGGTTGTCACTATCACCGGCGGGCCGATGTGGGTCGTAGCCGCCGGTCAACGGCGGATTCCACCAGGTGTCACCGCAGCCAGCCAACGGCAGCGTCAGCGTCAGGATCAGGCCGAGCAAGGCGATTGGCCGCATGAAAAAGGCTCCGATAAACGCACTTGGGTGCGGCCGCAGTGTGCCCGCGGAATGCCGCCGGCTCAAGCCGGGACTGCGATCCGATCCACGACCCAGCGCATCACGGCATCGGGGTCGTTGAGCGGAAGCTGCACCCGATCGCCCGCGTCGACTGGCGAGTCGGCCGCAACCGCGACGATATCGGGCACATCCGGCCAGATGGGCGGTTTGCCGAGGGCTGGCCGGTGCACCTCCAGCTTCGGGAATGGATGGGCTTTGAACCCCTCCACGAGCACGAGGTCGACGGGTTCGAGCTTGGTCAAAAGGTAGGGGAGGGTGGGTTCCTCCCCCTGGATTTCGTGCAACAGCGCCCATCGCGTGCCGCTGGCGACCAGCACTTCCTGTGCCCCAGCCTCCCGGTGGCGATAGGTGTCTTTGCCCGGGCGGTCCATGTCGAAGCCGTGGTGGGTGTGCTTGATGGTGGACACCGTCAGCCCTTGGGCGCGCAGCAACGGCAGCAGCGCCACCAGTAGCGTGGTCTTGCCGCTGCCGGACCATCCGACGATGCCCAAAACTTTCATTTGGCGGGGGGGCTTTGCGCGTGATGCAGCCCGGCCGTGAGATAATCCCAGCCGGTGACCAGCGTCAGAGCCGCGGCGACCCACAGCATCGTCTCCCCAATAATGGACACCGGCAGCCAGCCGAGGTGAAGGATGGGTGCAGCGGTGTCGCCGGCCAGCAACGCCCCGAGCGCGCCCATCTGGAACCCGGTCTTCCATTTCGCGAGGTTGGTAACCGGCAGCCGGATCCGGATGCCGGCGAGGTATTCCCGCAGGCCGCTCACCAGGATCTCCCGCAGCATGATCACGATGGCCGGATACAGGCCCAGCGGCGACAGCCGGTCGAGGCCCACCAGCATCATCAGCGCAGCGGCCACCAGCAGCTTGTCGGCGATGGGGTCCAGCATGCGGCCGAGGTCGGATTGCTGTTGCCGGCTGCGTGCCAACTTGCCGTCGAAATAATCGGTGATGGCCGCAATGGCGAACACGACGCACGCCGCGAGATCGGCCGCCGGTGTGCGGATCGCCACCAACAGCACGACCAACGGGATCGCCGCGATACGGGAGAGTGTCAGGACGTTGGGGAGGTCGGTCAGCATAGGGGGTTGGTCACGCGGTATCGACCTCCTCGCCGGGATGCCCGGTTCAGATAGCCCCCTCGGCCCAGAGCATCAAGGGCGCCGTCACGCCAGCGTGCACGCGATATCCAGCGCCATACGCAGCAGTTTCTCGCCGGCCTCGGGCGTGCGGAAGGCGCTGTGCGCGGACAAGGTGACGTTCGGCAGCGTTGTCAGTTCATGGCCCCCCGGCAGCGGTTCGGTCGCGAACACGTCCAGCGCCGCATGGCGCAGATGGCCGGAGCGCAAACCCTCGATCATCGCCGCCTCGTCCACGATGGCGCCGCGCGCAGTGTTGACCAGGATCGCGCCCTTTTTCATCCAGGCCAGACGTTCCCGTGACAGGAAACCGCGGGTTTCGTCGTTCAGCAGCAAATGGATGGACAGCACGTCGCTGGTGGCGAGCAATGTGTCCAAATCGGTGAACGTCACATGCGGCGCAACTTTCGGGCTACGGTTCCAGGCTTGCACCCTCATCCCCGAACCATGCGCGATGCGTGCGACCTCGGCCCCGATGCCGCCATAGCCAAGCAATCCGAGGGTTTTCCCGGTCAGCTCCATGCCCTCGGTGCGGAACCACTTTCCAGCCCGCATGCCGCTGTCCATCGCGGCGATCCCGCGCGCGGCGGCCCACATCAGCGCGATGGAATGCTCCGCCACCGCCGTGTCGCCATAGCCCTTGATGATGTGGACGGCGATGCCGAGCGCCGCCAGTTCCTCGGGGTTCATGTAGCTACGCGCGCCGGTGCCAAGGAAAATGACGTGCTTCAGACCAGTGCACAGCCGCATGGCCTCGGTCGGCATTTGCGAGTGGTCATTGAACACGAAATCGTACCCGGCGGTCAGCCGGGGGAGATCGGCGGCCGCCACTTCCGCTTGTTCGTTGATGGCGACCGAAGGATCGCCGGGGCGGGAGACACGCTGACAGATGTCGGCGAGGTCGTCGACGGCATCGAGAAACAGGCCTTGCATGGCGGAATTTGTGTCCTTTGTGTACTTCGGGCCTTTGTGGTGAAAAAAGCGGTGCCTCACTCAAACACTCGCAGTGCGCGCGAGTCCGCTTTAATTCACCACAAAGGCGCAACGCACACAAAGGGTCGTACCCTTAGACCATGATCGTTTGAGGTT
>JANXTL010000076.1 GCA_025352375.1 Acetobacteraceae bacterium | reverse complement strand
CGCCGACAGCGCCAACGTCACCGCCGAACTGCTGCGACGCGGCTACGACCATGGCGCACTGGTGAAACTCTGGGGCGGCAATTTCCTGCGCGTGCTCCGCGTAGCGGAGGAGGCATCGGCCTAGAGCGTGATCGCCTGAGGGTGCACGCGATCTCGGCGTTCGATCATGGTCCAAGCCTTTGTTTGAGAGGGTGATTCACGCCCGAGGTTGAAGTCAACCTCAGGCGATCACGCTCTAGTCTCTTACCGCCCAACTCAGGCCGATGTCCGCAAATTTCGCAGATTGACCGGAGCCCGCCCCGCGATCTCGGAGCAAGCACCATGAAGCGGAAAAAATCTGCGAAATCTGCGGACCCAATACCTGGTGATCCCGCACAAGCCGGCGCGCTCCAGCGGGGGAGGGCGGGCGGACCAGCCTTCTTGAATTCTTCGACAGCAAGCCCCACTCGGCCACGGACTATGCAGAGCGCACGGCCGATAGCGTTTAAGAATCACCACAGAGCCACAGAGTTCATAACCAGACCCGCCTCCTGGAGCGGAATGATTGTTATGGAACCTCTGTGGCTCTGTGCTGACTCTTGCGGAATAGCGACGAGCTGACTGTTGCTCTGTTGGGGAAGGTGTCGCTCGGCCGCGGTCATGACGTGGCATTACGCGGTTCGGCCTCCCGGGATATTTAAATTCGACAAGCAGGCTGCCGCAGCCCTCGGACAATCGCGCGCGTTTGCGATGGATATTCGGCGTCTGGCATTCGTGCCGATGGTTCCGATCCGGTTCGCTCAAATCGACCGCCCGACCGCTGGCGTCCAAGACCGGTCATCGAAGCTCACGCGGCACAGCGAACGCGTGGAGCGACCTGGTCCCCTGTGAGCCGGCGCGGACGACTGACTCACTCGAACAATGCGCTGACCGAGCTCTCCGACGATGTCCGGGCGATCGCGTCCGCCAGCAGCGGCGCGATGGTCAGTTGGCGGATGTTAGGCGAATTCATCACCGCCTCCGTCGCCAGGATCGAGTCGGTGATCGTCATCATCTGAATGTGTGAATCCGCGATCCGAGCGACCGCGCCGCCGGACAGAACGCCATGGGTGACATAGGCGCTGACGGATCGGGCGCCGTTCTTCATCAGCGCCTCGGCAGCGTTGCAATGGGTGCCGCCGGAGTCCACCAAGTCGTCCACCAGAATGCAATCGCGGCCCGAGACGTCGCCGATAACATTCATCACCTCGGAATGGCCCGCACGCTCCCGCCGTTTATCGATAATGGCCAGGTCGCAGTCCAGCCGTGTCGCGATGGCGCGGGCTCGTAGCACGCCGCCCACGTCGGGGGACACGATCATCAGGTCGTGGTCCGGGTAATTTTCCTTGATGTGCCGGCTGAACAACGGGGCTGCGAACATGTTGTCGACCGGGATATCGAAAAAGCCCTGAATCTGCCCGGCGTGCAGGTCCATGGTCAGCACCCGGTGGGCGCCAGCCTCGGTGATCAGGTTGGCCACCAGCTTGGCGCTGATCGGGGTGCGGCCCGCCGACCGCCGGTCCTGCCTTGCGTAGCCGAAATAGGGGATCACGGCGGTGATGCGGCGGGCGGACGACCGGCGCAGCGCGTCCATGGTGATCAGAAGCTCCATCAGATTGTCATTGGCCGGGTAGGACGTGGACTGGACGACAAAAACATCCTCCCCGCGCACGTTTTCCTGGATTTCGACAAAGACCTCATTGTCGGCGAAGCGGCGGATGGATGCCTTGGTCAGCGGCAGGGTCAGCGTCTTCGCCACCGCCTCGGCAAGGCGGCGGTTACTGTTGCCAGCGACAATCTTCATGGGGCCTGCCAGGGGTTGGGCGTGCGACCGGCGGGGGCGACTCCGGATGGGCGGGCTTTTACCAACCGGTCTACCTTCTGTCCATGAAGACCGGCCGCTCGAAAGGACCCCTTGTGAACGGCGGGCCACAGGTCTAAGCCCCCGCCTTCTCAAGATCGAACCTGTCCCAAAGGTTTTCCGTATGTTCGCCCGTATGCTGGGTTTCATGTCGGCCGACATGGCCATCGACCTCGGAACCGCCAACACCCTGGTTTACGTCAAAGGGCGCGGCATCGTCCTGGCCGAACCCAGCGTGGTGGCCATCGCGGAATGGCGCGGCAAAAAGCAAGTCGTCGCCGTCGGCGAGGACGCCAAGCTCATGCTCGGCCGCACCCCTGGCAACATCGTCGCCAGCCGCCCGCTGCGCGACGGCGTGATCGCCGACTTCGAAGTGGCGGAGGAGATGATCAAGCACTTCATCCGCAAGGTGCATAACCGCCGCGGCTTCGCCTCCCCGCTGATCATCGTGTGCGTGCCGTCGGGCTCGACCGCCGTGGAACGCCGCGCCATCCAGGAAAGCGCGGAAAGCGCCGGCGCCCGCAAGGTGCAGTTGATCGAGGAACCCATGGCCGCCGCAATCGGCGCCGGGCTGCCGGTGACGGAGCCGAGTGGCTCCATGGTCGTGGATATCGGCGGCGGCACCACGGAGGTCGCGGTGATCTCCCTCGGCGGCATCGTCTACGCCCGCAGCGTGCGAGTAGGCGGCGATAAAATGGATGAGGCGATCATCTCCTACATCCGCCGCAGCTTTAACCTGCTGATCGGCGAGTCCTCGGCCGAACGCATCAAAATGAGCATTGGCGCGGCACGGGTGCCCGACGATGAGAATGACGAAGGCCCCATGCAAGAAGTGCGCGGCCGCGATCTGATGAACGGCGTGCCCCGGGAAGTCCTCGTCAGCCAGCGCCAGATAGCCGAAGCCCTGTTCGAGCCGGTGGCGGCCATCGTGGAAGCCGTGAAAGTGGCGCTCGAGAACACGCCGCCCGAGCTGGCCTCCGACATCGTCGACCGCGGCATCGTGCTGACCGGGGGGGGCGCGATGCTCTACCGGCTGAATGAAGTGTTGCGCGACGCTACCGGCCTCTCGGTCGTGATCGCCGAGAACCCGCTGCAATGCGTGGCCCTCGGCACCGGGCGTGCGCTGGAAGAACGCAAGCGACTACAGAATGTGCTGATGTCGATGTACTGAGGCGGGGGAACCAGTGCACGCGCGGCAGCACCGATAATCTCGAGCCGCATAGGCCGCTTTTGGTCATCGTCGCCGGCCCCAATGGTTCCGGGAAAACAACGCTCGTTTAATCGGGCGCCTTGGCACCGGCCTTCGCATCGCCTGCCCCCGGACCTGGGTGCCATTGTTCAACGCTTGGCTGTCCGCGACTCCCATTAACGGCCTGTCCGTCGTCGCCGTTTCCCGCTAACCTCCTCCCAATCCATGATCAGACTTTCCATCCCCGCGCGTCAGGCGCTGTCGAAGCTTTCTCTGCCCGTACTGGTCGCGGCGGCATTCGGACTCATGCTGTTGGGCAAAGCGGACACCATCCTGGCCGAACGCGCACGCATGGCGCTAAACGACTCGCTCGGCCCAATCTACGCCGTGCTGTCGGAGCCCTTGCGCGCAATCGACCGAGCGGTGTCCGATGCTGGAAACCTCTGGAACCTGCGCACCGACAATGCCAAATTACGGGAGGAAAACGAATATCTGCGCCGCTGGCAGTCCATCGCGCTAGCGCTGGATTCCGAGAACGCCCGCCTGAAGGCCAGCCTGAACTGGATCCCCGACCCCACCGCGAACTACGTGACCGCCCGGGTCGTGGCCGATGCCGGCGGTGTGTACGCTCGCGCGGCGCTGCTCGAAGTCGGCCCGAACCACAGCATTAAAAAAAGCCAGATCGCGCTGGATGAGCGCGGGCTGATCGGCCGGGTCACCGAAGTCGGCAGCCGAACCGCGCGCGTATTGCTGATCACCGACCTGAACAGCCGCATTCCCGTGATCATGGAAACCTCCCGCGCTCGCGCCATATTGGTCGGCACGAATGGGCCGCGCCCTCGGCTGCTGTATTGGCCCGAAGGCGTGCAGCCCCAGGAAGGGGAGCGGATCGTGACCAGCGCGGAAGCCAACGCGTTTCCCGCCAACCTGCCGATCGGCACCGTTCAGCACACCGCGAACGGTGTGCCGGAGGTGCAGCCCTTCGCCCAGCTGAACCGCCTGGAAGTGGTTCGTATCTTCGACTACGGCCTGGGCGGGGTGGTCGCACCGGAAACGCAATCCAGGCCGACGCCAGGGCGCCACTGATGCCTTTTCGGCACCGCAATCCCGGCATCCGCCCGCGCCTGACATTCGGCTTACGGCTGGATCGTGCGGCGCGGGCCGGCTTTCCCGCGACTTGCACGGTGCTCACGATGCTGCTGACGCAGGTCCCGTTCGGCATTCCCGGCCAGGCTGTGATGCTGCCGGCGGTGACGCTGGTATGCGTCTGGTTCTGGTCGCTGTTCCGCCCGGCGGCGATGCCGCCCGCCGCTGTGTTCGGCATCGGGCTGCTGCTCGACCTCCTGGGATACATGCCGTTGGGCGTCGGGGTCCTTGTGCTCCTGCTCGCGCATGGCATTGCCCGCCGGGGGCGCCGATTCCTGAGCCAACAGGGCTTCGCGATGAACTGGTTGGCGTTCGTTCCGGTCGGTGCGGGCGCGGCGCTGTTGTCCTGGGCTCTGGTGGTCGCACTCACCATTCGGCTGCTTTCACCGGGTATGGCGCTGTTTCAGGCGGTGCTAACGGTCGCCTTGTACCCCGTTTTGGCGATCCCCCTGGCCTGGGCGCACCGAGCAGTCCCTGAAGCGGACGCCGCCTGATGCGCCGCGAAACCAACCGCACCGGAGTCTTCACCCGGCGTGCGTTGCTCATGATGGGCGGGCAAGTGGCGGTGCTGGGCGGGCTGGCCGCGCGGTTGTACCAGGTGCAGGTGGTGGAGGGCGGGCGTTACGCCACGCTCGCCAACGAAAACCGCATCAGCGCGCGGATGATCGCGCCGCCGCGCGGACGCATCCTCGACCGCTTCGGAACGCCGGTTGCCGGCAGCCGCATCAACTGGCGTGCCCTGCTGATTTCGGAGAAGGCCACCAATGTAAAGGCAACCCTGGACGCGTTCTCCCGCATCGTGCCGCTGACCGAATACGAGCGGGCCCGCATCGACCGAGAGATGCACAAGCGCCGGCACTTCATCCCCGTCATGGTGCGGGAATTCCTGAGCTGGCAGGATATGGCGGCGATCGAGGTCAACGCCCCCGACCTGCCCGGCATCCTGGTCGACGTCGGCACCACCCGGATCTACCCCTACGGCGAGCATCTGGCGCATGTCGTCGGCTACGTCGCGCCGCCGAACGAAGCCGACGTTAGCAGCGACCCCTTGCTGGCTTTGCCCGGCCTGCGCATCGGCCGAGCGGGAATGGAGAAATATCACGACCTCGCGCTGCGCGGACGGCCAGGTGCTGTGCAACTGGAAGTCAACGCGGTCGGGCGCGTGATCCGCGAGCTCGACCGGCAGGAGGGTGTGCAAGGCGACGACGTCGGCCTCACCATCGACGCCGGCCTCCAGCAATCGGTTGTCACTATGCTCGGCGACGAGAGCGCCAGCGCGGTGGTGATGGATTGCCGCAACGGCGAAGTGCTGGCGATGGCCACCAATCCCGGCTTCGACCCGACAGTGTTCAACTCCGGCGTGTCGCAGGCGCAATGGGGGGAGTGGACGCGCGACCGCCGCACGCCGCTGATCAACAAGGCAACATCGGGCCTGTATGCGCCCGGTTCGACGTTCAAGATGGCAGTGGCGCTGGCGGCACTGGAGTCGAAGGCAGTCGGGCCGAACGACCGCATCGATTGCCCCGGCTACCTGGATCTCGGCGACACGCGTTTTCACTGCTGGCGCAAGGGCGGGCATGGCGGCCTCGATATGCGGGCCGGGATCAAGAACAGCTGCGACGTCTACTTCTACGAAGCCGCCCGCCGTACCGGCATCGATAAGGTGGCCGCGATGTCGAACCGCCTCGGGCTAGGGATGGAACTGGAGCTGGACCTTCCGGGGCAGCGCGCCGGTCTGATTCCCACGCGCGAATGGCGTATGGCGCAGGGCAAGGCCTGGAACATTGGCGACACGATCGTCAGCGGCATCGGACAAGGTTATATCCAGGTGACGCCTTTGCAGCTGGCCACCTACACGGCGCGTATCGCCAGCGGCCGGATGGTGCAGCCGCATCTGACCCGCAGTTTGGGCGGCGTGCTGCAACCCGGCTCGTTGCCCGAGGATTGGCCGACGCTCGACCTCCCGGACAAGGCGCTGCATGCGATCCGCGAAGGCATGTGGGCCGTGGTGAATGAGGCCGGGGGCACCGCGCCGCTGTCCAAGCTGCCCGATCCCAAAGTGCAAATGGCCGGCAAAACCGGCTCCGCCCAGGTGCGCCGCGTATCCCGCGAAATGCGTGAGAGCGGCACGTTCGACAGTTCCAAGCTGCCATGGGAATACCGGCCGCACGCTTTGTTCGTGTGCTTCGCCCCCTATGACGCCCCCCGCTACGCCGTCGCCGTGGTGATCGAACACGGTAATGCCGGCGCCGCCGCCGCCGCCCCGCTAGCGAAGGACATCATGATCGAGACCCTTCTGCGCGACCCCGCCAACCGGTCAGAGCCGCCGGCCGCCAAGCTCGCGAGGGCTAAACCATGATGGAGCGGCGCCTCTGGCGGGAAGCCTCCTTCGACCTGACCAGCAAGATCGTCCGTATCAATTGGCTGTATGTTCTGCTGCTGTGCAGCCTGGCCGGAGTCGGATACGTCGCCCTGTACAGCGCCGCCGGCGGCGCGGCGGAGCCCTATGCCGGACGGCACGCGGTACGGTTCTGCATCGGTTTGATCATGATGCTGGCCATCGCGCTGATCGATATCCGCCTGATCCAACGGCTTTCCTGGGTCGCATACGCCGTCGGCGTCGCGCTGCTGATCGCCGTGATGCGCATGGGCCATGTCGGCAAGGGCGCGCAACGCTGGATCGAAATCGGCGGTTTGCAGATGCAGCCGTCGGAGCTGATGAAGATCGCGCTGGTGCTGGCGCTGGCGTCCTGGTTCCACCGCGCGTCGTGGGAGCGCATGGGCAACCCGCTGTTCCTGATCCCGCCCATTATCGCGGTCCTGGTCCCCGTCGGGCTGATCCTGAAGGAGCCGAACCTTGGGACGGCGGTCATTACAGCCATCGTCGGTGCGGCCGTGTTCTTTGCCGCCGGGGTGCGCTGGTGGAAGTTCCTGCTGGTCGCCCTGCCGGTGCCCTTTGCCGCCAAGTTCGCTTACGAGCACCTCCGCGACTACCAGCGCGCTCGGATCGATACGTTCATGCACCCCGAAAGCGACCCGTTGGGCGCCGGATACAACATTCTGCAATCCAAGATCGCGCTGGGATCGGGCGGCATGTGGGGCAAGGGCTTCCTGCAAGGCACCCAAGGCCATCTGGACTTCCTGCCGGAGAAGCAGACCGACTTCATCTTCACCATGATCGGAGAGGAATTCGGCTGGGTCGGCGCCATCGCGGTCATGGGCCTGCTGGCCTCGATCGTCATTGGCGGCATGCTGATCGCGCTACGCTGCCGCCACCAATTCGGACGGCTTGTGGCGCTTGGCATTTCGTTCAATTTTTTCATGTATGTGCTCGTGAACATCGCGATGGTCATGGGTGCGATCCCCGTAGGTGGCGTGCCCCTCCCGATGGTGTCCCACGGCGGGTCCGCCATGCTGACGGTGATGCTCGGGTTCGGCGTCCTGATGTCCGTGCACGTTCACCGTGACGCCGAATTCGAAAGCAGATCGGACGACCGATGAACGCCCGGTTGCTGCGGGCCTATCGCGCCACGCGGTATCAAGCCGATGGTATTCCGGTTTTTGTCGGACACTTCTCCCCGCAGATGGACGCGCTGCTGCGCCGGCATAAGGCCAGAGTCGGGGTATTCGTAACGGCATGGAATCAGATGTCCTTGCGCATGCCGGCTGGCTGGAACGCACGCATGCAGCGCGCCGTGATGGAGTAGTTCACGTAGCGGGCCTTGATGCGCTCGTCAGTGACCGATATGGTTTGGGCGCGGGCGAAACGCGGCAACAAAGCCTGCGCCATCGCCAGCCCGCCCACCGTAACAATCGCCGCCCGCGCCAAAAACGCTCGGCGATCGATCTGCCCGTGACAATATTCGTCGTAGAGATCGAATACGCGCTGGTCGATTTCGCTTTGGGTCAGCGTCCGATCCTCGGTCATGACTCGGTCCTCCCATTTCCGACACCATAGCTGGGTAGGAAGTGCGGTCGCAACGCCATTGTGCCCTTGCCGCTACCGGCCCGCACCGGCAGATTGCGCGCCATCGCCACGGCAAAGGTCCCTACCATGATCGAACTCTACACCTGGAACACCCCCAACGGCCGTAAGATCAGCGTCGCGCTGGAGGAAATGGGGCTGCCCTACACGGTCCACCCGGTGAATATTGGCAAGGACGAGCAGTTCGCGCCGTCGTTCCTCGCCATCAGCCCGAACAACCGGATCCCCGCGATCGTAGATACCGATGGCCCCGGCGGCAAGCCGATCTCCGTGTTCGAGTCGGGTGCCATCCTGATCTATCTGGCGGAAAAGACCGGTAAATTCATGCCCTCCGACATCCGAGGCAAAGTTCCCGTGCTGGAATGGCTGATGTGGCAGATGGGCGGCTTCGGCCCGATGCCCGGTCAGGTGCACCACTTCCTGCAGGTCGCCGATCCCGTGGACCAGAAATATGGACTGGCGCGGTATACCAAGGAAACCCGACGCCTGTACGGCGTGCTGAACAAGCAGCTCGACGGTAAGGATTACGTCGCGGGCGAGTGCTCGATCGCCGATTTCGCAATCCTGGGCTGGGCCTGGCGGCATGAGCGTCATCTGGTCGATCTCGCCGATTTCCCCAACGTTAAAGCCTGGTACGCACGCTGCATGGCTCGGCCGGCCACCGCGAAGGGCTTCGAAGTCCCACTGAACTGAGCCTTTTACGCCCATCCGGTTGTTCCGTTTGACCCGATGCCGGCATGTGGGTAGAAGCGGTCGCGCAAACGCTGTGTCCGGGTTCGCCCGGGTATGACTCTCCAGGCGGAGGGGTGGCCGAGTGGCTGAAGGCAGCGGTTTGCTAAACCGCCGTACGGCGTCAAGCCGTACCGTGAGTTCGAATCTCATCCCCTCCGCCAATTCCCTATTTTTAAATGTTTTCAATGACTACAGCCCTTTAAAATCCCTTATTTTGCCCAACGATTTGCCCAACGATTTGACCAACGATTGACCAACGGGTATATCGGACGCTCACCGTGGGTTTTGGGCGTGATGGTAAGAAGTCGATATCCCTATCTGGCGAAGCAGCGCCACAGGTGGTTCGTTCGGATGATCGTTCCGGCGGATGTGCGGGACATCATCGGTCAGTCAGTGTTCAAAGTTCCAACCGGCGAGACCGATGAACATAGAGCAACAACGGTGGCGGCCCCCATCATTGCCGGACTTCAGAAGCGCATTCGCACCGCCCGTGAAGCGGGCAAGCGCCTGGAACAGGTCTCAGCCGAGCAGCTTGCTGAACGCTATCGAGCCGAACGGGCATCCGATCCTGAGCAGGCCGAGATCACCAGAATCACCGATGTCATCGAATTTGTCCTGAAGACTCAGGGCCACAGTCGGGCGACCTTCGCCAGACAGGTGGGAGAGAGAGGTGGCCTGGAAAATCTGCACAG